>QKEI01000145.1 GCA_003251795.1 Candidatus Muproteobacteria bacterium
GTATCGACGGTACCGCCCTTGTGTGAGTTCTGCGCTACCTCCTGCTCGACACGGCGCAAGGTCTCGTGACGGATTGCCCCGAGAAAACGTCCTTGCTCGTCCACTACGGGCAACGCATGAAACTCGCGCCAATGCGGATTCTTTACGATGTCATCACTGCGTACCGCAGCCGGCAGGCGCACAACCTCACGCCGCATGACCGAGGACAGTGCGTAACTCGGCCGAGCCCGCATGAGCTCACGCAGTGTCGTCACGCCGACCAAACGGTGCTCGCGATCGAGCACGTACAGGTAATACAGTACCGGGCGATGGGACGATCGCATCCTGCGCAGGGCTTCGCCGGCCGTTATGTCATCCGGCACACTCAGCAGATAGGGATCCATCAACGCGCCGGCAGTGTTATCTGGATAGCGCAGCAGCGTGCGCAATGGCTCGCCCTCTTCCGGCCCCAACGCTTGCAATAGCCGCTCGCGGTCATGGTCCTGCATACAGCGCAGCAGGGAAAGCCTGAAATCGAGCGAGAGCTCTCTGACGATATGTAAGGCGCGTTCGCCATTCATCAACGCCAGGCAGGTCGCCGCCGTGGGCGGCGCCATGCGCGCCATCACTTTGCCTGCGCCAGCGGGGGCATTGGCAAGCAGCCTAGCTTGATCCTTCGGCGGCAGACGTTCGACCACGCGCGCGGCATCTTCCGGGTGCGCTTGGAGAAACGCATTTGACAGGATCGAAATGGCGCGCACGTCAGTCCCCCGATGGCAACAGCACGGACACCTCTTCGTTGAACTGACGGGTAGGTACCATTACACGACCCTCGTCGGTATCGAGAAGCACCGCGATCTGCGTGATCTCGATGATCCTTCCCTGCTGCTTGCCGATGCGTACAGAATCGCCGACGCGGTACGCCTTGCGCACATAGTGCGCGGCAATGATATTGCTAACGGTGTTATGCGCCCCGAGCCCAAATGCCAGCGCCGCCGCACCCAGTGTCGCCGCAAACACCGTCACGAGGGTAGTAACCAGCACGGTGCTGTCGATACCGATCTGACCCACGGCGATGATTATCGCGATGAAAACCACCAGTGCCTGTGCGATACGCGCGATCGCATCCGCCTGGGCAATTCCCACGTTAGCCGCCGTGCGGGCAAGGGCGGCACGCACATATTCACCGGCCCAAAGACCAGTGAACACAATCACGATACCGAGGAACGCCCTCGGCAGATAGGCGACCACGACGTTCACCACGTTAGAAACCGCCTGCAGACGCAAGAGCTCAACGGCAGCAGCGAAAAAGAAAAGTAACACACCCCAGAAAACGATGCGGCTGATTGCCGTCGGCGTGGCGCGATAGGTGCGCGACTGCTGCAGTCTAGCCTGAACTACCCGCGTACGCGCCAGTCGCTCGAACGCACGCGACGCGATCTGAAAAGTAAGCGAGCGCAGCAGCGTGGCTACAATCCAACCGACAACGAGCAGTGCAAGGGAACCGAGGATAGTGGGTACATAGTTGTAGAGTGTGGCTGCTACCCGGGTCACCGATTCGGTTATGGTCGTTGTCCAGTTGGGGCTGTTCACAGTAATCCTCCTCACTGCCATGGGCTGGTCGGGCGATTGCGTACCCCAATCGGCCGACCGCGAGTTAGGTTCTCCCCGGTGCTGAAAGTCAGCAGGCTGCCATGACGGCAACCCGCTTCATTGTAACAGCGACAATCTGCGCTAAGCGAACGAGCCAAGTCGGTGGTACTGCGAAACGGGTTGGAACATCACACGCCCAACTGGAAAAGAAACGCTTTTTACGTCGCAAACCGCGTGCACTCGGCGCCGCTCTGCTGGTCGGAACTCTTGACTTCTAAGGCAAACCTGGGGTTCGCTGTCACATGCGAGCTGAGCCGGGTGTTATCGCCGCGGCAAGGATGAAGGCCGGGTCGACCGTGCCATGCGCGAACAAAGCGTTGCTACTCTTGCCGTGCCAATCGCATACGTTATAGCGAGCTGTGCAGATGCGCTCAAAAATCCACATCAAGCTTCGAATCTTTACCGGTCTGGCGTTGCTGCTCATGGTGGCGCTCTTCACCTTGCAGAACACAGAGGTCGTCACCATTACCTTTCTGTTTTGGCATTTTTCATTATCGCGCGCGCTGCTGATCTTTCTGGTCTTGGTAACAGGGGTAGTTGTTGGATGGGTTTTGCACAGCATCGCCGAGCGTGCGAAGTAGCCACTCAACGATGCGGGCCGCCTGCACGACGCCAAAACAAGAATACCGCTAGGCCAACCAAAGCAAGCACGCCGATGGCGACGACGTAGGGCTCAAAACGTTTAAACACCCCGAGCACCTGCTCCATGTGCCGCCCCAGGTAGAAGACCCCCATACCCCATAACCCCACCCAAAGGGCAGCGCCCGCGGCATTGAAAACGAGGAAGCGCCACCATGGCATGCCGGCAGTGCCGGCGATGACGCCGTTCAACTGACGTAGGACCTCGAAAAAACGCGCCACCACGACGATGCCGCCGCCGTAACGAGCAAAGAAGTGCTCCACTCGCTCGAGATGATCGGCGCGCACGCCGACGTAGCGGCCGTGGCGCAACACCAGGCGCCGTCCGCCAAAATGGCCAATGGCGTAACCGATGTTGTCGCCAATTACCGCCGCACTCCATGCGGTCAACAACAACAGCGCAATATGCATCTCACCTTGAGCTGCCAACAGGGCCCCGGCCATAACCAGGGATTGACCGGGTGCTGGTATGCCGAAACTCTCCACCATAACCCCGCCAAACACCGCCGCATAACCGTAGCGTTCGATGTAGGGTGCGGCGATAGCCAAGTAATGGTGAATAGCTGTCGCTTGCTCCACGGCGTTATGGCAAAGCCATCCTATGCACCGATGTCAGGTTGAGTCATCCACCGACAGTTTCCGGGTCGCTCGCCCCTTGCTGTGGGCGGCACCGGTCTGCTGGCCGCGTCTGCTAGCTGGTGGTGCGGCCCCGGGCAAAGGCTGTGGTTGCTGCGCCTTAAGGAAGTGATCGTGCAAAGCCTGTAGCGCACGTTCGGCGTGGGCATCGGCTACCACAAAGGTTAGGTTGAGCTCCGATGCACCCTGGGAGATAAGCTCGACATTGATACCCTCGCGTCCAGTCACGCCGAAAACCTCGCCAGCCACACCGGGACGCACGCGCATGCCCTCGCCCACCACACAGATGATGGAACGACCGCGGTGAATGGTGACACGCGCGTAGTGACGCAACTCTTGCGTCGCCTCCTTTACTTGCTGTTCGTAGCGCTTGTCCACTGTCAGGCTGATACTCACCTCGCTGGTGGCCAGGCAGTCCACATTGACATTGTGTTTTGCTAGTACACCGAACACCCAGGCGAGATAACCCTCGGCGTCTAGCATGCGCATCGACGTGACATTAACGAGCAGGTTACCCGGCTTTACCGCCAGCCCCTCGACCACGTGCTCCGTTCCACCCTGCGATTTCTTAACAACAAGCGTACCCGCATCGTCTGGTGCGAAGGTGTTGACGATGCGCACCGGTATTCCCACGTCTACAGCCGGCTCCACCGTTCGAGGATGCAACACCTTAGCGCCGAAGTAGGCGAGCTCCGCCGCCTCAGCGAAGGTAAGGGTACGCAGCGTGTAAGCGTCCGCAACGATGCGCGGATCGCAGCTCATAATACCGTTGACGTCCGTCCAGATCTGTATCTCTTTCGCGCGTAGGGCGCGTCCGATGACCGCCGCCGAATAATCGCTGCCGCCGCGACCGAGAGTGGTGCGCTGACCGGCACGCGTACGGCCGAGAAAGCCGGTGACGACCGGTACTCGTTTGCCTAGCTCGCCTTGCAGGTTCTTCTTGACCAGCGTGTAAGTCTCGTCCAGCACATTGGCCTCGCCATGCTCGTCGTCCGTTACGACACCGACTTCCCACCCGGTCCATTGACGCGCTGGTATCCCTCGCGCAGTGAGATGCGCTGCCATTATCTTAGCCGAGCACACCTCGCCGAATGACACGACGTAATCCAGCGAACGCGGGGTCAGCTCCCGCAGTAGATAGATGCCACGCAGTGCCTCGCCTAAACGCGCGAAGTCTGGGTCGACCAGCCGTTTCGGTAGTCGCAGCTCTGATAGGATCTGCTGGTGTGTTGCCCGCAGCGGCTCGAGCAACTCATCCACAGTTGCAGCGCGCCGTTGCGCCCGGCGCGCCGAGTCCAGCAATCGATCGGTCACTTTGGACACAGCCGAAACCACCACGGCGGGTTTGCGCGGCAACCCCTGCGCCACGATTTCGCCAACACGGCGTATTGCCTCGGCGCTGCCGACCGAAGTACCGCCAAACTTCATTACGATCATCCATATCCTCCCGACTCATCGGCAAGTTATGATTGATATTATCAAAGGGGACGTCACGCGCTAACAACGATGGTTTCAACAATTGCACGCATCTCCACCCTGCTGCTGGGAATGGGGGTCTTGCTCGGCGGCAACGGCCTGCTTGGCACCTTGCTCGGTGTGCGCGCCAGCGTCGAAGGGTTCACCGACGCCACCACCGGCGGTGTTATGTCGGCCTACTTCCTCGCCTTCATTCTCGGCACCTTCGTGTGTCCCCCGATCATCAGGCGCGTCGGTCACATACGGGCTTTTGCCGCCATGGGCGCGGTGGCCTCGGCGGTGGCGATTGTGCACATCTTGCTGGTGCATCCGCTGGTGTGGGGTGTACTGCGTGCGATCAACGGCATCAGCATGGTCGGCTTGTTCATGGTGATGGAGAGTTGGCTCAACGCGCTGGCGCCCAACGAACGCCGTGGACGCATCTTCGCCACCTACACGACCGTCAATCTTACGGCGATGGCAGCCGGGCAACTGCTGCTCGCCACCAGTAACGTCAGCGGTTTCACGCTGTTCGGATTGGTGGCGATACTGTACTCGCTCGCGCTCGTACCGGTGGCGTTAACGAACGTACGCGAACCCACCCCCGTCGACGTACCGCATCTGCACCTGCGCGGTCTGTATTCCGTCTCGCCGCTGGGTTTTATCGGCACCATGATCTCCGGCTTGAGTCAGGGCGCCTTTTGGGGCATGGGCGCCGTATTTGCGCACGGCATCGGCATGTCCGCCTCGGGTGTAGCCGCGTTCATGACCGCCACCATCGTCGGCGGAGCATTGCTGCAGTGGCCAATTGGACGTCTTTCCGATCGCTATGACCGTCGCATTGTGCTTGTCTTCGTGTGCTTTTCGGCGGCAACATGCGCTTTAGTGGCATTTCAAGTAGCCAAGCTCTCATCGCTGGCGTTGTTGGCGAGCACCTTTCTCTACGGCGGCTTTGCCTTCTCCGTGTATTCGCTCACGGTCTCTCACGTAAACGATCACCTGCAACCGGCACAGGTGCTCAGTGCCACGAGCGGGCTGTTGCTCGTATACGGCATCGGTGCCGCCGCCGCTCCCACGGTGATTGGGGCATTGATGGACGTGCTTGGACCACGCAGCCTGCTCATCTATTTCGCCACCACACAGCTGGCGCTCGCGCTATTCGGGCTCTATCGAATGTCGGTACGTGCTCCCGTGCCTACGGACGCGCAGGGCGCTTTCGTGCCGATGGTGCGCACCTCTCAGGTCGCGCTCGAGATGGATCCACGCGCGGAGGTGGAACCGGAGCTCAAGTTGAAATGACTACGGCCCGGCTATCGCAACTGCTCTCAACAATCGGATGCTGCGCCGGTAAACTGGGTGTTGATGGAATCTCTGCTTAACGCATTTGTGGTGTTGTTCGTCGTTGTTGATCCGATCGGAGTCGCGCTGATTTTTTTCACGCTGACCCGCGATCTGAGCACATCTCAGCAAAGAAGAACCGCGCTCAGGGGCACGGCGCTGGCGACGGTTATCCTGCTCATATTCTTTCTGATCGGTGATGATCTACTACACCGCCTCAATATTAGTATCCCGGCGTTTCGCATCGCGGGCGGCGCGCTACTTTTTCTCCTGGCGATCGATATGGTGTTCGCTCGACAATCGGGTCTTCGCTCAACCACTACGCGCGAGCAGGAAGAAGCCGAACACAAGCAGGACGTGTCTGTTTTTCCGCTGGCCTTCCCCCTGATTGCCGGCCCCGGCGCGCTGACGACGGTGTTGTTGATGGCTTCCTCCGCGAAGCAGAGTCTCATATTCGCAGGCATGATCGGTATACTGTTTGCCGTGCTGGCATCGACGTTGCTTTCATTGTTGTTGGCACCGCGCATCATGCATTTATTGGGAGAAACCGGCGCCAATGTGATAAGCCGGCTGTTCGGTCTCATTCTTGCCGCCTTGGCAGTTCAGTTCATCGTCGATGGCATCAAGGCGAGTTTCATGAGCTGATGGCATCGCCGGCTATCTTGCTGAACGGGCGAGTGCCGACTAGATTCGGATTGAGTCTATGACCGTCAAAAAGGGCCTATATGCCTATCATTGAAAGAGATCCCTGGCGCATGCAGTATTTCGAGGGCGTTGCGTGCCCGGATGATGTCAACGTACCAACCGAGGATGCCGACTCATATCAGTTTTATCCGCGCTACTGTTGGGTCTACAACAAGCTACTGATCTGCGCCACCCAGGGGCTCGAGCACGGTCCACACGGGGTGATGCCACCGCGGTTTCCGGTTTTCAGCAAACCGATCTACAACATGCGCGGCATGGGGTCGGGCACCAAAGTGATCGAGTCGGCGGACGAGTACCAGCGCCAGCATGCCCCAGGACACATGTGGATGCCGCTGCTCACCGGCGAACATGTAAGCACCGACGTAGCGGTGGTGGACGGCGAACCCCGCTGGTGGCGACACGTCATCGGCAAACCGTTGCGCAATGGCATGTTCGATTATTGGACCGTACTGGCTGAATCACGCCCAGGGCTGGAGGAGTACTGCGGCGAATGGTTGCGCCGCAACCTGCAGGGTTACTCGGGGATGATTAACTTCGAGACTATCGGCGGCAAAATCATCGAATGTCATCTGCGCTTCGCCGACCAGTGGGTCGATCTCTACGGCGCAGGCTGGGTCGAAAGCGTCGTCGAGCTCTACGCGCATCATCGTTGGAGTTTCACTGACAGTGACCGGCGTACGGGTTACAGCGTGGTGCTTTTCGGCGGCCATGGCCTACGCTACCGCAAGGTGGATCGCAACGTGATCGACGCGTTGTTGCAACGATCGGGAATATCGAGCGTGCAGATCACTTTCCACGAGGACAAACCACCGAAGATGCACGCGATGCCTCCCGGGGGATTCCGGCTTGCAATCGTCAATTGCTGGGATCTCGAGGCCGGCCTAGAAGCGCGCGAGCGGCTGGCATTGGAATTCTGGTCTACGCAAAAACTACGCACGCGCAAACCAAAGTCGACGCGAGTCGTCGCTGCACAGTCGTAACGCTTTGCGCCTAGTGAGGCGCTCGTTCATCCTCCGAGTTACCCGCAGCGCTCGCCGCCCTGCTATAGTGCTGCACCGGGTTTGCCTGGACCGCACATGAGCAAGGTCGTAGAGTCGTTTCCGCGCCGGGTGCGCGAGATTGAGAACAGCTGGATACGCCTGTCCGACGGTTGCCGCCTGGCGGCACGCATCTGGCTGCCCGAGGATGCCGAAGCTTCGCCGGTGCCAGCGATCCTCGAATATATCCCATACCGCAAGCGCGATTTTACGCGCGCGCGCGATGAACCGATGCACTACTACTTCGCCGGACACGGCTATGCGGCCGTGCGCGTGGACCTACGCGGCTCCGGTGACTCCGACGGTTTGCTGGCCGATGAGTACACCGAGCAGGAGCATGATGACGCCGTCGAAGTGATTCGCTGGATCGCTTCGCAGCCCTGGTGTACCGGCGCCGTCGGCATGATGGGTATCTCTTGGGGCGGTTTTAATTCGCTGCAAGTGGCCGCGCGTCAGCCGGCTGAGCTCGGCGCCATCATTACACTCTGCTCTACCGACGATCGCTACGCCGACGATGCCCACTATATGGGCGGCTGTCTGTTGAATGAGAATCTAACGTGGGGTTCGGTACTGTTAACCTACAATGCATTTCCGCCAGATCCCGACATCGTCGGCGAGCGCTGGCGCCAGATGTGGCTCGAGCGCCTCGAGCATGCGACGTTATTTCCGGCGCTGTGGTTACAACATCAGCGCCGCGACGACTACTGGAAGCACGGTTCTGTGTGCGAGGACTTCGGCCAAATCAACTCCCCAGTCTATGCCATCGGCGGTTGGGCCGACGCCTATTCAAACGCCATCCCGCGGCTGCTTGAGGGCCTACAGGTGCCGCGCAAGGGCCTGATCGGTCCGTGGGCGCACACCTTCCCGCACGACGGCGTGCCGGGCCCGGCCATCGGTTTCCTGCAGGAGGCCTTGCGCTGGTGGGATCACTGGCTCAAGGGCATTGACAACGGCATCATGCAGGAGCCAATGCTGCGCGCTTGGCTGCAGGACAGCGTCTCGCCGCAGGCGTTCTACGAGCAACGACCGGGACGGTGGATCGCTGAAGCGACCTGGCCGTCACCGCGGATCAACGCTCAACGCTATTTCCTCAACACCGGCAAGTTGGCTCAGGTCCGCGAGCCGGAAAACACGCTAGATTTCCAGTCGCCGCAGACCATGGGTCTCACGAGCGGTGACTGGTGCGCCTTCGGTGCCGAGGGAGAAATGCCCACGGATCAACGCGAGGATGATGGCAAGTCGTTGAGCTTCGATTCCGAACCCTTGACCGAGGCGCTGGAGATATTCGGAGCGCCGATCGTTCGCTTGGAGCTCGCCGTCGATCAACCGCAGGCGTTCATCGCCGTGCGCCTCAACGACGTTGCACCCGACGGGGCGTCGACCCGCGTCACTTACGGAATGTTGAATCTCGCGCATCGTTCGAGTCACGAGCAACCACAACCACTCGAACCTGGCAAACGTTATCGCGTGGAGCTAAAGCTCAACGACATCGCCCACGCGTTCTCCGCCGGTCACAGCCTGCGTGTGGCGATATCGACTAGCTACTGGCCGATCAGCTGGCCATCGCCCGTGCCGGTCACCCTCACCCTGTACACCGGGGTCGGCGAGTTGTGCTTGCCGGTGCGCCCACCGGCTTCCGAGGATGCCACGCTCGCGGCGTTTCCACCGCCCGAACGGGCACCGCCGCTGGAGCATACCAAGCTGCGGCCGGCACCGTTTAAACGCACCATCGAGCGTGATCTGGCAACGAACGAAACGATCTATACGATCTTCAGCGACGGCGGGGAATTCGAAGGCGCAGCATTGGCACGCGTGGAGGCGATCGATCTCGATGTCGGTTACACGATCCTGAAGCGATTTCGCATCGGCGAAACTGACCCGCTGTCGGCCAAGGCCGAGATTATTCAGAAAACCCTGCTGCGCCGGGGTAGCTGGTCGACGAGAATCGAAACGCATACGCAATTTTCGGCGACCAAAGAGGCGTTTCACCTAAAAGCTGACTTGAGCACTTATGAGAGCAACGAGCTCACGTTCTCGCGCAGCTGGGACGAGGTTATCGCGCGTGACTTGGTATGACGTAGTGCGGCGGTTCAGTGGCTCGCAGCCACCCGCACTTGCGCTGCCTCCAGGATGAGTTGCAAGAAGGCGCTGTAACTTTGACCAGCAAAACCTGCCATCATGTTGAGCTTCCCGTCCCAACACCAGGCGGCGTTGGGATTCACCTCTAGCAACTTGATTTGACCGTCGGCATCGGCGCGGAAGTCGAAACGCGCGTAATCGCGGCAACCGAGCCGCTGGAACAAACGGCGCGAATAGTCGACCAGGTTGCGCTGCGTGCTTTCGTCGATCCTTGCCTGATGGAACTTGATATCCGTCCAGTAGGGTGAGGCCGGATCCGCTTTTGACTCATAGGCGAGAATGCGCGGCAACTGCGGATCAAGGCCACGATAGTCCACTTCCAGCGTCGGCAACACAGTGAACCCTGCTTCGGGATTGCCGATCAAACCAATGCTGTACTCGGGTCCCGAGAGAAACTCCTGCACCAACACGGCGCCCCTGGGGAACTGACGACACAACCCCTCGATATAGGTCTGCGCTTCGCGCGCGTCGCACACCAAAGACCCACGCGTGATACCGATGCTACCGTCGCCGCAACTGGGCTTAATGAACGCGGGAAACCGTACATTGTCCAGTGCAATCGGCTCGCTCGCCTGCAGGTATACCTCAGCCGGTACCGGGATGCCATGAGTGTTAGCAAGCGAACGTACCAAACCCTTGTCGTAACACAATGTCAGGCAAGCCGAAGGCGCGCCACTGTATGGCACTCCGAGCATCTCCAGGAATGCCGGTATATTAGCTTCCTGCGAGGGATTGTTGCGGAAACCGGTGTCGCAGAAATTCAGCACGAACGCCGGTGGTTGCGTCAGTAGATCGCTCAGCATCGTGGCATGGTCGTCAAGGAAGCGGAAGCGATACTGCGTGAGTGCCCGTAACGCCTGCTTCATGCGCTCGAAGGCTTCGAAATCCTCGGTGTTGAACCGACCGCCGCGCTTCATGCTATCAGCCAGGCGTGTATCGCCGAGGATCACCGTTACATCGGGAAAGGCCGGTTGTGCCATACGCCGTTACTTGAAATAGGCTTTCATGACGTACTGATGGAGCATGCGCTCGGTATTAAAGAATGAGCCATTGATTGCGATTGCATTGCGCATGACAACGGCGAATTCGTCGCGCCTGCTGTAATACATGGGTACGATCAGCTGTTCCAGCTTGGCATAAAGCGCGTGCGCATCCTCTTCCGGTTGATGCGCGGAATCACTGGCGTCACCGATCGCCCAGCCGGTAACACCTTCGATGCAGCCTTCGACCCACCAGCCATCGAGAATACTGAGAGAGGGCACGCCATTAATAGCCGCCTTCATGCCGCTTGTGCCGGATGCCTCAAGCGGTGGTTGCGGCGTGTTCAACCAGAGATCGACGCCAGCAGTCATGAGCTTGGCCAACGCTATGTTATATCCCGGCAGATAAGCGATCTTAACCGTATCTTTCAGCGTATCTCTGATGCGATGGATCTGCTGGATCAACTCTTTGCCATGGTGGTCGGCGGGGTGCGCCTTGCCCGCATAAACTATCTGAATCGGGCCCACCTGTTGCACCAACCTTCGCAAGTGGTCCGGATTCCGGAATAGCAGATCGGGGCGCTTGTAGGCGGTGGCGCGCCGGGCAAAACCCAGAGTCATAACATCGAAGTCCATGCCGCTATTGGTGGTGCGGTTTACATAATCGATCAACTGCCGCCGCGAGGTCTCATGGGCATCCCAGATCTCCGCGCTCGGAATACTCACGGCATGTCGCAGGCTGGAGTTATCGGTGCGCCAATCCGGAATATAGTGGTCGAACAACCGTTGCATGGTGTCACACGCCCAGGTAGGCAAGTGCACACCATTGGTAATAGAGTCTATTGGATACCCGGCAAATAGATCGCGCGAGACCTTACCGTGCTTCTTGGCGACACCGTTTATGTAGCCGCTGTTGTCGATCGCGAGATAAGTCAGGTTGAGTACGCCGTCACAGCAGAACTGCTGTTCGCGTTCCGCGAACGGACCGGCGGGCCCCAGCACCTGGTGCACCAATTCTAGTGAAAACTGATCGTGCCCAGCAGCTACCGGCGTGTGCGTAGTAAACACGCAACGTGGCCTTATGGCGTCAATGTGCTCTTTGGTGATGACCGCGTCACCTAGTGCCTTGGCGCGCTCCATTAACAGCTCGAGAATCAGCAGGCTGGCGTGTCCTTCGTTCATGTGATATCGGCGCACCTCGTGATAACCAAGGGCACGTAACATGCGGATACCGCCGATCCCGAGAACGACCTCCTGGCACAAGCGGTAATGCCGATCACCTCCGTAAAGATAGTGAGTCAGTGTCCGATCGCTTGCGGAATTCTCTTCCAGGTCAGTATCGAGAAAATACACAGGTACGTTATGTCCGCCCGTCCCTTTGACGTCGTACTTCCACGCGCGCACGATCACGGGACGCCCTTCTATGGTGACGCTCACGCGTTGCGGCATCTCAAGCAGATAGTCATCTACCGACCAAAACACCGGTTCCTCCATTTGCCAACCGCTCTTGTCGATCTGCTGATGGAAGTAACCGTTTCTGGCGATTAACGACATCGCCACCATGGAAATGCCGAGATCCGCCGCCGAACGGATGGTGTCGCCTGCGAGTATGCCCAGCCCGCCGGCGTAGGTCGGCATAGCCGACTCAAGGCCGATCTCCATCGAGAAATAGGCGATGCTTGCTTCTGGGGTCATAGTAACGAGCGCTTTTTTCTACTTCGATAATAGACCAAGCGGCGGAGAGTGCCCGACCTTGTGTCCGGCCGCTGGCGCGCGGTACGATACTATTATTGAGGCAATCAATTCTATATCGGCAAAACAACACTTCGATGCACTGCCCGCAATAGCGGTCGCCCAAGAGCGCTTACACAGCACCCGCGGGGACAGCGCCAAGCTCGCAAGAGCGAGTCAGACAAGTAACACAGATCTTGCGCAAGACCATGATTCGCCTCGCGGGATTACCTGCAGCGAAACGCGAAACATCAGGCGCCCTATATCCCCGATCAGGCTATCGCGTTCATCGAAATACAAGAGATCGCCACAAAGGAAGCCTATGGCCCGAGGAAAAACAAAGTCGAAAGAGCGCGTCAGCGTCGGCAACCACTTCACGGATTACGACATTTACCTGTTCAAGCAGGGCCTGCACACGCGCTTGTTTGACAAGCTCGGGGCACACCTTGCGGAGATCGACGGCGTTAAAGGCACGTATTTCGCGGTGTGGGCACCAAACGCCGCGCGCGTCTCGGTCATCGGTGATTTCAATGACTGGTCGGCCGACGTTCAGCCCCTGCAAGCGCGCCATGACGAATCGGGGATCTGGGAAGGTTTCGCGCCTGGCGTTGCCCAAGGGAGCCTATACAAGTATCGCATCGTTTCCCGTGACGGGGGTTATGAAGTCGACAAGGCCGACCCATTCGCCTTTTATTGCGAGAAGCCCCCACGCACCGGCTCCGTCGTGTGGGATTTGAGCAACGATTGGCGGGACGGCCAGTGGTTGCAGACCCGCCAGCGGACCGACACCCTCAACGCTCCCTGGTCCATTTACGAGGTGCATCTGGGTTCGTGGCAGCGCGTTCCGGAAGAGGACAACCGCTCTCTCAGCTACCGCGAACTGGCCGAGCGGCTCACGGCCTATGTGCACGAGATGGGATTCAGCCATGTCGAATTTATGCCGGTGACGGAACATCCTTTTTACGGCTCGTGGGGCTACCAGACCACCGGTTACTTCGCGCCCACGGCACGCTACGGCACGCCGCAGGACTTCATGCTGCTCGTTGACGAATTGCACCGCAATGGCATCGGCGTGGTGCTCGATTGGGTGCCTTCACACTTTCCCGCCGACGAGCATGGTCTCGCCTACTTTGACGGCACGCATCTATTCGAACACGCGGATCCGAAACAGGGTTTTCACCCCGAGTGGAACAGCAGCATATTCAACTACGGACGCAATGAAGTGCGATCGATCCTCGCCAGCAGCGCGGTCTTCTGGCTCGATAAGTACCATGTCGACGGGTTGCGGGTCGATGCCGTAGCTTCCATGCTTTATTTGGATTACGGCCGCAAGGCAGGGGAGTGGATCCCCAACCGTTTCGGCGGCAGGGAAAACATCGACGCCATCGAGTTCCTGCGCGCTCTCAATGGCGCCTGCTACGAGCAAGCCCCCGGTATCCAGACCATTGCCGAGGAATCGACGGCATGGCCCATGGTATCGCGCCCCAATTATGTCGGCGGTCTCGGCTTCGGCATGAAGTGGAACATGGGTTGGATGCATGATGTGCTCAGCTACTTCGCCAATGACCCCGTCTACCGCAAGTACCATCATGACCAATTGACCTTCAGCATCTGGTATGCGTTCCAGGAAAACTTTGTGCTGCCGCTGTCACATGACGAGGTCGTTTACGGTAAGGGTTCACTGATAGGCAAGATGCCGGGAGATGAGTGGCAAAAGTTCGCCAATCTGCGCCTGCTGCTCGGCTATATGTATGGACATCCGGGCAAGAAACTGCTGTTCATGGGCGCCGAGCTGGCCCAATGGCGTGAGTGGAACCACGAGCGGAGTCTGGATTGGCACCTATTGGGCGAGGAGAAACATAACGGCGTGAAGCGCTGGTTACAGGACCTGAACCATTTCTATCGCAAACAGCCAGCGCTTTACGAACGGGACTTCCAGACCGATGGCTTTGAGTGGGTGGAGGTGCACGACTGGGAACAAAGCACCCTTGCCTTTCTGCGCAAGGGCAACACCGCCACGGAGCGCGTGCTGGTGGTGTGCAACTTCACGCCGATATCGCGACATAACTACCGCGTCGGCGTGCCGCAGGCCGGCATGTGGCAGGAGGCACTCAACAGTGACGCCACGCTCTATGGCGGCAGTGGTCACGGTAACCTCGGCGGTCTCGCCTCGGTACCGGTACCTTCGCACGGGCACTATCATTCGCTGTCGCTGACGTTGCCACCGCTCGGGATCGTTTTCTTCACCTACAGCGGTGAAGAAGAGAGTACATAATATATAGATGGGTAAGGGCAAACCCGTGACACAGTCCGACGTGATCGATGGGCGCAAGCGCGTAGTCATCGAGAGTCTAACGCCGCAGATCGATGACGGTCGCTATCCGATCAAGCGTACCGCCGGCGATAGCGTCATAGTGGAAGTCGATGCATTCGCCGATGGTCACGAGCACATCGCCTGTTTGCTGCACTATCGGCGCCAGATCGACGACACCTGGACGGAAATCGCGATGGCACCGCTCGGCAACGATCGGTGGCGCGCCACGTTCAAGGTTGACGAGGTGGGACGCTACCTATACACGGTGAGCGCCTGGGTCGATCAGTTTCAGTCATGGTGCCACGATCTGGGCAAGCGCCCAGAAACCGACAAGGATTTACTGGTCGCCTTCGAGGTCGGCGCGCAATTGCTCGCGGACGCCGCACAGCGCGCCAGCGGTACCGCTGCCAAACAGCTCAAAGCGGTCGCTGAATTGTTGCGCAGCGATGCAGGTCAGTCTGAGAAGCGCGGTGCGGCGCTCGCGCCAGAACTCGCTGCACTGATGGCACGTCACGACGGGCGTGCGTTTGCTGTGCATTACAACAAAGAACTCGTGGTAACCGTGGATCGTGCACGCGCTGGTTTCAGCAGCTGGTATGAGTTCTTTCCCCGCTCCTGCACCGAGCGTGAGACGCGTCATGGCACGTTTAAGGATTGCGAAGCGCACCTGTCTTATGTCGCGGCTATGGGGTTCGACGTCGTTTACTTTCCACCGATACACCCGATCGGTCGCACCAATCGCAAAGGCAAGAATAATTCGGTGGTGTGCACGCCGGCCGACGTCGGCAGCCCTTGGGGCATCGGCGCGGAAGAGGGTGGGCACAAGGCCGTGCATCCGGACCTCGGAACGCTGGAGGACTTCCGCCGCTTCGTTGCCAAGGCCAAGGATCATGGTATGGAAGTGGCGCTTGATATCGCCTACCAGTGCTCACCTGATCACCCTTACGTGAAACAGCATCCGCAGTGGTTCCGCTGGCGACCGGATGGCACCGTACAGTACGCGGAAAACCCGCCCAAGAAATACCAGGACATCTATCCTATCCATTTCGAGAGCGAGGACTGGCTGGGGCTTTGGCAAGAGCTGAAATCGGTGGTGTTATTTTGGATCGAGCAAGGGGTGACGATCTTTCGCGTCGATAACCCCCACACGAAACCCTTGGCCTTCTGGGAATGGCTTATCGGCGAGGTGCAAAGCGAGCACCCAGATGTGGTATTTCTGTCGGAAGCCTTCACTCGACCGAAGGTGATGTACCGGCTGGCGAAAGCGGGCTTTACACAGTCTTACACCTACTTCACTTGGCGCAACACCAAGTGGGAACTCACTGAGTATTTTACGGAGCTGACGCAAACGCAGGTGCACGAGTACTTTCGCCCCAACCTGTGGCCGAATACCCCGGACATCCTGCATGCCTACCTACAGTTTGGCGAACGCCCCGCTTTTGTAGCGCGTCTTGTGCTGGCAGCAACGTTGGGGGCGAACTACGGCATTTACGGACCGGCGTTTGAGCTCTGGGAACGTCGAGCACGAGAGCTCGGCAGCGAAGAGTACCTGGACTCGGAAAAATACCAGATACGAGCCTGGGATCTGCAGCGCCCCGATAGCTTGAAAGAACTGATCGCGCGGGTGAATCAAGTACGCCGCGAGAACGCGGCCCTGCAACGCGATCGCAATCTATTGTTCCACACAGTCGATAACGAGCAGCTCATCTGCTACAGCAAGTCAACCGATGACTTGAGCAATATTATCGTGATGGTTGTCAATCTCGATCCGCACCACACTCAGTCCGGGTGGGTCGAGCTGCCGCTGGAAGATTTCGGTCTAGAAGCGCAACAGCCGTACCAGGTGCACGATCTACTGACCGATGCGCGTTACCTGTGGCACGGCGCGCGCAACTATGTCGAGCTGAATCCCCAGGTCGTGTCCGCTCACATCTTCCGCCTGCGGCGGCGCGTGCGCTCAGAACACGATTTCGACTACTTCATGTAACAAACAACTCGTATGCCGGCCAACGACAAGCGCTCCCCTCTTGCCGATGACCCGCTGTGGTACAAAGACGCGGTCATCTATCAGTTGCACGTCAAGGCATTTTACGACAGCAATGATGACGGCATTGGCGACTTTCGCGGTCTCATTCAGAAGCTCGACTACATCCAGGCACTGGGCGTCAACACCATCTGGCTGCTGCCCTTTTATCCCTCGCCGATGCGCGATGACGGCTATGACATCGCCGATTATCGCAACATCTACCCGGACTACGGCACGCGCAGGGACTTTCGCGCCTTCGTGCGCCTGGCCCACCGGCGCGGCCTGCGGGTGATCACCGAGCTCGTCATCAACCATACTTCCGATCAGCACCGGTGGTTTCAGGCGGCACGCAAGGCTCCGGCGAATTCGTCGAAGCGTAATTTCTATGTCTGGAGCGACAACGATAAGAAGTGGCCGGAGACTCGCATCATTTTTACCGACACGGAAAAATCCAATTGGGCGTGGGACGAGATAGCACAGGCCTACTACTGGCACCGTTTCTTTTCGCACCAGCCGGACCTCAACTTCAACAACCCACAAGTCGTACGGGCAGTGACGCGCTTGATGCGTCTATGGCTGGACCAGGGCGTGGACGGGTTACGCCTGGACGCTATCCCTTACTTGTGCGAACGCGACGGCACCAACAACGAGAATCTTCCTGAGACCCATGCGGTCATCAAACAAATGCGCGACGTAGTGGATGCACACTACAAGAACCGCATGTTTCTGGCCGAAGCCAATCAGTGGCCGGAGGACGTACGCGAGTATTTTGGTGACAGCGACGAGTGTCACATGGCCTATCATTTCCCACTGATGCCACGCATGTACATGGCCATCGCACTGGAAGACCGCCATCCCATCGTCGAGATCATGCAGCAAACACCCGATATCCCCGAATCTTGTCAGTGGGCGATTTTTCTGCGAAATCACGACGAGCTCACGCTCGAGATGGTGACTAACAAGGAACGCGACTACATGTACCAGATGTATGCGGCGGACACGCGTATGCGTATTAACCTCGGTATCCGCCGGCGCCTGGCACCATTGATGGAGAATAACCCGGACAAGATCAAGCTGATGAATAGCTTGCTGCTATCCATGCCTGGCTCACCCATTATCTATTACGGCGATGAGATCGGCATGGGTGACAACGTGTTTCTCGGCGATCGCAACGGGGTGCGCACGCCAATGCAATGGAGCCCTGACCGCAATGCTGGTTTCTCCAGGGCCGATCCGCAGCGCCTGTACCTGCCGCCGGTTATGGATCCCTTGTACGGTTACGAGGCGGTGAACGTCGAGGCACAAAGCCGCGACACCTCGTCGTTGCTGAACTGGATGAGACGCGTGCTGGACGTACGTAAGGGCTACCACGCGTTCGGCCGCGGCACGCTCAAGTTCCTGCGTCCAGGCAACCGCAAGATTCTCGCCTACCTGCGCGAGTACGGCGATGAATCCATTCTCTGCGTCGCCAACCTGTCACGCTCGGCTCAACCAGTGGAGCTCGACCTTAGCCGTTTCAAGGGGCGCGTACCGGTTGAGATGATGGGACGTACCCCGTTTCCACCGGTTGGAGAGTTGCCGTATCTGCTCACCTTGCCGGGGCATGGCTTCTACTGGTTCTTGCTGGCATCGGACGAGCAAGTGCCGGAGTGGCATGCGGAGCGCTTGCCGCCGGAGGACCTGCCGGTGTTGGTATTGTTCGATGGCTGGCACAGCTTCTTTCGCGAGCTCGTCGATCCCTGGCGCATTGCGCTCGCCGACAAGGTCAGGGCGCAACTAGAACGCGAGGTGTTGCCGCGATTCATTGCCGCCCAGCGTTGGTTCGCGGCCAAGGGGGAAGCGATAGAGCGCGTGTCACTGACTGAGTATGTCGAGTGGCGTAGCGACCACGGCAGCTGGCTGCTGGCGCTGTTCGCGATCGAAAGCAGCGGTGGTGCGACGCAAACGTATTTCGCCCCGTTGTCGCTACTGTGGGAGGACGGCGAGGAAGCGCGTATGCGTGCCCTACAGCCGTTTACCTTGGCGAAGGTCCGGGAAAAGGCGCGTCTGGGGGCCCTGGGCGATGCCTTCGCGGATGAAGCATTCTGCCGAAGTGTGCTCGAGGCGATGCGCACGGGCGTGGAAATGCGATGCAGTAACGGGGTGTTGCGCTTTTCGGCAACCACTCTGTTTGATGAGCTCGTGGGCGGCGACATCTCTCAAGCTACAGCACAACCGCCCGGCGCGCTAGGCAGCAACACCACGGTAGCGTTCGGTGATCGGGTGTTTCTAAAGGGCTACCGTCGACTGCAAGTCGGCATCAACCCGGAGTTCGAGATCGGTTGCTTTCTCACCGAGGTCGCACGCTTTGCCAACATCGCTCCGATCGCCGGCGCGCTCGAGTATCAGGGCGACGATGGCACCAGTATCACGCTCGCTGTGCTGCAAGGTTACGTGAAGAATCAGGGCGACGGTTGGTCGTACACGATCAACTATTTGGAACGTTTTCTTGAGGAGCGACACGCCAACGTCCACGAGGTGCCTATTCCTGCCGAGGAAGCGCACGGCGGCTATCTTACGTTGATCCACACTCTCGGCGTACGCACAGCGGAGCTGCACCAAGCGCTGGCAACGCGAACCGGTAATGGGGATTTTGACCCCGAACCGGTCGGCAGTGACGACGTCACCGACTGGATTAACCGCGTACAAGATGAGCTGCGGTTAACGCTGGACCTGCTTAGACCGCGGGTTGCTGACCTTCCGGCAGCGGCTGCGGGTGACGCCAGCGCGCTGTTGCAGCGTGCTGACGAGCTCGCGAGTCACATCACCGATGCCATACCGACCGAAGTAAGGGCAAGTAAGACCCGCTATCACGGCGATTTCCATCTAGGGCAAGTGCTGCTGGCACAAAACGATTTCGTGATCATCGACTTTGAGGGTGAACCGGCACGCCCACTGGCGCAACGCCGCAGCAAACACTCGCCGCTGAGAGACGTGGCCGGCATGCTGCGTTCCTTTAGCTATGCTGCCCATGCAGCGCTTTTCAAGCTCAGCGCCGGCCATGCTGGTGATAGCGCCGTCCTCGAGGCATTCGCGTACCAATGGGAGAAAAACACAGCGGCGGCGTTTCTGGCCGGGTACCAACAAGCAATCCAGGGTTGCCCAGCCTACCCGATGCAACACGAACAAGCATATGCGTTGATCGATTTCTTTGCGCTCGAGAAGGCCCTGTACGAGCTGCGCTATGAGCTCAACAACCGCCCCGATTGGGCAGTCATACCGCTTAAGGGCATCCTGGCATTGCTGCGGGGTCCTGATCAGACCTCGGGCAACGGCGATGCTGGAGCCGGTAAGTAGACGTCGCCCGTGCCTGGATTGCGTGCAGAAAGTCATTGCCGGGTCCACACGTTCCGTATAACGTTCGCCCTGGCACCTGGCACCACACGATGAACCTCTCCTCGCTCTAAACAATAATGAATAAGACCTGAGGACGATGATTACCAGAAACAAGACGATCCGCGTGTGGCCAGGTGAGCCTTATCCGCTGGGCGCAACTTGGGATGGCAAGGGCGTCAATTTCGCCCTGTTCTCGGAGAATGCGGAAAAGGTCGAGATCTGCCTGTTCGACAAGTCCGGTCAGCGCGAGCTCAACCGCGTAGAGCTCCCCGAGTACACCAACGAGGTCTGGCATGCCTACCTGCCGGATGCACGACCGGGTCAGCTCTACGGCTATCGCGTTTACGGCCCTTATGATCCTGAGCGTGGTCATCGCTTCAATCATCATAAGTTGCTCATGGACCCCTACGCCAAGGGACTTTCCGGGGCGCTGCAATGGGACGACGCCCACTTCGGTTACCAAGTGGGCAACAAAGATGAAGACCTGTCATTCGATACCCGCAACAACGCCCGTTGGATGCCCAAGTGCAGGGTTGTCGATACGGCATTCACTTGGGGTGAAGACCGGCCGCCACGCAAAGAGTGGCATGAGAGCGTCGTTTACGAAATGCATGTGCGCGGATTCACCATGCGCCATCCGGAGCTGCCGGAAGATATGCGCGGCACGTTTGCCGGGCTGTCCGCGCCACAGGTCATCCAATACCTGGGCAATCTCGGAATCACCGCCGTGGAGTTGTTGCCGATCCACGCCTTCGTCGATGAACGGGCACTGCACGATAAGGGTCTGAGGAATTACTGGGGCTACAACCCGATCGCGTTTTTTGCGCCCGAACCTCGTTACTTGAGCAGCGGCACGCTCGGCGAGTTCAAGACCCTGGTACAACTGCTACACGACGCCGGTATCGAAGTGATTCTCGATGTGGTCTACAACCACACCGCCGAGGGCAATCACATGGGACCGACGCTGAGCTTTCGTGGTATCGACAATGTGTCCTACTACCGTCTGATCGAGGGGCAAGAACGCCACTATATCGACTTTACCGGCTGCGGCAACGCACTCAACCTGCACCACCCCCGGGTGTTGCAGCTGGTGATGGATTCACTGCGCTATTGGGTGGAGGAAATGCACGTCGACGGCTTTCGCTTCGATCTCGCGGTCACTGTGGCGCGCGAGCGCGCGGCTTTCGACAGCCAGTCCGGTTTCCTGGACGCCGTGCGCCAGGACCCTGTGTTGTCGCGCGTCAAGCTGATCGCCGAGCCTTGGGATGTGGGTGAAGGTGGCTACCAGCTCGGCGGCTTCCCGCCGGGTTGGGCAGAGTGGAATGACCGCTATCGCGACACGGTACGTCGTTTCTGGAAGGGCGATGCCGGTCTGATCGGCGAGCTTGCCTCCCGCATCACCGGCTCGAGCGACATCTTCGATAGGAAGGGTCGCCGTACTTGGGCGAGCATCAACTTTGTCACAGCGCACGATGGCTTCACGCTCGAGGACCTCGTGAGCTACAACCAGAAACACAACGAGGCGAATCTCGAGGACAACCGCGACGGCACGGACAACAACCACAGCTGGAACTGCGGTGCGGAGGGCCCCACCGACGATGCCGTCATTCGCCGATTACGCCTGCAGCAAAAACGCAACCTGTTGGCGACGTTGCTGCTCTCCCAGGGTGTGCCCATGCTGCTTGCGGGCGATGAGTTCGGCCGCACACAGAAGGGTAACAATAACGCCTACTGCCAGGACAACGACATAAGTTGGATCGACTGGGATACCATCGACAACAACGGCTGGGAGCTTCTGAAATTCGTGCGCGAGCTCATTCGCCTGCGCCGCGAGCACATCGTGTTCCATCGTAACCGCTTCTTCCACGGCGATCTCATCCCGGGAACGGAGCTTTGCGATATAAGCTGGCTGCGGGCGGATGCGGCGGCAATAGAGGAAGGCGACTGGCGCGACCCCAATGGCCGTTTCCTGAGCTTCCTTTTGTGCGGCGAAGCCGGCAGCTATCACTTGACGGCGCTCGGTGAGCCGCAGTTGGATGACACCTTCTTGGTCGTCATGAGTACACACCAGGAAAACCTCGCCTACCCGTTGCCGCCGCTGCCGGCGGAGGCACGCTGGCAGCTGCTGATGGACACCGAGCGCATTGACAGTATCAATCACGGCGAGCTCTTCGACGGTGCGCAGCCGTATAACGTTAAGCCACGTTCGTTTGTGCTGTTTGTTCAGCAACAAAAATCACAAGGCGCCGAAGGTCACGATCGCTGATGCGGCGGGTCCACGCGATGCCTTTCGGAGCGACCGTGGCCGCCGATGGCGTGCACTTTGCGCTATGGGCGCCGGGTGCCAAATCCGTCGGACTATGTCTCGAGGATCGTGACGCCGACATAGACATGCCGCGCCGCCCCGATGGTTGGTATCAAGTCGACATAGCCGAGGCGCGTGCCGGTACTCGCTATCGTTACTGCATTGATCGCGGTCTCAAGGTGCCGGATGTGGCATCGCGTTTTCAGCCGCAGGACGTGCACGCGGCGAGCGAGGTCGTCGACCCTCGATCATTCGAATGGCGCGACACCGACTGGACCGGTCGCCCATGGGAAGAGACTGTGCTCTACGAGTTGCACGTAGGCACATTCACCCCCGAAGGCACGTTTACTGGCGTCGAGCAACGCCTCGACTATCTGGTCGATCTCGGCGTTACTGCAATCGAGCTCATGCCGATCGCGGATTTTCCGGGACAACGTAACTGGGGCTACGACGGCGTGTTGCCGTTCGCGCCGGACAGCCGCTATGGTCGGCCGGAAGAGCTCAAGCATCTGGTACAGAGCGCTCACAACAAAGGGCTCATGGTGTTTCTCGATGTGGTCTACAACCACTTCGGTCCGGATGGCAATTACCTGCATGTCTATGCGCCTACGTTTTTCACCGATCGACACCAGACGCCGTGGGGCGCGGCAATTAATTTCGACGGCATCGAGAGCACGACCGTCCGCCAGTTTTTTATCCACAACGCCCTTTACTGGCTCGAGGAGTATCACTTCGACGGTTTACGTTTCGACGCCGTGCACGCGATCTGTGATGACTCCGAGCCAGATATCCTGCAGGAGTTGGCGCAAGCGGTGGCAAACGACCTCGGCAGAAAACGTCATGTGCACCTGGTGCTAGAGAATGACCACAATGCCGCGCACTATCTGCAACGCGACCAGGCTGGGCGTGCGCTCTGCTACGATGCGCAATGGAATGACGACATCCATCACGTGCTGCATGTGCTGACGACGGCGGAGACCGGCGGGTATTACGAGGATTACGCGCAAGAGCCGGTGCGACAGCTCGGGCGCTGCCTTACCGAGGGTTTCGCTTACCAAGGAGAAGCTTCAGCATTTCGCAACCAGGCGCCGCGCGGAGAATCGACGCACGGCCTGCCGCTAACGGCCTTCGTTTCATTCCTGCAGAATCACGACCAGGTCGGCAACCGCGCCTTTGGCGAGCGCATCACCGCTCTGGCACCGGCGGCGGCCGTGCGCGCGGCCACGGCCATCCTGCTGTTGGCACCTTCCCCCCCGCTGCTGTTCATGGGCCAGGAGTGGGGGGCGCCAGAGCCCTTTCTGTTTTTTTGCGATTTCGCAGCCGATCTCGCCAAAGCGGTGCGTGACGGGCGCCGTCGTGAGTTTGCACGATTCCCGCAATTCAGCGATATCGCCGCACGCGAGCGTATCCCCGATCCCAACGCCGTTGCCACGTACGAGGCGGCGATACTCGATTGGTCCAAGCGCGACCGTGAGACGCATGCAGCGTGGCTCGCGTTTCACCGCCAGTTGCTGCATATCCGCAAGCGTGAAATCACGCCACGCATTGTCGACATGCGCGCTGACCGCGCCACGGCGAACCTGATAGGCGACAGGGCAATGCAGGTACAGTGGACCTTGACCGACGCCTCGCGCCTGTTGTTGCTGGCCAATATGAGCGACAGTGCCGTCGCACGGCTGAAGATACCATCGGGTCGGATACTTTTTCAGCTTGCCGCAGATAGCGATGGCGCGCTTGCGCCGTGGTCGGTTGTCTGGTGCTTGGCTACAAACGAGCGAGCGTGACGCAAAATCGTCAGCGGAGGAAACGACGATGCCTTTGTTAAGGACGGTGTTGTCGCAGGCGTGGGCCGCGACGCTTGTATGTTGTGCCTGCGCGCCCTGGATGGGTGCGGTGGCGGGACCCGATATCAACACGTCGCGTCCGATTGCGGCCGTCGATTCTGTATTCATGGAGGAGCTCACCTGGGTCGAGGTCCGGGATGCCCTGCATGCCGGCAAGACCACGGTCATCGTCGCGACTGGCGGCGTTGAGCAAAACGGTCCGTACCTGGTAACGGGGAAGCACAACTATGTGCTGCGTGCGACGACCGAAGCGATCGCGCGCAAGCTGGGCAATGCCTTGGTTGCACCGATCGTCGCCTTCGTGCCGGAAGGAAATATCGACCCTGCCAGCGGCCACATGCGCTATCCCGGCACTATCAGCGTGCGACCGCAGACCTTCGAGCGATTGCTGACCGATATCGCCGAAAGCCTGCGCGTTCATGGTTTCCGCCACATCATCTTGATCGGCGACAGCGGCGGCAACCAACAAGGCATGGCGCAGGTTGCGACGTCGCTTAACATGAAATGGCGTGAGCGCGGCGCCCACATTTACTTTGTGCCGCAATACTACCGCGAATGGACCAACCCCCAAGGACCGCAACGCTTGCTGGCGGCGCAGGGTATACATCAGACTCCGGAAGGGTTGCACGATGACTTCATCGTCTCGGCGGTATTGATGAGCGTGGACCCGCAGCTGGTGCGCATGCGCCAGCGCATGCAGGCGGGTAAGTTCTCGATCAACGGTGTCAGCCTTGCGCCGCCGGAAAAATCCATCGCCCTCGGCCGGCAATTGGTAGATCATGTCGCCGACGTCACGGTAACGGCCATCCGCAAGGCGATAGCGCTGGACAAGTAGAACGGCGGGCAACTTGCGCCTGCCGTTAGCCAGGTCGCAGAATCCATTCGATGAGCCAACTACAAGATCTTGACCGGCTGTGCCAGCTTTACGGCATCGAAACCGAATATCACGACATCTGGGGGGAACAGCACCGTGTACCGACATCCAGCAAGCAGTCATTGCTGGCGAGCATGGGCGTTCCAGTAGACGACCCGCGTGCGTTGCACGACGCGCTGACCGAACGGGAGCGACGCGCCTGGCAGCGTCCGTTGCCAACTGTAAAGGTCACGCGTGTCTCCGATACGCCGGTGATTGTCGTAACGCTACCCAAAGCGCGGGCGAGCGAAAGGTTCTCCTGGCTGTTCACACCGGAACATGGCGACGCCATCAGTAGTGAGTTGCATCTCGCGGGACTCGAGGTCCTCGAACAGAAGGAGCTCGATGGGATAGCGTATGCGCGTTACGCCTTCGCGCTGCCGTTTCGTCCCGACCCGGGTTATCACAGACTCGAGCTCACCGCCGTTGACGGCCCCGCTCTCGAGGCCGCGCCACTTTCACTCATCGTCACCCCGGAGTGCTGCTACCAGCCGCCTGCGCTGGAGGGGGATGGGCGCTTGTGGGGATTCGCCATTCAGCTCTATGCCCTGCGTTCGCAGCGCAATTGGGGCATCGGTGACTTCACTGATCTGCGCAATCTCGTGCAAGCTTGTGCCGGTCTTGGCGCCGGCATTGTCGGTGTCAACCCGCTGCATGCGCTGTATCCGCACAACCCGGCGCACGCCAGCCCGTACAGTCCCTCGAGCCGCTTGTACACCAATGTGCTTTACCTCGACGTCGAGGCAGTGCCCGAGTTTGGTGAATGCAGGGCGGCACGCGAGTTGAGCAGCTCGCCAGAGTTCCAAGAGCGACTGCGAGCGTTGCGCGAGTCCGCGCAGGTCGATTACGCCGGCGTCGCTGCGGCCAAGCTGACAGTGCTTGAGATGCTTTATAAGCACTTCCGCAGGCGCCATTTGAACGTTGCCAGTGAACGCGGCAAGGCGTTTCGCGCTTTTCAGGCGGCAGCGGCGGATACGCTTCATCGCCAGGCGCTGTTCGAGGCGTTGCAGGAGCATTTTCACCGTGCTGACGCGGCCATATGGGGGTGGCCCGTGTGGCCGCGCGCCTACCGCAACCCTACCTCCACCGAAGTGTCAACGTTCGCCGCGCGCAAGCGCCGGCGCGTGGAGTTTTATGCGTACTTGCAATGGCAGGCGGAGCTACAGCTCGCCACGGTAGCAACCACCGCGCGCGAGCACAGGCTCGGCGTGGGAATGTATGAGGACCTCGCCGTGAGCGTCGATGGCGGTGGTGCCGAGGCGTGGGGCAATCAACATACTTATGCCGTCGGCGCCAGCATCGGCGCACCACCGGATGACTTCAATCTCCAGGGGCAAAACTGGGGTCTGCCGCCGTTGAATCCGGACGCGTTGGCGGAGTCAGCTTACGCCCCGTTCATCGCCACGCTGCGGGCCAACATGCGCCATGCCGGCGCGCTGCGTATCGACCACGTGATGGCACTGATGCGGCTGTTTTGGATACCGCAGGGTCTGACGGCGGCCGACGGTGCTTATGTACATTATGCGTTTGACGATCTGCTCAGCATCGTCGCGTTGGAAAGCCAGCGAAACCGCTGCCTCGTCATCGGTGAGGATCTGGGCACGGTACCCGACATCGTGCGCGACAAGCTGGCGCGCCACGGCGTGCTGTCGTACCGGTTGTTGTATTTTCAAAAGGACGAGCGTGGCGAGTTCCTAACGCCCGCAGCCTACCGACGCCAGGCGCTGGTGGCGGTGACGACGCACGACCTGCCGACGCTTGCAGGATTTTGGCAGGAAACGGACTTGCAGGAACGGACTGCGTTACACATGTTTCCTACGCGAGAAATATGCGAGCAGCAGAAGGTCGCGCGTCGCGAGGATCGCGCCCGTCTGTTATCGGCCTTGCAGCGGGAGAATCTGTTGCCGGAAGGGCTCGCGGTGGATGCCGCTGTTCCCACCATGTCGGCAGAGTTGGCGCGCGCGATTCACACTTATCTCGCGCGTACACCGGCCGCGATCATGATGGTGCAACTCGAAGATGTATTGGGTGGGGTGCAGCAGGTGAACCTGCCGGGTACCACCGATGAGCGTCCCAACTGGCGTTACAAACTCGGCACTGATCTGGAGAAGCTGATCAAGGACAAACGCCTGTGCGGTCTGGCCGATGCGCTCAACGCCGAGCGGCCGCTGCAGGCCCTAGCCACCGCCAGCCGAACATCGTCAATCGTTCCGGACGCGACCTATCGCCTGCAATTCAACCGCGACTTCACCTTTACCCAGGCGACGACCCTAGTCCCTTATCTGCAGCGCCTCGGCATCTCCCACTGTTACGCCTCTCCCTATCTCAAAGCCCGCGCCGGCAGCCGCCATGGCTACGATATCGTCGACCACAATGCATTGAACCCAGAAATCGGCAGTACTGAGGATTTTGACCAATTCGTCGACACCCTGCGTATACACGGCATGGGGCAAGTACTGGATATCGTGCCCAACCATATGGGTGTCAGCGGCGATGATAACGCCTGGTGGTTGGATGTACTGGAAAACGGTGCTGCATCGGCCTATGCGCAATATTTCGACATCGACTGGCGTCCACTGAAACAGACTTTGCGCGGCAAGGTGCTGCTGCCGGTCCTGGGGGATCATTACGGCATTGTGCTCGAACGTGGCGAGCTCAAGCCCGGCTTCGACGCACAGCAGGGCAGCTTCGCCGTACGCTACTACCAGCACCTTTTTCCGCTGGATCCGCGTACCTATCCGCGCATGCTCGGTGAGGGTATCGAGCGCTTACAGGCCGAGCTCAGCGGCGCCGCTGAGCTCACAGAGCTCGAGAACCTCATAGTGGCGTTTCGAAATCTACCGCCCTGCGACGAGACCACAGTGGCGAAGAGCGAGGAACGTCGCCGCGACAAAGAGATTCTTAAGCGCCACCTGGCGGAGCTCACCCAGCGCTGCGCGCCGGTACGACAATTTATTGCCGACAGTGTCGCGCGCTTCGGTGCAAGCGAGAACCAGTCGCTGCTACACGCGTTACTGGAAGAGCAACCCTATCGCCTCGCCTACTGGCGAGTCGCCGCCGATGAGATCAACTACCGCAGGTTTTTCGATATCAACGACCTCGCCGGCTTGCGCATGGAAAATGCCGAGGTGTTCGCCGCCACCCATCGTCTCATCATCGACCTCGTCGTGCGCGGCAAGCTCGATGGCCTGCGTCTCGATCATCCCGACGGTCTGTACGACCCTGCGCAATACTACACGCGCTTGCAACAAAGCATCGTCAGCGCGGCCGATACCCTGCGCAACGAAACGGCGGGGGCAGCCGGCAATGCCGCTAACGGCGCACGTCTACCGTACGTCGTGGCGGAAAAAATACTCGCGGCATACGAGCACCTGCCGGAGACCTGGCCGATCCAGGGCACTACCGGTTACGACTTTGCCAATCTGGTGAATGGTCTTTTCGTGTATGCGCCAGCGGAGCGCGAGATGGCGCGCATTTACCACCGCTTCATCCGTCGCCAACCCAGTTTCGATGAGCTGCTGTATGACCGCAAAAAGCTCATCATGAGGGTGTCGCTGTCGAGCGAGCTCAATGTGCTGGCTAACCGCTTGAGCCAGCTTGCCGAATCCGATCCTCTTACGCGCGACTTCACGCTTACTGCACTGCGCGATGCCGTGACCGAGGTGATCGCCTGCTTTCCCGTGTACCGTACCTATGTCACGGGCGAATGCGTCACCGGCGAGGATCGCCGTTACGTCGACTGGGCTATTGCCCAGGCGAAGAAGCGCAGTCCGGCAGCCGACATCAGCATCTTTGATTTCATTCGCGACGTGCTGCTACTCGAAGGCCTGACGCAGCGCTCGCCCACGCTGCAGCACGCGGCGCTGGAGCTGGCCATGCGCTTTCAGCAGTATACCGCGCCAGTGATGGCGAAAGGCCTGGAGGACACTACGTTCTATATCTATAACCGTCTGGTCTCGCTTAATGAGGTCGGCGGTGATCCGCGGCGCTTTGGCACTTCGGTCAACGCGTTCCATTACGCCAATCAGGAGCGCGCCCGTCGCTGGCCACATGCGATGCTGGCGACCTCCACGCACGACAGCAAGCGCAGTGAAGACGTGCGCGTCCGTATCAACGTGCTATCGGAGATGGCGGGCGAGTGGTATCAACATCTCGGGCGTTGGAGCCGGGTCAACCGCAGCAAGAAACGCAGAGTGGGTGAAGAGTGGGCGCCCAGCAGAAACGACGAGTACCTGCTCTACCAAACGCTGGTTGGCGCCTGGCCGTTACAACCGCCAGACGAAACCGCTTTGGCGCGCTTTCGCGAACGGATCCGTGATTACATGCTTAAGGCCATCCGCGAAGCCAAGGTCTATACCAGTTGGATCAATCCGAACATCGATTATGAGGAAGCGGTGGTTCGCTTCGTCGAGGATCTGCTGTCGGCACCGGAACAGAATCCGTTTCTGGTCGACTTTATTCCGTTTCAGCAGCGCATCGCGCGTGCCGGCCTTTACAACAGCTTGAGCCAGGTGTTGCTTAAGCTGACCGCACCCGGCGTGCCCGATCTGTACCAGGGTAGCGAGCTGTGGGACCTAAGTCTCGTTGATCCCGACAACCGTCGGCCGGTGGATTACGCGCAGCGGCAACGCCTGCTTGAGAAGCTGGAACCGCTCGTTTCGTTGCCGGAGCATGAGCGATGCGCGCGAGTGCGTGAATTGCTGGACAGTCTCGAAGATGGGCGCGCTAAGCTTTATCTCACTTGGCGTACCCTCGTTTTTCGCCGAACGCATGATGCGTTGTTCAAGGCAGGGAGCTACGTCGCGCTCGCCGCCACCGGCGCGCGTGCCGATCATGTGTGCGCTTTCGCACGCTACCATGAGGAGGATCTCGTTATTGCCGTCGCTGCGAGATGGTTCACCCGGCTTAGCGAAAATGGGTCGCCGCCAATCGGCCGCGCCATATGGCAGGATAACTTTCTAGAACTGCCGAGCGACGAGCCCACTACCCAGTACTGCAATATATTAACGGGCGAGCACCTCAGTACCACCAAACGTCAAGGTAAACCGGTGCTGGCGCTGGCGGATGTGCTCGCTAGTTTTCCAGTCGCGCTATTAACAAGGCTTTAGGCCAGCCCTTTAAACCTGCCTGACTTCGCTGGATAATAGTCTTTTGTTCTGGATAAATCGCATGAATACGAAACCCACTTCCATGCAGGCAAAAACCGTGGCCGAGTTGCGCGCGCTGGCCAAGGCCAAGGGCATCAGCGGCTACTCACGTATGCGCAAAGACGAGTTACTGCAGGCGCTGTCGCAGACAAGTACAACGGCGCCGCGTGCAACGGCAACGGCCTACGCGCAACCCGTCGCTAAGGTGACGCCTCGCGCTCATGAACGCGCCGTTGCACCGGAGACGAGCACGTCCGCACGCGGCGGCGCCGCGGAACCGAAACCGGTGCAACAGATGCGGGCAACGACGGCGATCGATGAGGAACAGCGCATCGAAGACGCAAAGTTTGCCACCACACCACCGGATCGCATCGCATCGACCAGGGAGTTCTCCGTCGACCTCGGCGAAGCGATTGATGTGTTGCCGCCGCTGACCGACGCGACCATCGGTCTGTTGCCGCAGAAGCCCGGCATCTTGCATGCCTACTGGGTGCTCGAGCCGGGTCGCCTGCAACGACAACCAGGGCTCAAGCTCAGACTGAGTTATGTATCGCCGGAACGGGCGCAGATACTGCATGAGATCGGCTTGAACTCGGAACGCGGCCATTGGTATTTCCACATCGACGCGCACTTGCAACAGGGCGAGATTTATCTGCAATTGGGACACTATCGCGACGACGGTACGTTTGCCACGGCGATACGCCGCGGCATCGTGCGCCTGCCGCGTCTTGGCGCCTCATCGCGCACTGACCGTAGCTGGTGGGTCAGTGAGGAGGAGTTCCGGCAGATGTATCTCAGAGCCGGCGGCATCAGCGAGCGTGGCCGGCTCATGTGGTCTGAGAGTGTCAGCAGCCTTAGCAGTAAATAACTAATCAGGACATTGGATCCGCGCGGCTATTTTGCCCTAGTGCTGCACGCACATTTGCCGTTTGTGCGCCATCCCGAGTACGAGCGTTTCCTGGAAGAAGACTGGTTCTACGAGGCACTCACCGAGACCTACTTGCCCCTGCTCGATGTGTTTGAGGGACTCGCGCGCGACGCAATCTATTTCCGCGCTACCCTCTCCCTCACGCCTACGCTGCTCTCCATGATGACAGACCCGCTGTTGCAACAGCGTTACGTGCGTTATCTGGACGAGCGTTTGCAATCGCTGGCAGGGGAACGCCAGCGTACGGCTGGTGATCCCTACTTTCACCCCGTGGTGCTGTTCTATAGCGAACGCTACCAACATCTGCGCCGGCAGTTCGTCGAACGTTATCACGGCGATATCGTAGGGGCGTTTCGGCGACTGCTGGAAAGCGGACACCTGGAAATCATCACCTGCGCTGCTACCCACGGCTACCTGCCGTTGCTGGCGCCACAAGAGGAAAGCCTCTACGCCCAGCTGTCGATGGCCGTGCGCACGCACCAGCGCCTGCTCGGGCGGCGCCCGCGCGGCATTTGGCTACCTGAGTGTGCCTACGCCCCTGGCATCGACCGTCTGCTGGCAGAGTTCGGCATAGAGTTTTTCTTCCTCGACACGCACGGTGCGTTAAACGCCGACCCGCGACCCAAGTACGGTGCACATCGGCCACTGCGCACGCCGGGCGGGCCGACGGCGTTCGCGCGCGACTATGAGTCATCAAAACAGGTATGGTCGGCGGAGGAAGGATATCCAGGGGATGCTATTTACCGTGACTTCTACCGTGACGCCGGCTTCGACGTCGATG
>QKEI01000206.1 GCA_003251795.1 Candidatus Muproteobacteria bacterium
TTAGACAAAAAACTCATCGGTTATTGTGGCCGCATTTCCTCGAGCAGGGGTATCCAAACCTTGTTCGATGCTTATGTCGAGCTAGCGAAGCAGCGCCCGGATGTGGAACTGATTCTATCCGGACGTAAAGACAAGAACATCAAGCTGCCGACCGATGCCCATTGGGTCGGCTATCTCCCCGACGAGGCCGTGCCAAGACTTGTTAACAGTCTGGACGTCCTAGTTGTCAGCAACCGCCCTTCCAAGTTCGGTAGGTTCAGTCATCCAGTCAAGCTCTATGAAGCGATGGCTTGCAATATCCCGGTAGTCGCTAGCGCTACACCCTCGACACGGTGGATTCTACGGGACCATCCTGATCTTTTGGTAGAACCGGAGGATCCGTCCAAGCTGCGTGAAACGATCGAGCGGGTGTTAACAAAGGGGCGCATCGATTACGGGCATCAAGCCGACTGGCAGTCAAGTTGTGAGACCCTCGAACAGGCGCTAGAAAAATACCGCTAGCGAGTGCCGGCCTGCATGCGCTGAATTGCAGCCACGAGGTGGGGCCGACCACGGCGGCAGGTCGCGACCATGGCGAATTAGGCTATATAATGCGGGTTCGTCTTGGGGCGGTAGCTCAGCTGGGAGAGCGTCGCGTTCGCAATGCGAAGGTCGGGAGTTCGATCCTCCTCCGCTCCACCATATTCTCGGGGCAGCGTGGCCGCCTATCGATCGGCCGCATTGCCCCCGGAGTCACCTGTTTCCGTATGCCCCGGTAGCTCAGTTAGGATAGAGCAGCCGCCTCCTAAGCGGCAGGTCGGACGTTCGAATCGTCTCCGGGGCACCATCGCCAATCCCGAGCACAAACTCCGCCGACAACCCTCGCTCATTGTTGTCATCTGATTAGGTAATAGTTCGCGAACGCTCTTTTACCTATAATCCAACTGACTCACATGTTGTTTAGCGAAGGAGCGCTGTGCTCGAGACCCTGGACCTGGAATGCACGCGAGCAGATCGACCGCTCGTAAGTAACTTGTCGTTTACGCTGAGCGCTGGCGAGTTGCTCCATGTCGTTGGCAGCAACGGTAGTGGCAAAACCACTCTGTTGCGTACACTCTGTAGCCTCTCGCGGCGCAGCGCCGGTGACATCCGCTGGCACGGGATCAGCATCGATGCGCTGGGCGACGAATATCGCCGGCATTTGGCCTATGTCGGTCATAGCGACGCGCTACAGGGTGAACTCAGCGGCGAGGAAAATCTGCGCGTTGCCGCCGGCTTGGTCGGCACGGTCGACTCGATCGCGATACGGAACACACTCGAGCGCGTCGGCTTGCGCAATATCGCCGACTTACCGGCCAAGATTTTGTCGCAGGGTCAGAAGCGCCGCTTGGCGTTGGCGCGTTTGCCGTTATTGGCAAAGCCCCTTTGGATTCTCGATGAACCCTTCAGTGCGCTCGACACGCGTTCCGTGCGCACCTTAGAAAACCTGCTCGCCGAACATCTACAAACCGGTGGGATGATTGTTATTACTTCCCATCAAGAACACCGCTGGCAGGCGGCCACCGTGCATCGTATCGATCTGGATTCGTGAACCCGCCGAGCCTGTTTACCGCCGCGCGCAACGTCTTCATGCGCGACCTCACGATAGCTCTACGGCGCAGCACTGACGTGCTGACTCCGTTGATGTTCTTCCTCATTGTTGTCACGCTATTTCCTTTGGGTGTCGGACCTGAGGCAAATCTGCTTCGAACCATGGCACCCGGGGTTATATGGGTGGCAGCCCTGCTAGCAACCATGCTTTCCTTGGGTCGCCTTTTTTCCAATGACTACGCAGACGGCACTCTGGAGCAGCTCGCGCTCGCGCCTCACCCCCTGCCACTGCTCGTGTTGGCCAAAGTATGCGCCCACTGGGTGCTTACGGGCTTGCCATTGGTGGCGATGTCGCCGCTATTGGCGTTGCAGTTGAACCTCGAGCCCAGGCAAATGGCTACGCTGGTGACTACGCTGCTCTTAGGCACACCAGTATTAAGCCTTCTCGGCAGCATCGGCGCAGCCCTTACTCTCGGTTTGCGCGGCGGTGGGGTATTGGTTTCGCTGCTGGTATTGCCATTGTATACTCCGATACTAATCTTCGGCGCCGGGGCAGTCTCGGCTCGCGCTTTCGGGCTCGACGCGGAAGCACACCTTTCGCTGCTAGCAGCATTCCTGATACTAGGTGCGGTGTTTGCTCCGTGGGCGGCTGCTGCGGCTTTGCGAATCTCACTGGACTGAACGCGTCCCATGCTTAGTTATGCGGCACCAAAAAACTTTTACCCGTTCGCGGGCAAATTGATCCCCTGGATCGGTTTCGCGGCTGTAGTCACGCTTGCGTTCGGGTTGTATCTAGGTTTGTTCGTTGCGCCGGCGGACTATCAACAAGGACAGAGCTATCGCATTATGTTTATCCACGTGCCGAGCGCGTGGATGTCCATGTTTGTGTACGTGGTCATGGCGGCAGCCGGCGCTGCAAGCCTTGTGTGGAAAACGAAGCTGGCAGAAGTGCTCGCAAGCGCTTGCGCACCCATTGGCGCTTCCTTCACCCTAATAACGCTTGTCACTGGGTCGCTCTGGGGCAAGCCCATGTGGGGCACCTGGTGGGCATGGGACGCTCGCCTGACCTCCGAGCTGATCTTGCTGTTCTTATACATTGGGGTCATGGCGCTCCAGGCGAGTATCGACGACCCCCGACGGGCAGCACGCGCAGCGGCTGTTCTCGCCTTGGTAGGCGTGGTCAACATTCCAGTGATCCATTTCTCAGTGGAATGGTGGAACACCCTGCACCAACCGGCGTCTGTGAGCAAGCTTGGCATGCCCTCTATCCACCCGAGCATGCTCGCACCACTTCTGCTCATGGCCGTTGGTTTCAAGCTCTACTTCGTAGCAATGGTGCTGGTGCGCATGCGTTATCAAATCCTTGAGCGGGAGCGTCATACCCAGTGGGTGGCCCAGGTCGTAGAAAGCGAGAAATGAACTGGTCGGAGTTTTGGGCAATGGGGGGCTACGGACTTTACGTCTGGAGTGCCTACGGTTTCGCTACTCTCATACTGGTCCTTAACGTAATTGTCCCGCTGCGGCGACGCACCGTCGTGATGCGTGTCCTGCGCCGACTATCTCAGGCCAAGGAATCCGAATGAAGCTGCGTCATAAGAGGTTGGCCATTGTCGTTACGAGCGTGGTAGGCCTTACGGTGGCAGGCCTGTTCGTGCTCAACGCTTTTCGCAGCAATTTGGTGTTTTTCTACAGCCCGACGGAGGTATTAGAGGGCAAGGCACCAGTAGACCAGCGTCTGCGTATTGGCGGCCTGGTGGTAAAGGGCAGTGTAAAGAAAGACGGGACCAAGGTTCAGTTCGTGGTAACGGACCTGACCTCGAAAGTCACGGTGCGCTACCAGGGCATTCTTCCCGATCTCTTTCGCGAGGGGCAGGGCGTGGTTGCGCAGGGTCGGCTGGTTGCGGGCGACGAGTTCTTGGCCGATGAGGTGCTTGCCAAGCACGACGAGAATTACATGCCCCCGGAGGTGGCGGCGACCCTGGGACACCCTGCGCAAAAGCCTGGAGGTGGGTATTATCCGCCGTCGGCGAGCGAACTCGGGCAGAAAAAATAGCCCAATGTGCGCGACGCGTTTTCGCGAATTTCATATCGTCCATGGCCCAGATTAGTTACCCACAGAACCTGTGGATAACTTTGTGCAAAATTCGCCTGTGCCAGCCCCCGGAAACGGTACGTCGAGATGACCCTTTTAAATTGTATATTTTTTATTCAACCAATAAGTCTAATTGTAATCAACAACTTACGTATGTCACCTATTATCCACCAGAGCGTTAGTGGTTGTCAGCAAAGGGCTTTTTGCTGACGCCTGACACCTGTGTAAAATTCTCCGTCATAGGCCTGAACCCTGCAAAAACACGCTCAGGTAGCCACTCTGGGGCGTTCTGGAGCGTTTTACCAGTTGTGACCCAGGCCCACCCGTCGAAACAGATACACCGCCAGCAGGAGAAACAACCCAATGGGGGTCAGCACCGCCATGAGAGCGGGCAGACCATAAAGCAGGCACAGGTAGCCAAAACCCCTGTTAACTATGTCAAAAGTGAGGCCCAGTACGAGCCCCAGGAATACTCTATTACCCATGCCGCCACTGCGCAGCTGACCAAACACGGCCGGAACGGCCAGAAGCACCATAACGGCGGTGCTCACTGGCAACCATACCTTGTGCCAAAAGGCCAGTTCGTAGCGGTCGGTCTCCTGGTGATTACGCCGCAGATGCTGAATGTATTCGTACAGGTTGATGGATGACAGGCTTTCTGGCCTGACGGCGAATATCTGCACCACATCGGGGGTAATTCCAGCCTGCCAAGTCGCCGTCTGTGCATGATGCGTCCTCACCCCCGTATCGTTGATCCGGCTCTCGCTAACGCCTTCGAGCTGCCAGACCGGGGGCTGGTAGCGCGCGACTTGAGCGTAGGTCTGGGTTCGCAGGCGCTCGGTCCGGTCGAACCGATAAATACTAACCTTTAGCAGTGTGAGGTCCGGCAGGATCTCACCGATGTTGACGAAGCTTGTTGCGTCGCGCAACCAGAGTCCCGTACGTTCCCGATAAAGCCCCCAGTGCAGCGCCTCGGCTTGACCCCGTTGTGCGGCGGTGTCGGCAATGGGCACCACCGTCTCGCCAATCACAATACCGAAAACAACCAGCAGCAGCCCGGCCTTCATCGCCGAAAGTGCGATACGGGAGAGCGAGACGCCCGCCGCTCGCATGGCCGTAAGTTCGGAACCAAGCGCCAACCACGAGAGCCCCAGCATGGTGCCTAGCAGCACGGCAATCGGAAACAACTCATATATCCGTCGGGGCAAGCTCAACCCAACGTAGAGCACCAATGCGTACAGGCCAAAACTACCCCGCCCGTAGTTGCGCAACGCATTGATGACCTCAAAAAACGTAAGCAGCGTTAGTAATGTGGCAAATACCAGGAGCATAGCGACCAGGACGTGGCGGCCTATGTAGCGATCGAAGCGGTTAACCAAAATCACCCACGACCTCCTGGTCGCAACGGCAACAACGGTCGGTCCTGCAGCCGTCGCGTAATCAAATACGCCGCAATCGCTGCTAGTGACAAATGGACCCACCACAGGCCGACTCCGAGCGGCACTCGACCATTTCTTAGAAACGTGTCACCAATACCGATCAGGTTGTTATAAATGAAGTAGACGAGGATGGCGCCGACCAGATTAACGACACGTCCACGACGCGCGTCCGTATGCGCCAGTACCACGGCAAAGGCAGCCAGGATAAGTACACTCAGCGGCTTGGCGAGACGCCAATGCAACTCAATGCGATCCTCCGCGTCCCCGGATCGAATCAGCGCCCGTGTCGGTCGCGCGTTGATGTCGTTAGTGGCTGGTACGGCGCCAGGTTGCTCGAGGAGCAACGCATAGGTCTCGAACTCAACCACTCGATAATCCGGTTCCCCGGGGATCCCCTCGTAAGCCGCCCCGTGCTCCACCACGAGTAAGCGCTCGCCGGTGTCTGGATCAATGCGCTGACGCCCAGTCTGGGCCACCAGCACGTTTTGCTTGGTAGCCTCTTTGTTGCTAACAAAAATCTTCTCGAGCACCCCATTCGCGCCTACTCTTTCGACATAGAGTATGCGTCCGGATCCACGTAGATCCGTGAATACCCCAGGCACTACGATCGATATGTCGGATCGACGCAGGCCTTCCTCTTTCGTCTGCACGGCCATCCCCATCGTTATCGGCGAAAGGTAAAACGAGAACCCTGCTACCAACAGGGCGATAAGTAGCGCGAGTTGCGCGACTGGCCGCAATATCGATGTCAAACCTACACCGCAGGCGGCCAGTACTGTCATCTCGCTATCGCGATACCAGCGACCAAGCGTCATCAACAGGCCGACGTATGTGGCCAAGGGGATCAACGTCTCCATGCGCCGGACGAGCTCGAAACCGAGGATCGTGAAGACAATGTCGCGAGGGTACTGGCCCAATGCCGCTTCCCCGAGGAATTTGGTCAAACCGAGCACTACGAATACGAGAAGCAGCAGCGCCACGCCCGCGCTGATAGTCAGGATGGCCTCTCGGTAGAACGCTCGCCTAATGATCATGCTGTTCCGTGAGTGTTTTGACAAAAACCCGCGAAAAAGCGGAAAATGCCTTTTACGCCGGCCAAATGCCGGTATAGCCGACAGAATGATGCCGCAAAGGTAGGAAAGTAAGGTAACATATTGATCGCAAACGACTACTCTTTGACGATATCTGAAAAAATATACCACACTCGCAGTCAAATTTGGCCGAGTCCTTGCGAGCGCAATTATGGAATTTATTGCTAAGAGCGGCAGTCCGGAGAAACAACGCAGCGCTTGCGTCGTTGTTGGTGTGTACGACTCACGGAAAATGTCGGGGCGCGCTAAGCAAATCGATCAAGCATCTGGCGGCATGATCTCGGGCCTGTTGCGCCGCGGTGATATGGACGGCAAGTGGGGACAAACGCTGTTGATTCCCAACGTTCCGAACATGCCGTTTGAGCGTGTGTTGCTCATTGGTTGTGGTAAGGAGCGTGAGTTCAGTGAGCAGCGTTACCTGGATACGATCGCCAAGGCGGCACGCGTCCTGAACGAGACAGGCTCCACTGAGATGACCAGTTATCTGGCTGAGCTCGAGGTTAAGGGTCGAAGCAACGCCTGGAAGGTACGGCAGGCTGTAATCACCACGGAAACTGCGCTTTATCGTTTCGACCAACTGAAGAGCAACCCCAAGCAACCGCGTCGACCGCTGCGTCGGGTGGTGCTGGCGGTGCCGAAACGCAGCGATATCGCTGGTGCTGAGCAGGCGATCGCCGATGGTAAGGCGGTCAGCGCCGGAGTCGCGCTCACGCGTGACCTGGGCAATCTACCCGGCAACATCTGCACACCACAATATCTGGCCGATCAGGCGGCGCAGTTGGGTGAACACTACGGTTTGAGCGTAATGGTGCTGGGTATCGAAGATATGGAGCAGCTTGGCATGGGTGCGTTGCTCTCGGTCGCCCGCGGCAGCCGCCAGCCGCCTAAGCTAATCGTCATGCAGTATAGGGGTGCCGACGATGATCAGGCGCCGGTGGCCCTGGTCGGCAAGGGTATAACTTTCGACTCAGGGGGCATATCTATCAAGCCGGCCGCACAGATGGACGAGATGAAATTCGACATGTGTGGAGCAGCAAGCGTGCTGGGGACACTTAAAGCTGCTGCCGAGCTGAAGTTACCGGTCAATGTGGCGGGCATCATACCTGCCTGTGAGAATATGCCAGATGGCAATGCCAACAAGCCGGGCGATATCGTCAAGAGCATGTCGGGGCAATCGATCGAAGTTCTCAATACCGATGCCGAAGGGCGATTGATTCTCTCTGATGCGCTCACCTACGCTGAACGCTTCAAGCCATCTGCCGTAGTCGATATCGCGACATTGACTGGCGCTTGCGTGATTGCGCTGGGTAAACAGGCCAGTGGGCTCATGAGCAACCATGAACCGCTAGCCCGCGAATTGCTGGCCGCTGCGCGAGAGAGCTATGACCGCGCTTGGCAGTTGCCGCTTTGGGAAGAGTACCAGACACAGTTAGATACAAACTTCGCCGACATGGCCAACGTCGGTGGACGCGAGGCCGGCACCATCACCGCTGCCTGCTTTCTATCGCGCTTCGCTCGCAAGTTCAAATGGGCGCATTTGGACATCGCCGGTACCGCCTGGGCAGGTGGCAAGGAAAAAGGTGCGACCGGACGGCCGGTCCCACTACTCACTCAGTTCCTGATCAGTCGCTGCCGTGAGAAAACAGGACAGCGCCCGTCTGCATGACACGTATCGATTTCTACCTGACGAACAACACCTCGAATACCGGCAAGGACATCGCCGTCTGCAAGTTAACGCACAAGGCATTTCGCCTGGGTCACAGTGTTTATATTCTGACCACCAATCCCGACGAATCGGCACAGTTGGATCGGCTGTTGTGGACCTTCAGCGCGGGCAGCTTTATTCCCCATGGTCTGGATACCGGCCAAACCGGCCCAGATTTGCCTGTTCTGATCGGCCAGCAGGAGCCGCCAGAAGGTCGACAAGATGTGCTAATCTCATTAACAGCGGAAGTACCTGAATTCTTTAGCAGATTTAAACGGGTGGTGGATGTGGTAGACCCTACGCCCGAGGCCAAACAGCGGGCACGCGAGCGCTATCGGTTCTACAAGGAGCGTGGCTACTCCTTGCAGACGCACCACCTCTGACAACGTTCGATGTGACATGGTGATGGACCCCGACGACAAGCAAAGGCATAAGCCCTCGCCCAAACATACGCTTGACGAGGTACGCAAGTCGCTCGAAGACATGGTGCGTAACGAATTCGACGATGTCGCACCGGCAGCGCACCCGCATCATGTCGAGGGCGGCGAAAGTGCGTCCGCCCCGGATGGCTCCACCGCAGGTGCAACTGGCCACGCCCATGAACCCCTACAGTCGCTACCACGGCGTAAACCGGTGGGAATCGACACCGAGCAGCTACTGCGTTCGTTAAAGGGCTTGATCAGCCATGAATTGGCTGAGGCCGGAGATGCAACAGGCGATACTCAAGAGACGGGCACTGGCAATAAGGCTGAAGCAGCGCCACCACCATTGGAGACTGCGCCAACGCAGAAATCCCCAGCCGAAGACGTGGCCACGGAGAAGCCTGTCACAGGCGTGCCCGATGACGACGAAGACCTAAAGAGCGTGGCGCCTGAGGAAGTCGAAGACATCACCTTAGACACGATATCCGAAGACGATGTCCCTGAGGTGGATCTCAGCAGCGAGCTCGAGAGTGAAGCCGACCTGCTGGAGCTTGAGGCAATGGCCGAGGCGCTTGCCGAGGAGACGGAACCGCCAGCACCATTAGCAACGGAGGTAGAAGCCCCCAACGCTGAGCCAGAAACGGTCGAGACCGCCCCCGCAGTCACCGTCGAGCAGGGAACAACGCCCACGGTAAAACCACTTTCATCACCCCTGCCGAGCCTTAGGGTTGTCGACTTGTCGGACGCAACAGGGCCGCTAAGAGCATTTGCGGTCTACGATCCCGCTCTAGGCGCGCAGCCGGATATCAGTGAGCCACCAGTAACAGAACCGCCGGCAACGGCCGGCACGGTTGGAGAGCCCGCTCTGTTTGTTTCTCAGTGGCTTGACGAACTCAGCCGTCAGCCTAGCCATTCCGAACTGGGCCTCTTGGAAACAGAGAAACGCACGCCACCGCCCAGAAAGCCAACGACACCGGATGCCGAGGACGAGCAGACCATCGATCTGCTCGCAGTGACTGCGGCGCCAAAGGACATCGGCGATGACGTTGATCTCATGGACACTGGTGTGGTGGACCCGCAGTACAAGCCCAAGGCCGAAAAGGGGCAAACAAGTAAGTCGGTCCTACCTACGCCCCCGTGGACCGATCTAGATACGCTGGAAATTCCAGGTGGCGAGCCATACACGGCTGACGTTAGCAAGATGACCTCTCAATCGGACGCTGATGCGGACGGCGACACGGGCGCCCAGCTCGCGCTCGACATTCCAGAGAAGATAGAAGAGTCCGCAAAGAGTGAACCCCGGTTCGACGATACATCGCGCGTCGAAGAAGAACACGCGCCTGCACAGGGTGATGCGAGCGTTGAGCTGGAACCGGGAGTCAACGACACAACTGGTGACGGCTTGCATACAGACGAGACGGAGCCTGCAGAGAAAGAAAAGACTCCGTTGGCCCTTGCGAACGATCGCAAGTCAGCAAGAGCTGAACCTGCAACCGAATCCTCGCCCGGCAAGCAGGCCGCAAGCGGCGTTGCCATCGAGGAGCAAGAGACCATCAACATTCCCAGTGTAGATTCTGGCGGTGATGCCGCCGTCAAAGCTGAGGAATCGGCAACCACTGGCGATGAATCTATCGAACCCCAGGCTCCGTTAGATCCCGAGCTCGATCTCGCGGGCTCGTCGGTAGCGGAGCGCAGTCAAACGAGCACGGAACTTAGTCTTGCCGACGGCCCCCTGCTCGGGCCGAGCAGCGGGCCGGCATTTGAGGACAGCACGACGATTGACCTTGGCGAGCAGGCGCCCGAAACTCGCGAAGAGCTCTCAACACCGGCAACAAGAGAATCACGCGTACCGCCGCCGGCCGCGAAGGAGAAAACACCGTCAAGAACAGGTCGTGAGGAACGAGCGCCGCCAACCGGTGGCGGTATTATTGCGCGTCGGCGACAAACGCCGGACACCACGTCGCGCGCCGCCAAGGAAAAAGAAGCGCTCGAACGTCATAGACTACCGCACGAAATCAAAACCAATAAAGCGCCGTCCCCACCGGAGCCGCGAACGACACCGCTCACGGTGTCCGATGAACCCACCCCGGCGCCTAAGTTAGGCCCAGCGGTGTTCAAACTCAGTGACGAGCCGCCTCCGCCATCGAAAGAGGCGCGCACGGCGCCGACTGTTCCCACTGTTAAGGCGAAAGTACCGACATCCCCAAGCGTTGCCAAACCTTCAGCGGAAACCAAACGCAGCGTAACGCCGCCTCTCGCGTCGAAATCAGGCCCGAGAAGTGATAAGCCGCCGCAGGAAATCAGGGCAGATAAGACACCACCCCTACCAAAGTCGGGGCCAACTACATTCGCCCTAAGGGATGAACCCACCCCGGCGCCTAAGTTAGGCCCAGCGGTGTTCAAACTCAGTGACGAGCCGCCTCCGCCATCGAAAGAGGCGCGCACGGCGCCGACTGTTAAGGAGAAAGCGCCTGCAGATGTTGGTGGCCAGAGGAGGGTAGGCCTTCCCGGGTCAACACATAAACCGATAACGGCAACACCGAAATCGCGCGGCGGTACGCCGGCTGTAGAACACCGAGCGCCGGCACCTGGTAAAGGCGATGACATTCCGGTACTTAAGAACGCGGTAGCCCCGACCGATCGGCCTAGCGCAAAACCTACAGCGCCATTGCGCTCAAAGGCAGTCGAGGTTGCCAAGGCAGAGCGCCCGGCTGTCAAAGAGGCTCCGGGCTCGCGTAATCTCGCAGTACAGGTGGTGGCAAAGCTCAATACCGAGTTGCGCAAATGCGGAGAGCGGGCCTTGAGCCCCGCAACTGTGGATCGGCTCCAGTATCTGCTGCGTGAAGTGCTGGAACGCAGCTCTGCTGTTGTAGACAATAGCCATAAGAAGCGTTGAGCGCGTCCGCTAGTTAAGCGATTCCCCGGGCGGGAAAGGCGGTTGCCTTTCCCGCTCTTTTTGCCGAGGCTGACAAGGCATGAGCGGCAAGACTTTTGCCAAAACATACGATCCGCATTCATTGGAGCAGCGCATTTACCAGCACTGGGAGGCGCGCGGCTATTTTGTCCCCACCGGCAAAGGCGCACCTTATTGCATCATGATTCCGCCACCGAACGTCACGGGCAGCCTGCATATGGGCCACGCCTTTCAAGACACACTGATGGATGCGCTAACGCGCTACCACCGCATGCGCGGCGACAACACCCTATGGCAAGCCGGGAGCGACCATGCCGGTATCGCCACACAAATGGTAGTCGAACGCATGCTCGAGGCCGAGGGCAAGAGTCGCCATGATCTGGGGCGCGAGGCGTTCCTGCAGCGCGTTTGGCAGTGGAAGGCGCAGTCCGGTGGTCGTATCACGGAACAGCTGCGGCGTATGGGTGCCTCGCTCGACTGGTCGCGCGAACGCTTCACCATGGATGAGGGGCTATCGCGCGCTGTTATCGAGGTATTCGTGCGCCTTTATCAGGAGGGCTTGATTTACCGTGGCAAGCGCCTAGTGAACTGGGACCCCGTGCTACACACGGCCGTATCCGATCTGGAGGTAATCTCGGAAGAAGAGGAAGGCCACTTGTGGCATATACGCTATCCGCTGGTGGATGGCTCTGGCCACCTGGTAGTCGCAACCACGCGACCCGAAACCATGCTTGGGGATGCTGCGGTGGCGGTGCATTCGGGCGATGAGCGCTATCGGCACTTAGTCGGCCAGCTAGTGGAACTACCACTAACCGGCCGCAAGATTCCTATCATCGCCGACGACTATGTCGACCCCGAGTTCGGCACGGGCTGTCTTAAGATCACGCCAGCGCATGATTTCAATGACTACGAGATATGGCAACGGCATCGTGATCACACGCAGTTGAGCGCCCTGCCCTTCAACGGGTTGATCAACATCTTCACCGTTGACGCGCACATAAAGGCCACCGAGCTGGACGACTTTACGTGGGGACATCGTGCTGCTCGCGGCAAAACCGCAGTGCTTGCCGATGATGAAATTCTCACAGGACCCGCAACTTACACTTTGATTCCCGAGGCTTACCGTGGGCTCGACCGCTTCGAGGCACGCAAACGCATCGTTGTGGATCTGCAGGCCGCCGATTTGTTGCAGAGTGTGGAGCCTCACAAGCTTATGGTACCGCGCGGGGATCGCACCGGCGCCGTAATTGAGCCCTATCTTACCGATCAGTGGTACACGCGCACCGGACCCCTGGCCAAACCGGCGATCGAAGTCGTAGAAAGGGGCGACATCAGATTCGTGCCGGACAACTGGACCAAGACCTACTTCGAGTGGATGCACAACATCCAGGATTGGTGCATTTCGCGGCAGATATGGTGGGGTCATCGCATCCCAGCCTGGTACGATGATGCCGGCGAAGTTTACGTCGGCCGCAGCGAGGCAGAGGTACGTAAGCAACACAGTCTTGGCGACGACGTGTCGCTCACGCAGGATCCCGACGTGCTCGACACCTGGTTCTCTTCAGCGCTATGGCCATTCTCCACGCTTGGCTGGCCTGAACAGACGGCAGAGCTGAAAACCTTCTATCCGACTAGCGTGCTCGTTACCGGTTTCGACATCATCTTCTTCTGGGTAGCACGCATGATCATGATGGGTCTCAAATTCAATGGTGCGGTACCGTTTCGCGATGTTTACGTACACGGACTTGTGCGTGATGCCGAAGGCCAGAAGATGTCAAAATCGAAAGGGAACATTCTCGACCCGCTCGATCTGATCGACGGTATCGACCTGCAGTCGCTAGTCGAGAAGCGCACAAGCGGCCTGATGCAACCTCATTTGGCGCAAAACATCGAACGAGCCACGCGCAAGCAATTCCCCGAAGGTATCCCCTCCTACGGCACTGATGCTTTGCGTTTTACCTTCGCCAGTCTCGCGACCCAGGGGCGGGATATCCGCTTCGATACCGGACGCATTCAGGGTTATCGCAACTTCTGCAACAAGTTGTGGAACGCCGCCCGCTATGTGCTGATGAACGCAGAAGGACAGGACTGTGGGCAGTCAGACGAGCGGGTTACCCTGACTGATGCCGACCGCTGGATCATCTCGCGTCTACAGCAGGTCGAGGCACAGGTGGAACGGGCAATAGCCGAATATCGTTTTGATCTCATGGCAAACGCACTCTATGCCTTCATCTGGGACGAGTATTGCAGCTGGTATCTAGAGCTCTCCAAAGTGACGCTCACCGACCCCACCAGCAAACCGGAATGCCTGCGCGGTACGCGGCGCACGCTGGTGCGCGTATTGGAGGCGTTGCTGCGACTATTACACCCGGTCATGCCGTTTATCACCGAGGAGATCTGGCAAGCAATTGGCACGCTTGCCGGGAAACAGGGCGACACGATCATGCGGCAACCCTATCCCAGCCCGCAGCCAGAGAAGATCGATGAACAGGCAATTGCCCAACTCGACTGGGTGATGGCGGTTATCACCGGTGTGCGCAATATCCGCGGCGAGATGGACATCAGTCCGGGCAAGCTGATACGCGTTTTGCTACAAGACGGCACAGTGGCTGACCGAGAACGCCTGCGGCGCGCCCATGGCTACATCGTCGCGCTCGCTCGATTGGCGTCACTCGACTGGCTCGCGGAGGGTGAGGTGGCGCCAGAGTCGGCTACCTCCCTCGTCGGTCAGATGAAGGTACTGGTACCGCTCGGTTCGCTAATCGACAAAGCCGCTGAGGAACGGCGGTTACTTCGAGAACGCGACAAGCTGGAGCAGAACCTTGCACGTGCACGGGCTAAGCTGGCAAATAAGAGCTTTGTCGAGCGGGCGCCGCCGGAGGTTATCGAGCAGGAGCGCCGCCGCGTAGGCGAGTTCGAAACAGCCGTCAGTGAACTCGATAAGCAACTCGAGCGTATCCGCCGACTGCCGGCTTGAGCCACGCTTACTTGCGCGCCGGACGTTTGGCTACCTGCAGATCCTTTGCCAACACCAAGGCGTCTTCACGCCCCCGGCGCGCAGGATAGTAGTTCTTGCGCAGGCCAATCTCGCTGAAACCCAGACGCATATAGAGCCTGTGAGCAACGTCATTGGAGACACGTACCTCCAACAGCGCGACGCGAGCGTGTTGGGCGCGCGCGCGTTCGAGTAGCGCCTCGATCAGCTGACTGGCGAGACCTTGCCTCCGGTAACCCGGGTGGATGCAAATATTGAGCAGGTGGCACTCGCCTGCTGCTAGCGACATGATACCGTAGCCCAGCAGCCCTTGCTGGCTGTCATAGACATGACATTCATAACCCGCGCGTACGCAATCGCGAAAAATCACCGTGGTCCATGGGAACTCGTAAGAGGTCCGCTCTATCGCCATTACCGATAGCAAATCGGTTTCGCGCATGGGGCGGATAACAGGCGATAAAGGCGAAACGACGGCACTCATGACGCTTTGACGACGTCACGCGCTAGACATAAATCGTCCCACGCCTTGCGCTTGTCCACAGGATTGCGCAACAGGTAAGCCGGATGATAAGTCACTACCAAAGGAATCCCGTGATAAGTCAATCGCCGCCCGCGCAGCTTGGCAAGCGGCAGATCGGATTTGAGTAAGCTATGTGCCGCATGGCGCCCGAGTGCAAGAATGATGCTTGGGTTGATCAGCTCAATCTGGCGCAGCAGATAAGGCTCACAGCAGTCGACCTCATGTGGCTGCGGGTCGCGGTTGTTCGGAGGTCGGCACTTCAGAACGTTGGCGATATAGACTTGCTCCCGCTTGAGCCCAATCGCCGCAAGCATCGCGTTCAGGAGCTGGCCGGCACGCCCGACAAAGGGCTCGCCTTGCAAATCCTCTTGTACACCTGGCGCCTCACCAATAAACATCCACTCAGCGCTAGCACTGCCCACGCCAAACACCGTCTGCTTGCGTGTGCTATGCAATGGGCATTTGACACAGCTAGCGACCTCACCGGCCAACGCCTGCAGGCCCACAGCAGCGGTCGCACTCGCTGGCGCCGCCCCGTGTGCGACGACACTCTGCTCGCTTGTGCCAACCATCACCTCGTTGGCGAGCAATACGCGGCGCTGCCAAAGCGTGATACCCATGGCCTCCAGGTATTGCCTGCGCAACACTTCGCACGCAATCATGCTCCTAGCATACCTGCGGCTACGCCCAATACAAGGGGCGGTGCGTTCGTTCGTGCCACTTGCAGACAGAGACGATCACTAGCGAAAAACAGGCGCCAGTAAAGAGATGCGACAGCGCCCCTTCTCTGTGCTAGATAGGTTGACCGAGCTGCGGATGCGTACGCTCCTCGCGCGAGACCAGCTTGTTCAAGGCATTGAGATAGGCCTTGGCCGAGGCGATAACAATATCGGTGTCGGCACCGTGCCCGTTAACAATGCGTCCGGATCGTTCCAGGCGTACGGTGACCTCGCCTTGAGAGTCAGTGCCGCTAGTAATGTTACTCACCGAGTAGAGCTGCAGTTGACTGTCGCTTTGCACAATGCTGTCGATCGCCTTGTAAGCGGCATCCACCGGTCCGCTGCCGGGCGCGTCGGCCCGTCGTTCCTCGCCATTGACGGCGAGCGTGACGGCGGCGTGCGGCGTCTCGCCGGTTTGCGAGCAGACTCTGAGCGCTATCAGCCGCAAGTGCTCGTTGGTATGCTCAAGTCCCTCTTCGGTCACCAGCGCTTGCAGATCCTCATCAAAGATCTCGTGTTTCTTGTCGGCTAGATCTTTGAAGCGTGCAAATGCCGAGTTTAGTTGCTCCTCTGCCTTAAACTCGATGCCGAGCTCGGATAGGCGCTGGCGAAAAGCGCTGCGTCCGGAGTGCTTGCCAAGCACCATACGATTGGCGCTCCAACCGACATCCTCCGCGCGCATGATCTCGTAGGTCTCGCGTTTCTTGAGAACACCGTCCTGATGAATTCCCGCTTCATGAGCAAACGCATTGGCGCCGACGATCGCTTTGTTGGGTTGTACCAAAAAGCCGGTGATGTTGGAGACCAGCCTGCTCATCGGTACTATCTGCGTCGTGTCGATGCGCGTATCGCAGGAAAACACGTCCTGGCGCGTGCGCACCGCCATAACGATTTCCTCCAACGATGCATTACCGGCCCGCTCGCCAAGCCCATTGATGGTACATTCCACCTGCCGCGCACCCGCCATAACGGCGGCTAGCGAATTAGCCACCGCGAGACCGAGGTCGTTGTGGCAGTGTACCGAGAACACGGCTTTGTCCGCGTTAGGTACTCGCTCCATTAATTGCTTGATAAGTCCGCCAAACTGTTGCGGTACGTTATAGCCAACGGTGTCGGGAATATTGACCGTACGTGCCCCCGCTTTTATTACGGCTTCGATAATGCGACACAGAAAATCTGTCTCCGAGCGCCCCGCGTCTTCTGGCGAAAATTCCACATCATCGCAATAACGGCGTGACTCCTTCACCGCCCACACGGCCCGTTCGAGCACCTCCTCCGGGCTCATGCGTAGCTTCTCCTGCATATGCACCGGTGACGTGGCGATAAAGGTGTGGACACGTCCGGAGCGAGCGGGCTTGATGGCCTCGCCGGCACGTTCGATGTCGCCTTTCGCGGCGCGTGCCAGCGCGCACACGGTACTGTCGGTGACCACTTCGGCAACGGTTTTCACAGCTGCGAAATCGCCGGGGCTGGCGGCCGGAAAACCGGCCTCGATGATATCGACCCGCATCTTCTCCAGCATCTTGGCAATACGGACCTTCTCTTCGCCCGTCATCGATGCGCCCGGACTTTGCTCACCATCCCGTAACGTAGTGTCAAAAATAATCAAGTGATTGTTCATGTGCTTCCTCCGCACGGCTGCCAGCCGCACACCCAGGCTAGGGCATACGACAGATACTAACGCAAAAGGTAAAACTTCAGAGAATGTGGATAGTGGTTGAGTGCGCCTTAGCGGCGCAGCAGTCGCAGTGCAGCAAGCAACAGCGCAGCGCAGATACGCGCCGCGGGGCGCGTAACGCGGGGATAGCGGTAATGTTTGACCTGGCCGTTCATCATCGTTTCGCTACCAGTCGGTAGCAGGGCCCAATAGTAATCCCTGCCGGGGCAAATTTCAAAGCCTTTTGCTGTGTTCCGGTGGCCGTGCGCGCTGGGTCCCGCGACGCAGCAGTTTCCAGCCAGCCGCCGCCGGGCCGGAGGCCGCGTAGATGAGAAAGAATAGAAACAGCACCTGCGGTGGATCGAGAAAGACCAACACAAACAATAGCGGCACCACCAGCACGGCCATGAAGGGTACACGTTCCTTGACGTTAAGGTCCTTGAAGCTGCGATAGCGGATATTGCTTACCATCAGGCCTGCGGCCAACACCGTGATAGCCAGCGCAAGAATGCTGATCTCTTTGCCAGGCACGCCATAGCTATGCAACACCCAAACGAAGCCCATGACCACGGCGGCGGCAGCCGGGATCGGCAATCCCCGGAAAAAGCGTTTGTCCTGCGATGCTAACTGCGTATTGAAACGGGCTAAGCGCAGGGCTCCACAGGCGGCATAAATGAATGCCGCCAGCCAGCCGAGCTTACCCATGCCGGATAATGCCCATTCGTACATCACCAGGGCCGGGGCCAGTCCGAATGACACCACATCCACCAAGCTGTCATACTCCGCGCCAAAGTCGCTTTCGGTATGCGTCCAGCGCGCCACGCGGCCATCCAGCGTATCCATAATCATGGCAATAAAGACCGCCAGCGGCGCATGATCAAAGTTGCCGTTCATCGCCGCCACCACGGCAAAAAAGCCGGCAAACAAACCTGCGGTGGTAAACAGATTAGGCAGGATGAATACGCCGCGGCGCACCCGCCCTTCGGCGCTCTTCTGTGCCCTGCGCTCAGCTATTCTCGTTTTCACGCTCAATGAACCAAAAACCCAATAATATCGCGGCCCGCTTTCACTTTGTCACCGAGCGCTACCTTGATCTGGCTGTTCGCCGGCAGGTAAGTGTCCACACGTGAGCCAAAGCGGATAAAGCCATACCGCTCACCTTGGGCAATGCGCTCCCCTGGTTGCTTATCGCAAAGTATACGTCGTGCAATCAAGCCGGCAACCTGTACGACGACGATGTCGTCGCCTTCGTCCGTCTGGATCCACAGGGCATTGCGTTCGTTTTCCTCCGAGGCCTTGTCCAGCGCGGCATTGATATAGCTGCCCGGGCGATACCAGCGTTCCATGATTCTGCCTTCTGTGGGGCTCCGATTGGAGTGTACGTTGATAACATTCATGAACACACTGATGCGTTTGGCGCTGCGATCGAGAAATGGATCATGCGCATCGCCCACGGCAATCACGCGGCCGTCAGCCGGGCAGACGACGCCCAGGGGTGCGGCTGGAATTCTGCGGGGTGGGTCACGGAAAAACTGGACGATAAAAAGGAACAGTAGCCACAGCGGCAGCGCCCAAAGCCAACCTGCATAGTAATGCACAGCCAGCGCTGCGCTACCGCTAAGAGCAACATGTGCCCAGCCTTCACGCGCGAGAATGGGCTGCCTGCCCTTTGCCATGAGAATACGACTGGCACAAAACCCAGAAGGCTCAGTTCTTTTCCTTATCGACGAGCCTGCCGGCCTTGATCCAGGGCATCATTTCGCGCAACCGCGCCCCCACTTCTTCGATCGGATGTTGTGAGGCCTGGGCACGCAACGCGGCGAAGCGTTTGCCGCCGCTTGCGTTTTCATCCATCCATTCGCGCGCGAACTTGCCTGATTGAATCTCCGAAAGAATTCTCTTCATCTCGCCCTTGGTCTGCTCATTTACGACCCGCGGCCCGCGCGTGAGGTCGCCGTACTCGGCTGTGTTGGAGATCGAGTAGCGCATATTCTGAATACCGCCCTCGTACATCAGGTCGACGATCAGCTTGAGTTCATGCAGACACTCGAAATACGCCATTTCGGGGGCATACCCCGCTTCTGTCAGGGTCTCGTAACCCGCGAGCGCGAGAGACGTGAGGCCACCGCAGAGCACGGTCTGTTCACCGAACAAATCCGTCTCCGTTTCTTCCCGGAACGTGGTCTCAATAATGCCGGCGCGCCCAGCCCCTATGGCCGAGGCGTATGAGAGCGCGATGTCACGCGCCTTGCCGGACGCGTTTTGATGGATAGCCACTAGTGACGGTACACCACCACCCTCGCTATAGGTTGAACGCAGCAGATGTCCTGGCCCCTTGGGTGCGACCATGAACACATCGAGATCCCCACGCGGCTTGATAAAACCGAAATGAATATTAAAGCCGTGCGCAAAAGCGAGTGCCGCACCCTTTTTTAGGTTGGGTGCGACATGTTCCTCATAGAGGGCCGCCTGTTTCTCATCAGGCGCGAGGATCATGGTCACGTCAGCGTCGCGTGCCGCGGCGGCGACCGGCTTGACGCTAAAACCTGCCTTCTCGGCCTTGGGCGCGGAGCCGGAACCTGAGTGCAGCCCGACCGTTACCTCAACGCCGCTGTCACGAAGGTTGTTGGCATGGGCGAAGCCCTGCGAGCCATAACCAACGATGGTTACCTTCTTGCCGCGGATAATGGAAATATCCGCATCATTATCGTAGAAAACCTTCATATTATTTCCCCTTATGTACGGCGCAGGCGCCTGCCGCGCTCTCGTTGCACGAGTTTGCGATGGTTAGGCGCGCAGGCCCTTTTCTCCGCGACCTATGCCCGATGCGCCGGTGCGCGCCAACTCGATGATACCGAGGCCACGTATAGCCTCGATAAAGGCATCCAGCTTGTCGCCAGTGCCGGTAAGCTCGATCGCGTAAGTGGTATCTGTTACGTCGATGATACGACCACGGAAAATGTCCACCAAACGCTTGGCTTCTTCACGTGCTGCACCTACCGCCCTGACTTTGATAAGCATCATCTCCCGCTCGATGTGCTGTCCTTCCGTCAGGTCGGTAAGCTTTACCACATCAACTAGCTTGTGCAGCTGTTTCGTTATCTGCTCGATGATGTCTTCCGAACCGCGCGTGACTAAAGTCATGCGCGACAGCGTCTCGTCTTCGGTAGGCGCAACCGTTAGGGAGTCGATATTGTAACCGCGGGCGGAAAACAGATTAGCCACACGCGACAGCGCACCGGCTTCGTTCTCCAGCAGGATGGAAATGATGTGCCGCATATCACTACGCCAGCTCCCGCTTGGCTGGCGCCTCGCCGGTAGAGGGCGAGAGGTGCATCTCATGATGGCCGCTGCCGGCGGCGATCATCGGATACACGTTTTCCTTCTGATCGGTAATAAAGTCCATGAATACCAGCCTATCCTTCATTTTCAGGGCCTCTTTGAGCGCCCCCTCGACGTCTCCAGGCTTGTCGATGAACATGCCTACGTGACCGTAGCTTTCTGCCATCTTCTTGAAATCGGGCAACGCATCCATATAGGAATGCGAATAACGCCGATCATAGAAGAACTCTTGCCACTGCCGCACCATACCCATGTAACGATTGTTCAGGTTAATAATCTTGATAGGCAAATCATATTGCTTGCAGGTCGACAGCTCTTGGATGCACATCAGGATGCTCGCCTCTCCGGTAACACAGGTGACGGTGGCGTCTGGGTAAGCAAACTGCACGCCCATGGCGGCCGGCATCCCGAAGCCCATGGTGCCGAGTCCGCCTGAGTTGATCCAGCGACGCGGCTTGTTGAACTTGTAGAACTGGGCCGCCCACATCTGGTGCTGACCCACGTCGGAGGTAACAAAGGCGTCGCCACCGGTCACCTCGTAGAGCTTTTCGATCACAAACTGCGGCTTGATTAACTCGCTCTTGCGGTCGTAGTTGAGGCAATCCACCGCACGCCACGCTTGAAGCTGCTTCCACCAGGCCTTGAGTGCCTCTTGATCGGGCTTGCGCCCCGAGGCCCTGATCGCCGCAATCATGTCCTTCATGACGTTAGCGGCGTTGCCGACGATGGGCACGTCCACTGGCACATTCTTGGAGATTGATGCAGGATCGATGTCCACATGAATGATGCGTGCATAAGGACAGAACTTGTTCAGGTCGCCGGTAATGCGGTCGTCAAAACGCGCGCCGATAGCCACCAACACGTCGCACTCATGCATGGCCATGTTGGCTTCATAGGTGCCGTGCATCCCCAACATGCCGACAAACAGCGGATCGGTACCGGGAAACGCCCCCAAGCCCATCAGCGTGTTGGTGCAGGGGTAACCGAGTAGACGCACCAACTCAGTCAAGGCCTCGGCGGCCTCACCCAACACGACGCCGCCGCCCGTATAGATCATGGGCCGCTTGGCCGACAGAATCAGCTCCACCGCTTTCTTGATTTGGCCCGGATGCCCCTTAATGACCGGGTTGTACGAACGCATGTTGACCGATTCCGGGTAGTAGTAGCGTGTCTTCTGTGCCGTCACATCCTTGGGAATGTCCACGTGCACCGGCCCCGGGCGTCCGGTGGTGGCGATGTAAAACGCCTTCTTGATGGTGAGCGCCAGATCCTTAACGTCACGCACCAGGAAATTGTGTTTCACGCAGGGACGCGTGAGGCCGACCGCGTCGACCTCCTGAAAGGCGTCGTCGCCGATCAAGTGGGTCGGCACCTGGCCGCTGAAAACCACCAACGGGATCGAGTCCATATAGGCCGTGGCGATGCCGGTGATGGTGTTGGTGATACCCGGACCCGAGGTGACCAGAACCACGCCTGGCCTGCCGGTGGCGCGCGCGTAGCCGTCGGCCGCGTGCGCCGCACCCTGCTCGTGGCGTACCAGGATGTGCTTGACCTTGTCCTGCTTGAAGACGGCATCATAGATATGAAGCGCTGCCCCGCCCGGATAGCCGAAGACATACTCCACACCCTCGTCCTGCAGACAGCGCACGAATAAGTCGGCGCCGGTCAGCTCCACGTTCACCTGCGACAATTCCACGATGGCCTCCACAGAGCAGACATCCGCTTTACGAATACCGCTCGTGACTGGTAGAAACGATAAAACTTACCACAGTTGTGCAGTGGGTCAATAGCACGGCGAGAAAAAATCGGGGATTTTGAGTAACTTACAGGGCGGGTACGACCACCCACCGCTACTGCCGTCGCCAGGTCGTCTTGCCGGCGCCGTCCTCAAGCACAACGCCCTTGGCTTGGAGCTCATCACGGATACGGTCGGCTTCAGCCCAGTCTTTGTCTTTCCGTGCCTTCGCCCGCTTCTGAATGAGCGCCTCGACTTCCTCGCCGGTAAAGGTTGCCTTGCTTGCTGCTCGGCTGTCCAACACGGATGGAACGACCTGGAAATACTCGTCCGGATCCTGCTGCAACAACCCTAGGATGCCGCCAAGGGCCCGCAGGCACGCCCCCAGGCGGCTGGCCTCCGCCAGATCCGTACAGCGTACACGATTGATCTCTGTCGCGAGATCGAAAAGCGCGCCCCGCGCTTCCGGGGTGTTGAAATCGTCGTCCATCGCTGAAAAGAATGTTGCTGTCTCTGGGCTGGTTCGCAGCGTACTCATCTCCGGCAGTGGGACCGCAGTGTCGAGACCACGCAGCGCGGTATAGAGGGTGTCTAGCGCTGCCTTCGCTTCTTCCAGCGAACGGTCCGAGTAGTTCAGCGGGCTGCGGTAATGACTAGTTAACAGCAAGAAGCGCACCGCCTCGGGACGGTAGCGAGCGAGGATCTCACGGATAGTGAAGAAATTGCCCAGGGATTTGGACATCTTCTGCTGGTCTATCTGTACAAAACCGACGTGCATCCAGACGTTAACGAACTTCTCACCTGTTGCCGCCTCGCTTTGGGCGATCTCGCTTTCGTGGTGAGGAAACTTAAGATCCATGCCACCGCCATGGATATCGAAGTGATTGCCAAGGGACTCTGTGGACATGGCGGAGCACTCGATGTGCCAACCTGGACGCCCGCGCCCCCAGGGAGAATCCCAACTGGGCTCACCCGGCTTGGCGGCCTTCCACAGCACGAAGTCCAGCGGATCGTCCTTGGACTCGTTGACCTCCACGCGCGCGCCGGCGCGCAGCTCGCCCAGTTGCTGCCCTGACAAGGCCCCGTAGTTATTAAACCGGCTGACGTCGTAGTAAACATCACCATTAGCGCCCTGGTAGGCATAGCCTTTATCGAGCAATCCGGTAACCATCGCCTTGATCTGCTCGATATATCGGGTGGCGCGCGGTTCGACGTCCGGGGGTGCCACACCGAGCTGGGCCGTGTCCTCGTGCATGGCCTCAATGAAGCGCTGCGTCAACGTATCTATATCCTCGCCCAACTCGGCGGCGCGCTTGATGATCTTGTCATCGATATCGGTGATATTGCGCACGTACGTCACGCGATAACCACATGCACGCAGATATCGCGCGACCACGTCGAAAAACACCATCACGCGCGCATGGCCTAAGTGACAGTAGTCGTACACCGTCATGCCGCAGACATACATGCGCGCCTGCTCGGGATCGATGGGTACGAACGGTTCGTTGCGCTTGCTTAGGCTGTTGTAGATCTGCAGCATCGATCTGGTTAGAAACGCAAAAGACAACTTAGGAGAAGAGTTCTACTGTTTGGCAGCGATCGCCTTTGCGGCGAGTAGCCGCTCTCGTACACGTGTTGCCGGAATGATTGCGAGTAAGCGGACAAGTTCCGGACCGCGCTCACGATTAGTGAGCGCCAAGCGTACCGGTCGCAGGGCGGCAGCGCCCTTCTTACCCGTACGCGTCTGCAACACCAGCGCAAAATCTTCAAACTTTCCGGCACAGGCCGTGTAAGTCTCTAGCACTTGGTCAAAGTATGATGGCGCCACTCCGGCCAGTACCTGGCGTGCACCATCGGTCAGGGCGAAATGCTCATCCGAGAATATCACCCGCGCCCATTCACTCGCATCAACCGGAAAGTTGATGTTCGTGCGTACGGCCTCGGCGAAGGCTGGACGCTTGTCTGCCGGCACCCATGCGTCCAGGCCGTCACCCAGCCAGTTCCAAAACTCAGCGGGCGATACCGCATTTACCGCTTCTCGCTGCCAATGCCGCAGGTGCCCCTCATCAAACCTTGCAGGTGAGCGGCTGACATGTCTTAGATCGAAACTTGCTGCCAAGCCAGCAAGATCCATGAACGAGTCATCGTAAGAAGTGTGACCCAGACGTGCAAGATAATTGTTCAATGCCTGCGGAAGATAGCCTTGTTCGCGCAGCTCGCGGATCGTGCTGCTGCCTTCGCGCTTGGATAACGGCGCACCGTCCTCTGCAACCACCAAGGCGATATGGCCATACGCGGGAACCGGCAAATCGAGCGCTCGCAAGATCAGGATCTGTCTTGGTGTATTGGAAAGATGGTCATCACCGCGCACTACTAGGGTAACGCCCATCAACGCATCGTCTACGGCATTGCTGAAGAAGAAAGCGGCTCCACCACTGGAACGGCGAATAACAAAATCACCGATATCGTTGGTGCCGAAACGCTGCAGTCCGCGCACATGGTCCTCAAACTCCACGGTACTATCCGCCGCCACGTGAAAGCGCAACGTGGCTGGCGTGTCCGAGCGCAGTCGTGCGGCACGCTCGTCATCGCTGAGCCGATAGCAACGGCCCGAATAGCGCGGTGGTTGGCCGGCGGCGAGCTGTGACTTGCGCTCGATCTCGAGCTCTTGCGCGGTACAAAAACAAGGATACGCTTCTTGTCGAGCCTGCAGCGCGCTAAATAAATCCTCGTAGATGGCGTTGCGTTGCGACTGCAAGTACGGTCCATGCGGTCCGCCTATCCCCGCTCCTTCTTGCCATTCGAGACCAAGCCAAGTCAGATCCTGCTGCAACGCCTCTATGTACTTGTCGTGGCCGCGCGTGACATCGGTATCCTCGATGCGCAGCAGAAAACTGCCGCCACTAGCGCGTGCGAGCAGATAATTGAACAAGGCCGTCCTGACGTTACCCAGGTGCAGCAGCCCTGTCGGGCTCGGGGCAAAACGGGTTTTCAGCGGCTGTGTACCCATGGCGCCGCATGGTAACGGAAACATCATGAGAACACCAAAACACACCGCGGTTGCGAGCGCCACCGACTCGCGTCACAATCGCTGATCGGCGACGCCAGCGGCGCTACCTGAGCGCTGGCTGCACCGGAAGGCAGCGGGACCTGGGCCGAAACCACAACAGGGACAACAACACGGATATGTCACCGGGGTGCAACCTGCCGCCAAACGTGGCGGGGCTGACGCTTGAGAGGAGCACTGATGGCCGCGGTTCAGATGTCGACTAACATGGGCGATCTAGTCATCGAGCTTTTCCCCGACAAAGCACCGAAGTCCGTCGAAAATTTTCTGCGTTATGTAAACGAAGGTCACTATCAGGAAACACTAATCCATCGCGTGATCTCTAACTTTGTCATCCAAGGTGGTGGCTTCAGTCGCGGGATGATTCAGAAACCCTGCTACCCACCGATCCCGAATGAGTCCAAGAACGGTTTGCGCAATACGCGCGGAACGATCGCGCTAGCAAGAACCAAAAACCCGCATTCCGCAACGGCTCAGTTCTTCATAAACTTAAATGACAACGATTTCCTGAACTACACCTCATCGACCCCTGAAGGCTGGGGTTATTGCGTGTTCGGTCAGGTCGTCGAGGGTATGGATGTAGTGGAAACCATCAGTGGTGTACCAACCGCGTCGCGTGATGGTTTCAGCAACGTTCCATCAAGCGACATCCTAATTGAGAGGGTAACGACTCTAAAGCAGCCGCGGCAGAGGAGTTTGTAGCTACCAACGAACGGCTTCATGACGACTTTATTCATTTCAGATCTGCACCTATGCGCGCAACGCCCGGCAATTACCGAACTGTTTCTGGAGTTTTTGCGCAATGACGCGGTGAAAGCCGATGCGCTTTATATCCTTGGCGACTTGTTCGAATATTGGATTGGCGATGAAGCTACGGAGAGTGACGAATACCGCCCGATAGTTGCCGGGATGCGTGCGCTTCAAGCGGCCGGGCCCGCACTCTATGTAATGCGGGGAAATCGTGATTTTCTCATGGGCAAAGAGTTCGAGGGGCAGAGCGGTGCACGCTTGCTGCCGGACCCAACCATCATCGATTTGTACGGTAATTCGGTACTGCTCATGCACGGTGATAGCCTGTGCACCGACGATGTCGAGTATCAGGCGTTTCGCACGATGGTACGCAGTGAGACGTGGCAACGCGAGTACCTGAGTAAGACGGTGGCCGAGCGTGATGCGATATCGCGCCGTTACCGACAGATGAGCAAAACGGCCACCGCTAACAAACGTCCCGAGATCATGGACGTTAATCAGGATGCTGTTGCCACGGCGATGCGCCAACATCAAGTCTACGAGCTAATCCACGGCCATACGCATCGACCCGGGCAACACAGTTTCGATCTTGATGGTCGGCACGCACGACGAAACGTACTCGGTGACTGGTACGAGCAGGGCAGTGTATTGCGCTGTACCGCACAAGATTGGGCACTGCAAACCCTTCCTTTGCGGTCCCGTTGTGCAGGCAGTACGGCGTTACCTGCATGCTGACTTGGTCTATATGTCCCTAGTAGCGCAACCCGAGCATGAGGTCCATCACGTTAGTGCCGGTCGGGCCGGTGCGCAACAGATCACCGCTCGCCTGCAGGAAAGTACCAGCGTCGGCCTGTGCCAGCGCGGATTGTGCATCAAGTCCGTGCTGCTGACCGCGAGTAATGGTATTGCCATCAATTAATGCGCCGGCATCCTCACCGGGTCCATCAGTGCCATCCGTTCCCGCAGCAAGAAACAGCACACGCTCGCGATCACGCAGCGCCAAGGCGGCCGCCAGCGCCAGACTTTGACTGCGTCCACCGCGGCCTGGATGGGTTGGCAGGGTCACCTGAGTCTCGCCGCCCCAGATATGGAGCGAGCCGGCTGATGCACCAAGCAGACGCTGTGCTAAGCGCGCACCAGCGACGAGCGCATCGCCGCTGACAAATTCTGTCTCAAGCACAGCTTGGTAACCGCATGCGCGACCCGCGTCGGCGGCTGCCTGCTTGGCGTTGTCCAGGTTAGCAACGATCACGGTTTCGACATAGGCGAACGCCGGGTCGACAGCGGCAGGGAGGGTCGGACCCCGTGCTAGCAGGGCACGGACGAAATCCGGGGCATTCGACAAGGGCCCAGGTTCAACTCCGCCGCTAGAGTCGGGTGAGAGCGGGCCCGAGCCAACAGTTGCCGGGTCATCCCCAGGAACATCGGAAATGATCAGACACAACACCTGTCTCGGCGCCAGGCGCTGAGCAAGACGGCCTCCCTTGATCAACGATATGCGTTTGCGTACGTAGTTGCAGGCGTGGATGTCGAGACCGGCTCCAAGTAGCCAGTCGTTAAGCGACTGCAGCTGCGCCAGGCTTACACCGTCGGGTAGTCGTTCGACCAACGCAGAGGCACCGCCGGAAAGCAACACCAACACCTTCGCACTCGCGGGCACACGCTCTATGAAACGCAGCAGCTCATCACCCGCCCGCAAGCTCGCCTCATCCGGAAAAGGATGTCCCGAGGTTAAACACGGCCACGGCAATGGCTCGCCATGGCCGTGCTTGGTGATTACCAGCCCGTCACGGATGCGCGCGCCGAGCGCGTCGAGCGCACCCTGGGCCATCGCTGCCGCCGCTTTGCCGATAGCGATCAGGTGCACGTCACCTAGCCACGTCTGCTTCTCGAGGTAACGCTTGACGCAGGCGCGACCGCCGACGCGCGCGAGCGCGGAATGAAAGATCGTCAGCAGATTTTGTCGGTGTGTTTCAGCGGAGGGCATCGAAGCCACGCTGCAGGTCGCGCTTGATGTCCTCGATGTCTTCGAGACCGACGGCGATACGCACAAGGCTTTCGGTAATACCCGCCAGTGCGCGTGCCTCGGGCGGCATGCGGTAGTGGGTAGTGCTGGCGGGGTGCGTGATCAGCGTCTTGGTATCGCCAAGATTGGCGGTTGTCGACACCATGTCCGTGGCGTCGATGAATCGCCAGGCCTCGTCACGCCCACCGTCCAATTCAAACGCCAACAGACCGCCCGCGGCCTTCTGCTGTCGTTTCGCCAACGCATGTTGCGGATGGGATTCCAGCCCTGGGTAACAGACACGTCTGACCCGCGGCTGGTTTTCCAGCCAGGTAGCCAGCAATTGCGCGTTTTCACAGTGTGCGCGCATGCGCAGGTCCAGTGTCTCAAGTCCCTTGAGGAACACCCATGCATTGAACGGGCTCATGCTCGGGCCGGCCGTGCGCATGAAAGCAAATACGTCAGTGCCCACCAGCGCGTTGCCGCCGATGACGGCACCGCCGACACAGCGTCCCTGACCATCGAGGTACTTGGTGGCTGAGTGCACAACGATGTCAGCGCCCAGCTTGAGCGGTTGCTGCAGGGCCGGCGTGCAAAAGCAATTGTCCACTACTAAAAGGGCGTTGTGACTGTGGGCGATCTCGCTAAGCGCGGCAATGTCCGCAATCTCGGTAACTGGATTAGACGGTGTCTCCAGAAACAACATGCGCGTATTCGGTCGCATGGCCTCCCGCCAAGCATCGGGGTCGGTTAACGGCACGAAACTCGTAGCGACAGCAAAGCGCGGCAATACCGTTTCCAACATGGTAATGGTTGCACCGAACAGGGCGCGAGAAGCGACGATGTGGTCGCCCGCTTTCAACAACGCCATACAGGTCGAGAGTATGGCCCCCATGCCCGAAGAAGTGCCGATACAACGTTCCCCTTCCTCCAGTGCCGCAAGACGCTCCTCGAAGATCCTGACGGTGGGATTAGTGTAGCGCGAGTAAACATTGCCCACTTCCTCGCCGGAAAAGCGCGCGGCAGCTTGCTGGGCGCTCTCGAATACGAAGCTCGAAGTGAGATAGATCGGCTCTGACTGTTCACCCTCAGCACCACGCTCGTGCCCGGCGCGAATTGCACGCGTGCGAAAACCGAACTTACGCCAGTCTTTCTTCTCTTGCGTCACGTCAGCGCGAAAGGCAGTCGAGCATTAGATAGTGTATGTGGTGGTTTCACCGGAGACCAAGCTATAGTCGGCAGCCTTTCTTTTCTTCTTGGCCCCGTCAGAGCGCAGGTGATCAATGCGTTGCAAGTAATCCTGGTTAACGTCCCCGGTCACGTAATCTCCGTCAAACACCGACGCCTCGAAACGCTTTATCTTCGGATTGCCCTCGCGCGCTGCCGCAATCAGATCGGATAAGTCCTGATATATCAATCGGTCCGCGCCGATGCATGCACCAATCTGCTCGAGATCTCGTCCGTTGGCAACGAGCTCATGCGCCGATGGCATATCGATGCCATAAACATTCGGGTAGCGTATCGGCGGCGCGGCCGATGCGAAATATACTTTGCGTGCGCCCGCTTCACGGGCCATCTGGATAATCTGCTCCGACGTGGTTCCACGCACAATCGAGTCGTCTACCAACAAGACATTCTTGCCACGGAACTCGAGATCGATGGCATTGAGCTTTTGCCGTACTGAGCGCCGGCGTTCTGCCTGTCCGGGCATGATAAACGTGCGGCCGATGTAGCGATTCTTAATAAACCCTTCGCGGTATTTGAGGCCCAGCTCATAAGCCATTTGTAGCGCAACCTGGCGGCTGGTATCGGGAATCGGGATGACCACATCAATATCCGCATGTGGCCATTCGCGCTCGAGCTTATGCGCCAGACGTTCTCCCATGCGCAGCCTTGTCTTGTGAACTGCGATGCCGTCAAGCATGGAATCGGGTCTCGCCAGGTAAACGTACTCGAACAAGCAAGGCGCCTGCACTGTTCTGGCGGCGCAACTACGAGCGTACAGCTCGCCGTCGAGATCGATGAAAATGGCCTCTCCCGGGGCCACATCGCGCACCAGTTCATAACCTAACATATCGAGCGCTACACTCTCCGAAGCCACCATATGTTCAGGACCTCGCTTCGTCTCGCGCCGCCCGTAGACCAGAGGGCGTATGCCAAAGGGGTCGCGGAAAGCCAGTAAGCCGAAGCCAACGATCATTGCCACAACGGCATAAGCTCCGCGACAACGCCGATGTACGGCCGATACAGCGCGGAATACGTCCTCTGGTGCAAGTTGCAACCCGCCGACGGCTTCGAGCTCGTGTGCCAGTACGTTCAACAGGATCTCTGAATCGGATTCCGTATTGATATGGCGCAAATCTTCGCGAAATACTTCTTCTTTCAGCTTCTCCGCATTCGTCAGGTTTCCATTGTGCGCCAGCGCGAGCCCATAGGGCGAGTTTACGTAGAACGGCTGCGCCTCGGCCGGTGACTCGCAACCTGCCGTCGGATAGCGCACATGGCCGATTCCTATGTTGCCTTTCAATCCAATCATGTGCCGTTCGTGGAAAACATCGCGCACAAGACCGTTGTCTTTGCGCAGATGTACGTGGCGTCCGTCACTCGTGACGATGCCTGCGGCATCCTGTCCGCGATGCTGTAGCACCGTGAGACCGTCGTAGATCGATTGATTTACAGCGTTCTTAGCGAGGATACCGATTATTCCACACATGCGGGGAAAATCTCCTGTCGGCAAAAACCTAGTCTAGCCATAGCGGATGTAGCGGGCAATATCCGCGGGCAGAAAGTCGCTGGCGAATGCCGCGAGCGATTCGAAGTAAGGCGCAAGCAAGGAATGGCCCCACCAACCACTGTGCGGTAACGAGGTCAAGCCTGCTAGCATGAATGCGAGAACGACAACAACGACACCGATGACACTACCGACCACTCCCCCAAGCAAACGGTTCGAAGCCTTCAACACCGGAATAGACTCAATCATCTTATGCAGGGTAGAGCTGGCGAATATGCCGACGATGAACACGAACGCAAAAACCAACACAAATGCAATAAGCGTGCGCGTCAATGGATCGTCGATCGTATGCTTGAAGACCGAGGCAGTCGGCGCGGCGAGCAACCAAGCAATAGCGCCTGCCAGCATCCAGTTAACGAGAAAAAAGGTGGATCGCACTAGCCCGCGCAATGCCCCTACCGTCGCAAAAACCGCTACTGTCGCAAAAAGTCCCAAATCAAGGGCATTCACAATGCGCCGCGCCGTTTATTTAAGTTGGCGGTTGGCAAAGTGGTCGCTGCTACCAAAAGAAGAAGCAAGTGCTGCTTATGGGTAGGCAAGTACCACGCCTTCCAAGCCAACTTCCTTCTCTATCTTTGCGCGCGCCTCCATGGCGACATGCTTTTGCCGAAATGGACCAACGCGTACTCGCACGACCTTGCGTCCCTTAAGCTCGATATTCTGCAGATTTACCAGAAAAGAAAGCCGTCTTTCTGTAAGCGGTCACGTAGACGCTTGGCGTTCTCGTCACTGGAGAAGGTAGCAACCTGTAGGATCCAACCTTCTGTTTTGCTAAGCGCGTCCGGCTTAATCGCGTCTTGTGACGCTACCTGTTCACGCCGTGGTGTGTTAACAGCCTTGCTTGGTGCTTTCTGCTCGAGCGTCTTCGGGTGGGCGATGGCAGACGTTGGCGGTGCTGGCTCGACTGCGGGCTCTTGAGATGCGGTGGTCTCAGCTTGGCTCGCGCTAGCATCGGCGGTTGTGGGCCCTGACGTGGACTCCGACGAAGCGGCGGGCATGCGAAACACCTTGGTCTCAGGCTGTGGTATCTCGCCCAGCTTGCTCACGGCAACTCCAGGACGCGGAGGCGCGTTACTATCGCTGAGGATCATCGGCAGAAAGATTACCGCCAGTGAAACTACAATGATTGCCCCTAGGATACGATGCTTCGGGCTGTAGCTGCCTTCGTCGCGCGCACTTGCCATCTACGAGCCTCTCAATGGTCGTCGCTAAGTATATCACTGACAGTATAAAAAGACCCAAAAACGACAACCCGATCGCGTTCGTCCGCATCGTTGCAGGCGGCGCGGTAAGCGCTGCGCGGGTCTGGATAAAGGGAAGCGGAGGCGCCGATGCCCACGGCTTCAAGCACCGCCAGCAGCTCTTGCGCGGTCGCGCCTCGCTCGGTCGCCAACGTCGCCAGGTACCAGCGATCAACGACCGGCGCCATCGCCGCGATCACTCGCGCGATCGGTTTGTCCCTGAGCATTCCCAGCACGGCCCCGGTCTTGCCCAGCACTGCCTGGGCCTTCAATGTTTCAGCAAGCGCGGCTGTCGCCTCTGCGTTATGCGCCACATCAAGCACGCGCAAAGGTAATCCAGGTAGCGTCTGGAAACGACCGGGGATGATAGCCGTGAGCAAGCCGCCACGTACTTGTGTCTGAGTCACTGGCAGATGTTCGCCCAACGTTTCCAAGGCCATCAATGCCGCCGCGGCATTCTGCACCTGGTACTCACCGCGCATTGTCGGATACGGCAGCCCTGCCCGAACCTGCTGACGGGAACGCCAGCGCCAACTTGCAGGCTCGCGCTCGATGTGAAAGTCGTGACCGATTTGTAGAAACCGCGCGCCGATCGCATCGGCCACCTGACGTACACTTGCCGGTGGATCGGGATCGGCACAAATGGCCGGGCGCTCGCGGCGAAAGATACCAGCCTTCTCGCGCCCGATCTGTTCGCGTCCCTGCCCGAGCCAATGCGTATGATCAGTACCGACCGAAGTGACGATAGCCGCGTCGGCATCAATCACATTGACGGCATCGAGGCGACCACCGAGCCCTACTTCGAGGATAGCTACATCGATATGTTGCTCGACGAACAACTGTATCGCTGCCAGTGTGCCAAACTCGAAGTAGGTCAAAGGCGTGTCCAATCGTATCTGCTCGATACGCGCGAATGCTGCACAAAGCTGTGCGTCGCTGACCGGGTCCGCACCGATGCACACGCGCTCGTTGTAGCGCAACATATGTGGTGAGGTGTAAGCGCCGACCTTGTAACCCGCTGTATGTAGGATCGCTTGCAGCATCGCCACTGTGGACCCTTTGCCGTTTGTGCCCGCTACGGAGATTGTGCGAAACGGCGGCTGCATCAGCCCCAGACGCTCGGCGACAATGCTTACGCGATCGAGACCCAGCTCCATCTTGCGCGGATGAAGCCCCTCAATCCACGCGAGCCAGTCAGCTAGAGTTCTTGCGCTCAGTTGCTTAATGGGGGGATTACAGCGGTTCCTGATAACTGGGCCTGCACCGTGACAGGGGCCGTCCGCTTGTTGGTGAGCATAGTCAACAACGAGGCAATTTGCTCGCGCATATCACGCCGATCAATGATCATGTCGATGGCACCATGCTTGAGCAGGAATTCCGCTCGTTGGAATCCCTCCGGCAACGTTTCACGCACGGTCTGCTCGATCACTCGCGGACCGGCAAATCCTATCAGTGCTTTGGGTTCCGCTACAATCACGTCTCCCAGCATAGCGAAACTTGCGGATACGCCACCCATAGTGGGATCGGTGAGCACGGAAATAAACGGCACCCCGCGATCGCTGAGCCGAGTAAGTGCGGCACTGGTCTTAGCCATCTGCATCAAAGAAAATAACGCCTCTTGCATGCGCGCACCCCCGCTGGCAGTGAAACACACCAACGGAATGTCCTGCTCGATGCAGGCATTGACACCGCGCACAAAACGCTCGCCTACCACCGAGCCCATGGAGCCACCCATGAACTGAAATTCGAAAGCGCCGGCCACGATCGGAATGCCTTTGAGTTGGCCTTGCATGACGACCAGCGCGTCCTGTTCGCCATTGCTCTTTTGCGCCTCGGACAAACGCTCCCGATAACGCCTGCTGTCCTTGAACTTGAGCACATCGACCGGCCAGAGATTGGCGCCGATCTCGCGGCGTGGTTCGGCATCGAGAAATATATCGAGGCGCCGGCGCGCACTGACGCGCATATGGTGATCACACTTGGGGCAAACATCGAGGTTGCTTTGGATCTCGGCACTATAAAGCACTGCGCCGCACGCCGGACATTTTTTCCACAGGCCTTCGGGGATACTCTTTTTCGCTGCGCGACTCTTGATCTTGGGAGGCAAAAGTTTATCAAACCAGCTCATGCGGCTGCTCCTGCCTGGTCCATGGCACTGCGCAGGCTCGCAACGAATTGGGGTATGTCCTCAAGGATACGCTCCCGTTGTCCGACGAGATCGGCGATACGGCTAACCAATGCACTGCCTACTACCACAGCGTCGGCTACGGCAGCCACCGCTGCCGCAGTTTGCGGATTGTTGATCCCGAAACCGACACCGACGGGTAACCCCGTGTGTGCGCGAATCGCTTTTAGCTTCTGGCCCACAGCAGCCACATCGAGATTGCTCGCACCGGTGACTCCGCGTAGCGATACGTAGTAAACGAAACCGCTGGCGGCTTGGCTGATAAGTCTGATGCGCTCCTCCGTGCTTGTTGGCGCTAGCAAAAAGATCGGGTCAAGACCATTGTCGCGCAGCACGCTGGAGAATTCTTCGGCCTCCTCCGGCGGCGCATCGACGGTTATAACACCGTCGACGCCGACGCCCGCCGCGGCTTCGGCAAATGCGCGGTAACCCATGACTTCGAAAGGGTTCAAGTAGCCCATAAGCACAATCGGTGTGTTGTTATCCTGTGCACGGAACTCCTTTACCATTTTTAGCACATCGCGCAGGGCCATGTGGTTTTTCAATGCTCGCTCGCTGGCACGCTGGATTACCGGCCCATCGGCCATGGGGTCTGAGAAAGGCACGCCGAGCTCGAGCACGTCCGCCCCCGAACGTACCAAGCGATGTAACAAGGGCACGGTGGTATCGCGGTCGGGATCACCAGCCGTGACAAAGGTCACCAGCGCTTTGCGCCGGCGTTTTTTAAGCTGGGCGAACACTTGCGCGATTCTTGACACGGTTCGGCCCTACAACTTCAGGCCCTGACGCGTGGCCACCGTCTGGATGTCCTTGTCGCCACGTCCCGACAGGTTGACCACAATAATGCGGTCGCGGCCGAGCTGCCGCGCCAGGGTACCAGCATAGGCTAATGCGTGGCTCGATTCGAGCGCCGGCATGATGCCTTCCGTAAGGGTGAGTTCATGAAATGCCGCCAGCGCCAGCTCGTCGCTGATCGCCACATAATGTGCCCGTCCGGAATCCTTGAGCCAGGCATGCTCAGGTCCGACCCCCGGGTAGTCGAGCCCGGCGGAGACCGAGTGCGTTTCGATAATTTGGCCGTCATCGGTCTCGAGCAGGTAGCTGCGGTTGCCGTGCAATACACCGGGTTTCCCGGCACACAAAGTAGCGGCATGGCGACCGGTCTCGAGACCATCGCCGGCCGCTTCGACGCCATAGAGCGCCACCGCGGGTTCGTCGATAAACGGATAGAACAAGCCGATGGCGTTGGAACCGCCGCCGACACAGGCCACCAGTGCATCCGGCAAACGACTCTCTTGTGCCAGTATTTGCTCGCGTGTTTCGCGGCCGATGATCGTTTGGAAGTCGCGCACCATCACCGGATAGGGATGCGGACCCGCAACGCTGCCAATTATGTAAAAGGTATCGTCGACGTTCGTAACCCAGTCACGCATCGCTTCATTCAGCGCGTCTTTGAGCGTCTTCGATCCGGATTCGACTGGCACGACCTCAGCGCCGAGCAGCTTCATGCGGTAAACGTTTATCGCCTGCCGCTTGATGTCTTCGGAACCCATATAGACAACGCATTTCATGCCGAAGCGCGCGGCCACGGTCGCACTTGCCACCCCGTGTTGGCCAGCGCCGGTTTCAGCGATGACGCGCGTCTTACCCATACGCCGTGCGAGCAGAGCCTGGCCGATAGTGTTGTTGATCTTATGTGCGCCGGTGTGATTGAGATCCTCTCGTTTAAGGTAGATCTTAGCGCCGCCTATGCGCTCGGTCAGGCGGCGCGCGAAATACAGTGGTGAAGGCCTTCCAACATAATGCTTGAGATCATCCGCGAACTCCTGCAGGAACTGTGGGTCAGCGCGATAATGCTCGTAGGCCTGACGTAGCTCGATCAGTGGCTGCATCAGCGTCTCGGCGACAAAGATGCCGCCGTATCGGCCGAAATGCCCCCTTTCATCAGGTAGGCTGTAGGCGCCAGTGACCGCCGCCGGCCTTGCCGATTCTTGTCTGGTTGATGCAGTCATTGGCACGCTCTCACACTTTCTATGAAGGCCGCCATCTTATCGATGTCCTTGACGCCCTTGGTTTTCTCTACCCCACTGCTGACGTCCACAGCGAATGGACGCACCAGCGATATCGCTTGCCGCACGTTCTGTGCAGTCAGGCCGCCCGCGAGGATAACAGGTTTCTGCAGGTTTCGTGGTATGCGACGCCAATCAAACGTTTCACCCGAGCCACCCGGTGTGCCGGGGACATAGCTATCTAATAAGAAACCTGCCGCATCGGCGTAGGCTTCTTGCTGTGCGTGAAGATCTACACCCGCGACCATGCGTACTGCCTTGATATAAGGCCGGCCAAAAGCCGCATAAGTCGCCGCTGGCTCGTTGCCGTGGAACTGCAACACCTGAATCCCGCACGATTCTATCGCCGCACGTATCTGTGGTTCCAGCACATCCACGAACAACCCGACCGCCGTGACAAACGGCGGCAGCACACGAGTGATTTCTTGCGCGCGTTCCAGCGTTACGCAACGCGGGCTTGCCTCATAGAACACCAGGCCTATGGCATCCGCACCCAAGCGTACGGCGGTCAAGGCGTCCTCGACACGGGTGATGCCACAGAACTTGACGCGCGTTCTCATGACCTTCGTGATTCCTCGCTCGCGTTCTAGACCTTGAATTCACGGCAGACTGCCAACTCCATGATATTCAGCACGTTAGCAAAAAGCCTGGCGTCCCCGAAAGCTGCGGCAGACGGTAGTGCAATGGGTATTGTACATGCATCAAGTAGAGTCCGTCGGCAGGGGCGGTGACACCACCGGCGCTACGATCGCGCGCCAGCAGTACTTCACGGCCCCAAACGGGGGATTGCTCACCAGCGCCGATGCTTGATAACACGCCGGCGATATTGCGTACCATATGGTGCAAGAAGCCGTTTGCCTCCGCCTCGATGACCACAAACTCCGCTTCGCGCCCGACATCGAGACGCCGCAACTCCCGCACGGGGTCCCTAGCCTGGCACTGTGCGGCACGGAACGAACTGAAGTCATGCGTGCCCACAAGGTACCGTGCAGCTTGCTGCATCGCTGCGACGTCTAATGGACGGTAATCCCAACTCACACGTCGCGCTAAGAAGGTGGGGCGTACGGGGCGATTGAGGATTACGTAACGATAACACCGGCCGGTGGCGGTGAAACGCGCATGGAACGAGGGTCCCACCTCGCCTACCCAAAGCATGGCGACATCCGCGGGCAGGTTGCTGTTGGCCCCGCGCAGCCATTCATAGTCGCTACGCCGCGACTTAGTGTCGAAATGAATTACCTGCCCACAGGCATGCACGCCGGTGTCTGTACGCCCGGCAACGGTGACACGCACTGTGTGGTCGGCCACCTTCGACAGCGCCGCCTCCACGGCGCCTTGCACCGTACGATCGCCGTTCTGTAGCTGCCACCCGCAGAAGTTAGCACCATCGTATTCGAGAATTGCCGCAATACGCATGAGGCTATTCTAACCGCACCGGCCTAATTGCCTTGTTAGGAAGCCGGAACCGTTCAATGACCACCTGTGGTGGCGATCTTGTAGGTCCCTCGCGCAATCACCCGTTTGGTTTCTGCGTCCGTGATCCACACACGAGCAACAGCATATTCTGTGGTGCCGCCAATTTCATAGGCATGTTGCGACTGGGCGTCAAAACGTAATTCGACCTCGCCAAGAAGGATGGTGAGACCCGAGGATGAAACAAATAGCTTCAAATAATGCGGTCCGGGCGCAAGCCTGATGACGCCGTCGACCGCGTCGAGTTCCCTGCCATCGATCGCGGAAATCGACACTCGTCGATAACCTTCCTTGACGGAGATTGATTTAATGACAGCCAACTGCGCGGGCGGCAGCTGCGGTTCCACGTACTGGGAGGACGTGGAGGCGCAGCTGATAGTTACCATAGCGAGCAGCCAATAACTTTAGGTGGTAGGCACGCATCGATCTCGTCATGCATCGATTAGGCGGAAGCCAATCTTACGAAGAGCGGTCACGACGCGTTCAATCTGCACACCCCGGCCAGTCTTGTGCAAGCCAGCCATGCGCCGCGCTTAGACTTTAGTCCGGCGAACTGACTGCGTCTTCTTTCGACGCCGGCTCCATACCTTCTACCTGGCGATACCCCTTGGGCAGCAACGCGCCGCGAAATGCCCGCTCGCCGATGTAGTGATTGAGGTCTTTCACAGACAGCTCGAGCGGGCGCTTGCTGGTACGCACGACAACACCCTTGTCTTCCGCAAACACAGCCGTCGCGACCACATATTCTTCCCGCTTCACCAGCTTGGCGGACGGAATATTGATGATCTTAATGCCCTTACCCTTAGCCATGAGCGGCAACTCGCCGATCATGAAGGTCAATAATCGTCCCTGCGAGGTGACCGCGGCAACCCAGTCCTCCGCGTGACTCGCGACCCGCTGCGGTGGTAATACCTTTGCACCCTTCGGTACTTTCAAAACCGCTTTACCCGCTTTGTTCTTGGCGTAAAGCTCCTCGAGCCTGGCAACGAAGCCATAACCAGCGTCGCTTGCCAACAGGTAAAGCTCCTGGCCCTGCCCCATCATCACGCCGGCGAAGCTTGCTCCGGCCGGCGGGTTGAAATAGCTGCTTGCCGGATCACCCTGCCCGCGCGCCGACGGCAACTTGTGGGCCGCCAGACTGTAGGTACGGCCGGTTGAATCGATAAAAGTGACAAGTTGGTTTGTGCGGCCGCGGGCAGCGTGTAGGTATTGGTCGCCAGCCTTGTAACTGAGCGTGCTGGCGTCGACGTCGTGCCCTCTCGCGGCCCGTACCCAACCCCGTTGGGAAAGCACCACGGTGATGGGTTCGGTCGGTATCAGCGAGGCCTCATCAATCGCTTTGGCGGCCTCGCGTTCGATGATGGGCGAGCGTCGTTCGTCGCCGTACTCCTTTGCGTCCTCGATGATCTCATCGCGCACCTTTCTTTTCAGGCGCGCGCCGGATTTGAGGATCTTCGCCAAGGCATCACGCTCGGACACCAACTCCTGCTGCTCGGTTCTGATCTTGATCTCTTCCAACCGCGCCAGATGCCGCAGGCGCGTATCCAGAATTGCTTCCGCCTGCGCTTCGCTCAACTTGAAGCGTTTCATCAGCTTCGGCTTGGGTTCATCCTCCTTGCGGATAATGCGAATCACCTCGTCGATATTGAGATAAGCGATCAACAGGCCATCGAGAATATGCAAGCGCGCAAGCACGCGCTCGAAGCGGAATTGTAGCCGCCGGCGCACCGTGGTGATCCTGAAATCGAGCCATTCCTTGAGCAGCTCGCGCAGGTTGTATACTCGTGGCCGTCCACTGAGCCCGATCATATTGAGGTTAACGCGGTAGTTGCGTTCCAGATCGGTGGTGGCAAATAGATGCGACATGAGCGCATTCACGTCCACGCGGTTCGACCGAGGTTCGATGACGAGGCGCGTGGGATTTTCGTGATCCGACTCGTCGCGCAGATCTTCGATCATCGGCAGCTTCTTCGCCTGCATTTGTGCCGCGATTTGCTCGAGCACCCGGTTCCCCGATACCTGGTAGGGCAACGCAGTAATGATGATGTCGCCATTCTCGCGCTCCCACCGTGCGCGCATGCGAATGCTGCCGTTACCGCTTTCGTAGAGTGCACGGATTTCAGAAACTGGCGTGACGATCTCGGCGTCAGTCGGGTAGTCGGGTCCTACGATGTGTTCACAAAGCTGCGCGATGGTGGCGCTCGGTTGCTCCAACAAGCGCACGCATGCGGCAGCTACTTCGCGTACATTGTGTGGCGGAATGTCGGTGGCCATTCCTACAGCAATACCGGTGGTACCGTTGAGCAGCACCTGTGGCAGACGCGCGGGCAGACATCTTGGCTCCTCCAGGGTGCCGTCGAAGTTGGGCAACCAGTCTACGGTACCCTGGTCAAGCTCCGACAGCAGCGACTGCGCGAAACGGGTAAGCCGCGCCTCCGTGTAGCGCATAGCCGCAAACGATTTCGGGTCGTCGGCCGAGCCCCAGTTTCCCTGACCATCGATCAAGGGGTAACGGAAGCTAAAAGGCTGTGACATCAGCACCATGGCCTCGTAACAGGCGCTATCACCGTGTGGATGAAATTTGCCCAGCACATCACCGACAGTGCGCGCTGATTTCTTGTGCTTTGCTGCCGCGTTCAGACCCAGCTCCGACATGGCGTAGACGATGCGGCGCTGCACGGGTTTAAGGCCATCACCGATATGCGGCAAGGCGCGGTCGAGAATGACGTACATCGAGTAGTCGAGATAGGCCTGCTCGGTGAACGCCGCCAGCGGCAAGCGCTCGATGTCCATGACACGCGGCTTGGCCGCAAGCGCTTGTGATTTCCTGCGCGTGAGGCGAGCGGCTTTTTTGCCAGACTTTACGCGTGTGCTTGCCTTCTTTGCCATTTAGTTACTCACCCTCATGTCTAGTGAAAACGACGCCACTAGCTTGGCTGTCTTCACGCTCCGCTATTGATGCCAGTGCGCTATGTGATCGCCGCCTTATCACCCTTCTTCTCCAACCACGCACGCCGGTCGGCGGCGCGCTTCTTCGCCAGCATCATGTCCAGCACGCGGTTAGTTGTATCACCAGCGCTAGTAGTGAGCTGCACCAGACGTCGCGTGTGCGGATCCATCGTGGTCTCGCGCAGCTGCATCGGATTCATCTCTCCCAGCCCCTTGAAGCGCTGTACGTTGACCTTGCCACGGATGTTTTCTGCGACGATACGATCCAGCACGCCTTTCTTTTCCTTGTCATCGAGCGCGTAATAAACCTCTTTGCCGATATCGATGCGATAAAGCGGCGGCATGGCCACATACACGTGACCGGCGCGCACCAGCGCCGGGAAGTGGCGTACGAACAGCGCGCAAAGCAAGGTAGCGATATGCGCGCCGTCGGAGTCCGCGTCGGCAAGAATGCAAACTTTGCCGTAGCGCAGCCCATCGATCTTACTTGCTCCCGGATCAACACCCAGCGCCACAGCGATATCGTGCACTTCCTGCGAGCTCAGCACTTCTCCCGAATCGACCTCCCAGGTATTAAGGATCTTGCCGCGCAGTGGCATGATTGCCTGGAACTCCTTATCCCGCGCCTGCTTCGCTGATCCACCCGCCGAATCCCCCTCCACTAGAAATAGCTCGGTACGCGAGAGGTCCTGGGTAGTGCAATCGGCAAGCTTGCCAGGCAGCGCCGGTCCGCCAGCGAGCTTTTTGCGTTCGACCTTGCGGCCGGCCCGCATGCGCAATTGTGCATGCTCGATCGCCACACCGGCGATCGCTTCGGCGTACTTGACGTGCTGGTTGAGCCATAGGCTAAAGGCATCCTTGGTTACACCGGAAACGAACGCGCCAGCCTCGCGCGACGCCAGGCGTTCCTTGCTTTGACCAGCGAACTGCGGGTCTTTCATTTTCAGCGATAACACATAGCTGCAGACGTCCCAAACGTCCTCCGGTGCCAGCTTCACGCCGCGCGGTAACAGTTCGCGAAACTCGCAGAACTCGCGCAAGGCCTCCGTCAGGCCAGTGCGAAAACCACTGACATGGGTACCGTCCTGCGTCGTTGGAATCAAATTGACGTAGCTTTCCGCTACCGGCTCATCGCCTTCCGGCAACCAGACAACGGCCCAATCGACCTGTTCGTTGTCGCCCTCGAAGTGCCCGGTAAAAGGCTCCTCAGGCAGCAGCTCGCAATCACCCAGCTCGCTAAGCAGGTAGTCCTGCAAACCGGCCTCATAACGCCACTCCTCATCGTCGCCCTTGTTGCCCTCGTGCCTGAAGATGACGTGCAGCCCGGGACACAGTACAGCCTTGGCACGCAGAAGATGCTTGAGTCGCGGGATATTGAACTTCGGCGTGTCGAAGAACTGCGGATCGGGCCAGAAACGGACCACCGTACCGGTGTTGCGCTTGGCGGATTTACCGATGGCCTTGAGCTCGCTGGTCTTGCGACCGTTGGCGAAGCCCATCTTGTACTCCTTGCCGTCGCGGCGCACCCACACGTCCAGCCTTGTCGACAGCGCGTTGACTACGGAGACACCCACGCCATGCAGTCCGCCGGAGAAGGTATAGTTCTTGTCGGAGAACTTACCGCCGGCATGCAGACGAGTCATGATCACTTCGACGCCCGATACCCGCTCGCCCTTGTGTTTGTCGACCGGGATCCCACGGCCATCGTCTTCGACCAAGAGCGAGCCATCCTTATAGAGAATGACCTCTATGCGAGAGGCGTAGCCGGCAATCGCCTCATCCACGCTGTTGTCGATCACCTCATGGGCCAGGTGATTCGGTCGCTCGGTCTGCGTGTACATCCCGGGTCGGCGGCGAACCGGCTCGAGCCCGGTGAGAACCTCTATCGCCGAAGAATCGTACGCATGCTTGCTGGATCTTTCACTTACGATGGAGCGTAACTTCTGCGATTTTGCCGAGGCCATTCGATACGTTTTCCGATCAGGTAGGGCGAGGCGCTATTAGTTCAGGCTAGCACGTGGCACTGTGTAGTGCTCGATATAGGCACAACGAGTACGACAACGAGTTGAGGGGACTATGATGGGGTGAGCACGAGACATGCCCGCCAAAGCAAGCACATCTGTGCGGCCGATGCTCGACAACTTGCTACCGGTCATTCAAATCGTCTGTAGGCCTGCTACCGCGGCTAACAGGCGACGCGAAGTATACAGCAGATTGGATCCAGGTTCGATATGACCCAGCTGTCGGATGGGGTGGCGCTCAGCCGAGGTCTTGTGCGAGTGAGTCGCGGGTCGGCGGATCAACGGAATCGACTTGGTAGCAGTACGCGGGATGGTCGATGCCGACGCTGATGCTGGCACCCGCCTTCACAGCCGCGTTCATTGCTGACGTTAAATCAAAACGCAGAAAATGCACGGAGGAGGTTTTTTCTGTAGTCTCGCGTTCCAGATCTTCATCGGCAATGGCCCAGACACGTTCGAACTCATCGATCTTGATCCAGACGCGGTCTTCGATACCGATCAGCTTGGCCAGTGCCAGACGACGTTCCGCGGGGTCCTCATATTCCACCATGAAGGTCGCTTTCCAATTAGTGCCATCCGGGATCAGCGGGTTATAAGCCTTCAGTTCATCCTCAATGCCTTGCGCTTCGAAGATGCGTTCGATGCGAAGCATCTCCTGAATCTGGTACTGCATCGTTAGGCGGTCTTCGAAGGTGAGGCGCGCATGCGGTCCAATTTGCACCTGTCGATGCTTCTTGTGTGCCATTACCTGCGAACGAAAGGTAGCGCGCAGTTCCGCGTATTTTTCCAAAGAATACAAGTCGTTGCGTGTTAGCTTGTCCATTTAGATCTCAGTTCGTTCCTGCTGCATGCTAGATCCCATAGGCCCGGCGCAACAAAGTTAACGGATGTTCCGGGGTCTTGCCGCTGCCAAGCCCGTTCTCAATTTGATGCCCAGCCATCGGGCAATCGCTACTATAGTGATCAGCGCCGGCCTGCTGTACACGTTTAACAACAGGGCGTCCGATCTTCATCGACATCTCGTGAAACTCGCTTTTTACCGCGTAAGTTCCGTTGTGACCGGAGCAGCGCTCAATCGGCTCAACCTGCGTTTCCGGTACAAGCTCCAACAGCTCGCGCGTTTTCAGTCCGATATTCTGTACCCGCAGGTGGCAGGCTACATGATAGGAAATTTTGCCCAGCGGATTTTTGAAATCCAATTTGAGCGCGCCTTCCTTGTAGCGCAGCATCAGGTACTCGAATGGGTCGTAAATCGCATCGCGCACCTTCGTCACATCGCTATCGCCAGGGAACATCAATGGGTATTCTTGCTTGAACATGAGCACACAGGATGGCACGGGCGCAACGATATCCCACCCTTCATCGACTAGCTTTGCCAACATTGCGATATTGCTTTCTTTGGCGCGAGCGACCGATTCCAGATCTCCGAGCTCCAACTTCGGCATGCCGCAGCAGCGCTCCGCCGGGGCGATTTGTACAGGTATGCCGTTATGCCGATAGACAGCGATCAGGTCTTCTCCCAACTGCGGTTCGTTATACTTGCCGTAGCAAGTGGCGAATAGCACGACCTTCCCACGCGTGCGGCCTGCCGGTTGTGCCGCGGTGGTACTCTCATCGGCGCTGCGGCGCATGTGGCGGCGCGCCGCCGCACTGTGGTACTTAGGCAAAATGGCCTGCGAATGAACGCCAAGAGTCTTGTCTAATACACGGCGCGCGGTATGGTTCTGATTGGTTGCATTCACGGCTTGCACGACCACCGGGATACCAGCGAGGCGACCGACCGCATCAGTGGAAGACAATACCTTGTCACGGAACCTCACACCGCCTTTTTTGAAATTCACTGCTTTCGCACGCAACATCAGCTTCGGGAAATCGACGTTCCACTCATGTGGCGGGACGTAGGGGCACTTGGTCATGAAGCACATGTCACACAAATAACAGTGGTCCACGACTCTTGTCGACCGCCTTGAGCTCCATCTCCGCGGTTTCATCAATCAGATCGAACAAGGTAGGAAACGCATTGCACAACGAGAAGCAACGACGACAGCCGTGGCAGATATCGAATACACGCTCGAGCTCAGCAAACAGTGCGTGCTCGTCGTAGAACTCAGCACTGTGCCAATCGAGCGCATGTCGCTCGGGGGCCTCAAGGCTCCCCTCACGCCGCTGCTTGTCACTGCTGGGCGCTGACATCGAAAGACTCCGGGTATGCTAGATGCGGGTAGCGGGGCCCGCCGTTTGCAGACCCCGCCCACACGCGTCAGCTAATCGAGCGTATCGAGGGCCTTCTGGAAGCGGTTAGCGTGCGAGCGCTCCGCTTTGGCCAGGGTCTCGAACCAGTCGGCGATTTCATCGAAACCTTCAGTGCGCGCAGCCTTGGCCATACCGGGATACATGTCGGTGTATTCGTGCGTCTCACCGGCGATAGCGGCCCGCAGGTTATCCGCGGTCGGACCGATGGGCTTGCCAGTGGCGGGATCACCGACCTGCTCCAGATACTCCAGGTGTCCGTGCGCGTGTCCGGTTTCGCCCTCGGCGGTAGAGCGAAACACCGCGGCCACGTCATTGTAGCCCTCGACATCCGCCTTACTGGCAAAGTATAGGTAACGCCGATTCGCCTGGGACTCCCCGGCAAAGGCGTCTTTCAAGTTTTGCTCGGTCTTGCTACCTTTGAGTTCCATCGCATGCTTCCTCATATAAGTATCTGATTGAAAATGGGTAAATCCTGCCTAGGCGAGATTTAGAATTATTCTAAATCGCTTCTTAGTGCTTGTCAACTTACCCGAAAGCCGCTTGGAAAACCTTGACTACGGTCAATACCAGCGAAGCAATTGACCTAGTTTTGCAGCGCTTGCACATAATTCGCCCAGTCAAAAAAATATTTGGCGAAGCTCGCGTATCTCAACTAATATCTAAGCCAGGTGGCGTACTCGCCTGAAACATAACCACCTTTGCGTTCTCGTTAAGGCAAATCCGGTTGTAAATCAACTACCTATGGCTGCTCCAAGTATGGCGACGAGTATCGGCGGACTGGCGCTGCGGCTCGTGCGAGACAACCTGCTCAGCACGACAGATGCCGAGCGCATTCAGGCTGAAGCGACCGCACAGAAGGTGCCATTCGTTACCCAGCTGGTGCAAAGCAAGAAACTCGATAGCGCGACCGTTGCTAAGGTCGCCTCTGACGAGTTCGGTGTACCACTGTTCGACATCGCCGCGCTCGATCTCGAGGTGGCGCCGACCAAGCTAATCAGCGAAAAGATCATGAACCGTCACCGCGTGTTGCCGCTTTATAAACGCGGCACGCGGCTGTTCGTTGCCATTGCCGACCCGACGAACATCCTCGCACTCGATGAGGTGAAGTTTCACACTGGCCTAGGCACCGAGCCGATCCTGGTCGAAGAGGCGAAGCTGTCACAGGCGATTGAGAAGATCTTGGAGGCGAGCGATACCACCCTGCAAGATCTAGCCCACGACGAGGGCCTGGAAAACCTTGAACTGCTGGCTGAAGAAGATTCCAAGGGTCCGCGTGGCGACGAAGAGGGAGTGAACGACACACCCATTGTGAGATTCGTCAACAAAGTTCTCATGGATGCCATTAATCGCGGCGCCTCCGATATCCACATCGAACCGTACGAGAAAATTTATCGTGTGCGCTACCGTCAGGATGGCGTGCTACACGAGGTCGCGTCCCCACCGTTGGCGTTGGCCGGACGAATCGGTGCTCGCGTCAAGATCCTTTCCCGGCTCGATATCGCCGAGCGGCGAGTCCCACAAGACGGTCGTATCAAAATGCGCATTTCGCGGAATCGCGCCATTGATTTTCGCGTGAGCACATTACCGACGCTGTACGGTGAGAAGATCGTGCTGCGCATACTCGATCCCGCTGCCGCCACCCTGGGCGTGGATCATCTTGGCTTCGAGCCCCATCAGAAAGAATTGTTCATGGAAGCGATCCACCGTCCCCAAGGCATGGTGCTGGTTACCGGCCCGACGGGAAGCGGAAAAACCGTGACGCTCTATACGGGCCTCAACATACTCAA
>QKEI01000078.1 GCA_003251795.1 Candidatus Muproteobacteria bacterium
CCGACAACGCCAACGCGCAGCTTGCGTGCTTGTCCTGGTGAATGCGTGACCCTCTGCGGCGGTGAACTCATGGAGCGTAATGTATCGGCAAGTTTGTCCTTACGCGGTGTCGCGGCTGGCAGGATACCCCGCAGCTGTTGTGGAAACGTGCGAAATTATATAACAGGCATCCACGGTCATGATAACCGGGAGCGGTTCTCAGGTACGTGGCTTGTATGTCTGCGACTCGACAAAAACATTAAGTAGCGCAGTATCGACCTTGCCCTGTTGTGCCTCCTGCTGAAGGATATCCAAGGCCTTCTCCGCTGGCAGCGCCGGCTTGTAAGGGCGGTCGCGCGCCGTGAGCGCGTCATAGATATCGGCAATGGTCATGATCTTGGACTGCACGGGAATCTGCGGCTCGGTCAGTCCTCTCGGGTAACCGCTGCCGTCCAGTTTCTCGTGATGCGCGTAAGCGATATCCGGCAACTGCTTAAGGTTCCTGGTCCAAGGGATTTGGCTTAGGAATCTAAAGGTGTGGCTAACATGTGATTCGATCTCCGCACGCTCTTCGTCGGCGAGATTGCCCTTTGCCAATGTTAACTGCACGAATTCAAATTGCTGCAACAGCGCCACGTCCTCGCCGTTCTCGCCGGGAAAGGTATACTCGGCCACCGCATTTAGCTCAGCATTGGTCATCTGCGCGGATACGTTAGGTTCATTGACGCGCAGCACCACCTGTAGAAACTTATCGAGCCGCGCGCCTTCCGTAGCCAACATGTTGTCGATTTCTTGGCGACGCGCGGCCAGCTCTTCCGCGCTCATCCCTTGTTGCAGCTGCTGCTCAAGCAACTGGCGGTAGGCGTCGCGCGCAATCGCCGTGCGTGCGTAACTAAAACGTTGCCTGACCAGCTCGAGCTGGGGATCATATAACTTCTTGGCTTTAACCAATACGTGATCGCGCACTAATACCTTGCCAAAATCATGCAACAGTGCTGCGTGGCGCAGCTCTACTAGCTGCTCACGGCTAAAACCGATGGCACGCAAGCCATACTGGTCCGTACGATCGACCGCCTGTGCCAAGCCTTCGCTCAGGTCAGCGACGCGAAACGAATGACCCGCCGTGGTCGGATCGCGCGCCTCGATCGCTTGCACCGACGCCCTGATGAATCCTTCGAACAGGTTCTCGATATCGCGATAAAGAATGCTGTTCTCCAACGCAACACCCGCCTGCCCGGCCAAGGCAAGCGCCACGGCGCGACTCTGTTCGTCGAATGGCAGCACGTGATGTGCTACATCTTTGGGTGTGCGCAGCTTGAGATCAGCCCGATCCTTGCGGTTGATCAGTTGCAACACGCCGACGACCTCGTCGGTTTTGTCTTTCAATGGCACCGTCAACATAGAGCGCGTACGGTAACCAATACTGCTATCGACCGCTGGGGAAAAACGATAAGGCGCCGATGGCGCGATGGCGTAAGCATCGTCCACAACGACCACCTCGCCGGTGCGGGCGACATAACCGGCGATGCTGTAGTCGCCTACCAACGTTTGTTGCGCGTTTGAGCGCGCATCAGTCGAGAAGTTTTGCCAAAGCCGAAAATACAGCTTGCCGACATTATCACGAGTATAGATGGAAGCGCCGTCGGCATTGGTTAGCTCACGCGCATAACTCAAGATAAGGTCGAGGAGCGTGTCGAGATCCTTCTCCGATGCCAGCGCACGACCGATCTTAAGCACACGCTTCAGCATTCGCGCGACGCGCGACTCATCGCCGCGCTCGAGCAAAGTCAGTCCCGACCTGAGCGTGGCGTAGATCGTGTCCGGGGGAACTGACGGGTCGAGCACGCCGATCACCACCGGGTTATCGAGCAGACCGTTCTCAAGCGGGAGCCCTGAATCCTCACGCCAGACGACCACGGCCAGCCGCGTCGCGTCACCTTCGGAGGCGCCAACCTGCGTCAATATGGACTCGGATTCTTCCGGTGTGGCGACCACCAGGGTGCGCAAACCATCCTGGAGGATCGCGGTCGATGCGTTCAATTGTGCGCGCTCCACCTGGGCCGAAAGTCGCTGCACAATTTCCGGTGCGAGCGTCACCTGCGGACTAACCAGCAGGCGTCTTTGGATATTAGACATGCAACCCCCCGCCACGGTGGCGGAGCTTAATGGGCCCCGGTGCGCTCGGCCGTTTCACACTATATTACGGGTTCGTTCTTAGCAATACCTTTAGGATACACTATTGCCTGCATCATTTCTGACGCACGATTGGGATTTGTCATGCAAGCGCAGGAGCGAAACGAGAAAAAAAGCGTCTTGATCACGGGCTGCTCGTCCGGCATTGGCCGCTGTCTGGCGCTCGGGTTAAGGCGGCGGGGCTATCGTGTATTCGCCACGGCACGTAAAGCAGCCGACGTCGCCATGCTCGCCCGACGAGGCTATGAAAGCCTATGCCTCGATTTGGAGTCCTCCGACTCGATCGCGCAGGCGATCGATACCGTATTGTCACGTACGGGCGGGAGCTTATATGCGCTCATCAATAACGGCGCCTACGGTCAGCCAGGTGCAGTGGAAGACCTGACGCGCGAGACGCTGCGCCGGCAATTCGAGATCAATGTGTTCGGCACCCAGGAGCTGACTAATCGCTTGATGCCGGTATTTCGGCAACAAGGCTATGGGCGCATTGTGCAAATCAGCTCGGTTCTGGGATTCGTGTGCCTCGCCTATCGCGGCGCCTACAACGCTACCAAACACGCGCTCGAGGCGTTGTCCGATACGCTGCGTCTGGAGTTGCGCGGCAGTGGTATTTATGTCTCGCTGGTGGAACCCGGACCGATCGCCAGTCGCTTTCGTGCAAACTCCTATGCCGCTTTCAAAGCGAACATTAACACCGTCGACAGTGCACACCGCGACACTTATGCTTTCATTGAGCGCCGCCTAGCGGGACAACGCGGGGAGCCACCTTTTACCTTGCCACCGAACGCCGTGTTGAAGAAAGTGATACACGCTCTGGAGGCACAGCACCCGAAGGTCCGCTATCGCGTGACCATGCCGACGCATTTCTTTGCGGCCCTCAAGCGTATGCTGCCAGCGAGTTGGGTAGATGGTATCTTGTTGGCCTCGAGTGGCGCCGGTAAACGTGCTTGAGCCGCGCGCGTACGCCTAGTCAAGCACGTGTGACACCAACCCATCGGCCAGCTTCGGCTCAAACCAAGTCGACTTCGGGGGCATGATCTGGCCAGCATCGGCAACCTTCATCAGCTGCTCGACTAAAGCCGGGTAAAGTGCGAACGCTACCGCCATCCTACCGCTGTCGACGCGGTGCTCGAGTTCGGCGAGGCCGCGGACGCCACTGACGAAACCAACCCGCTCGTCGCTGCGCAGATCGACAATACCAAGAATCGGCGCCAACACATCTTCCGACAATATGTTGGCATCCAAGCGACCGGATGACGCTCCCTTGCTTCGCAGAAGGTACCATTGACTTGGCAGGTACATGGCCAACTCGCCGGCACGTGTCGGTTTCGTTGCTGTCTGCACTGTATCAACGATAAAGCGCTCGTGTAGCCGGTCCAAGAATTGCTCCGATGTAAGGCCTTCAAGGCTTGTAACCACACGGTTGTACTCGAGCAAGCGCATTTCGTTATGTGGAAAAATGACGCCTAAGAAGTACTCATAGGCGCGCTCACCGCGTTGCCCCGAGTCGGCCGCCCGGCGCTCGGCGGCAACTTGCGCAGCAGCAGCGATACGGTGATGGCCGTCCGCGATATAAAGCAAATCCAAATCCTCAACCGCCGCTGTCAAAGCGGTGATCGTTGCACGATCGCTTACGCTCCAGAGGCTGTGGGCCACGGCGGAGTCCGTCATGACCCCGACTTCAGGGTTATCCGTGACAATATCCGTGATCAGCGTCGCGATGGCGGCGCTGTGACGATAGATCATCGCCACTGGACCGGTATGGGCGTTCAAAGTCGCTATCTGACGCGCGCGGTCATCCACCTTGTGCGGCTGCGTGAGCTCGTGTTTGCGAATGCGATTGTTTTCGTACGCGGCTATCGACGCAGCCACCACCAGTCCCGTCTGACGATGAGCACCCATTTGTAAGCGATAGACGTAGAAGCTCGCTTGCTGATCGAAGTGCAATACACCTGCGTCTATCATGCGCGCCAGGTTTTCCCTGCCCTTGGCATAGATCGCGGGCATACACGGATCAGTGCCCGCCGGGAAATCGATCTCCGGCCGCGATATGTGGAGAAAGCTCCAGGGGTTATCGGCTGCCCGGGCGCGTGCTTCCTCCGTATCGAGCACATCGTATGGTGGCGCAACCACGGACTGCGCATACTCCGACCGCGGCCGCAGCGCGGCAAAAGGCTGAATCAGGGACATGGCATAACTTCAGAGACCGTTGAGATAACCATTGCGCTCCCGGCAGGAGCGCAAATTGAAATATACTTGCGCTCGATCGTCAAACGCTGGAAGTGCAATGCATAACGGTAAGCGCAAAACCTTCACCGACGCGACTGCGGCACACCGTCACGCGGCGGCCCAACGCACGCTCGAGCCCAATGAGATCACCAGCGCCACCCCAGCGATCATGCACCCATCGGCTAAACAGCCACTGATGGCAGCATGAGCACGCGCCCGGGACGACCCTACCTGCCACCAGAATGGGCCCCACAAAGTGGTGTGATGCTCACCTGGCCGCATGCGCAGAGCGATTGGGCTGAGGACCTGGATGCGATCGAGGCAGTATATATCGTCCTTGCCCGCGAGATTAGCACGCACGAGCGAGTGCTAATCGCCTGTCACGACGAAGACCGCAGAACAATCGTCGGGCGTCAGCTCGCCGCAGCCGGCACAAACATGCAGCGTATCGCTCTGCACGTAGCCGCCTCTAATGATACGTGGGCCCGCGACCATGGACCGATTACGGTCAACATGAACGACGAGTGGCGCTTGCTCGACTTCCGATTCAACGGTTGGGGCGAAAAATACCCGCATGCGCTGGATAATGCCATTACGGAGCGCTTGCATGAAGCCGGTGCCTTCGGCGATACACGCCTCGAGGCAATCGATCTGGTGCTCGAAGGAGGCAGCATAGAAGTCGACGGGGAAGGCACACTGCTGACTACAACACGCTGCTTGCTGGCCTCCAATCGTAACTCGGGATTGGATCAAGGCGAGCTGGCAGATCACCTCAGACAGCGGCTCGGGGTAGAGCGCATCCTGTGGCTGCAACACGGCGATATCCCGGGCGATGACACCGATGGTCACATCGACACGCTGGCCCGCTTCTGCGACCCGCGTACGATCGCCTACGTTACCAGCGCGCAGTCGCAGGATACGTGCTATGCCGAGCTCAAGGCCATGGCGCAACAACTCGAAGGCTTTCGTTCCGCAACCGGCGAGCCCTACCACTTGGTGCCGCTGCCTTCACCGGCGCCGATTTACGATAGGCACGGTAAGCGGCTGCCCGCTACCTATGCCAACTTTGCGATTATCAACGATGCCGTGCTGGTACCGACTTATAATGATGTGGCAGACGAACAGGCCTGTGAACGCCTGGCAAGCTGCTTTCCACAGCGCAAGCTCGTTACTATCGACGCCCGAGCATTGATCCGGCAGTACGGCAGCATTCATTGCGCAGTCATGCAGCTACCGGCGGGCGTGCTGCCTTGAACCGTGCCGTTTTGATAACACTACGGTGTTAACATAGGGTCATGTCCAAACTGAAAATCGGCCTTATCCAGCAGACGTGCACGCCCGACCGTGCGCACAATCTGGCAACTAGCGTGGACGGTGTGCGGCGCGCCGCCGGGGAGGGCGCGCGCCTGGTGCTGCTGCAGGAGCTGCACAGCACGCCGTACTTCTGCCAAACGGAGGACACTACCCGTTTCGATCTTGCCGAAGCCGTACCGGGACCCACTACCGACATGCTCGCCGAGCTTGCTCGCGAGCTCGGCGTCGTTATCGTGGCCTCCGTGTTCGAGCGGCGCAGCGCTGGCATCTATCACAACACAGCAGTAGTGCTGGAGAGCGACGGTCAGATTGCCGGGCGCTATCGCAAGATGCATATTCCCGATGATCCCGGTTATCACGAGAAGTTCTACTTCACCCCTGGCGATCAAGGCTTTGTACCGATACGCACCTCTGTCGGTACCCTCGGAGTGTTGGTGTGCTGGGACCAGTGGTACCCGGAAGCGGCACGGCTGATGGCCATGCGCGGCGCCGAAATGCTGCTCTATCCTACGGCCATCGGTTGGGACCCGCGTGACGATGAAACGGAAAAGCAACGTCAGCGCGACAGCTGGCTGACAATTCAGCGTGCTCACGCCATCGCCAACGGTTTGCCGGTGATCGTTTGTAACCGCACCGGTTTCGAGGCAAGCCCGGCAGGTTCAGAAGGCATTCAGTTCTGGGGGTCAAGCTTCGTCGCGGGACCGCAGGGTGAGGTGCTTGCACAAGCCAGTGCCGATGTGCCGGAGGTGCTGGTAGCAGAGCTCGATCAGGGCCGCATCGAGGTCGTGCGTCGCGTGTGGCCGTTTTTCCGCGACCGCCGTATCGACGCCTACACCGATCTTACTCAGCGCTACGGTAATTAAGCTTGCGGCGACTACTTATTACATAGAATACTTGCTCGCTCGGTGGCGTTCGCCTAGACGGAAATCAGCCGATGATCGTAATTTTGAAATCTGACATCAGTCAAGCCAGTCCCCAGTATCTGGAGGTTATGGAGTTCCTCAAGGCCAAACCCGGCATCCGCACGCGAGTGCATAAAGAGGTTGGCGCACTGCAGACGCTTATCGAGATCTATCTCATCGGTAACACCTCGACCCTCGACAAAACGGAGATCGAAAGCCTGCCCGGGGTGGAGCGCGTTGTGCGTATTTCAGAAGAGTACCGCATCATCGGCCGCCACAAGGATGACACTCGGCCCACGGGTTTTGATTACAATGGCGTACATTTCGATCAGCACAACCTTAACGTGTTCGCCGGCCTTTGCGCAGTAGACTCACCGGAGCACGTGGAGCTCGTCATGCGTGCGCTCAAAGAACAGGGGCAGGTATGCACACGCATGGGCGCCTATAAGCCGCGCACCAATCCTTACGCCTTCCAGGGTCATGGCGCCCAGTGCCTGCCATGGGTTTTTGAGCTCGCCGGCAAGTACGGTATCAAGGTGATCGCCATGGAGATCACCCACGACTCGCACCTCGATGAGATCCGCCACGCGCTGGAGACGACCGGCCGGCCTACGGGTGTGATGCTACAGATTGGCACACGTAATACACAAAACTTCGAGCTGTTGAAGATCGTCGGCCGCCAACAAGAGTTTCCCGTGTTGTTCAAGCGTGGTTTCGGCATTACCTTGGAAGAATCCCTCAATGCCGCTGAGTATCTGGCAAGTGAGGGAAATCGCAAGATCGTGTTCGCGCTGCGCGGCATGAAAACGAATCTGGGCGACCCGCATCGCAACTTCGTCGACTTCGCGCAAGTGCCGGTGATCAAGCGCCTTACCCACATGCCCGTGTGCATCGATCCGTCTCATTCGGTGGGCACGCGCGAGCGCGACCCAGACGGTATTCTCGATCTTATGCACGCGACCGCTCAGGGCATCATAGCCGGCGCCAATATGGTGCTCGTGGATTTTCACCCGGCGCCAGAGAAGGCGCTGGTCGACGGCCCGCAAGCGTTGCTATTGAAGGAGTTGCCCTACTTTCTACAGGACGTCGCAATCGCGCGCGAGGCCTATGACAAGCGCCGCGCGCTCACGCAAACATTCTTGTCAGAGCAGTCGCCGTAAGCCGCGCTGAGCGCCGTAGTTGTTATTTCTTGCCGGAGTAGTGACGCAATTTTTGGCCGACGTACAGCTGGCGTGGGCGGTCGAGACCATGGCTTTCTGCACTGAGCTCCAGCCAGTGACTGACCCACCCTACCGTGCGTGCGAGGGCAAAAATTGCCGTGAACATGGTCATCGGCAGTCCCATGGCACGCAATAAGATCCCCGAATAGAAATCCACGTTCGGATAGAGCTTACGCTCGATGAAGTACTCATCCTGTAACGCGATCTCCTCAAGTTTCATAGCGACGTCCAACAGCGGGTCGTCGATGCCGAGGTGGGTAAGGACCTTTCTTGCAGTTTTCTGGATCACCCGTGAACGCGGATCGAAGTTGCGGTAGACGCGGTGGCCGAAGCCCATCAACCGGAAAGGATCGTCCTTGTCCTTGGCGCGGGCGATGGCTTGCGGGATGTTTTCAACCGTGCCGATCTCTCCGAGCATGCGCAAGACCGCCTCGTTGGCACCACCGTGGGCGGGTCCCCAGAGGCTGGCAATGCCGGCGGCGATACACGCATAGGGATTAGCGCCCGAGGATGCGGCCAGTCGCACCGTCGAGGTCGAGGCATTCTGCTCGTGGTCGGCATGCAGGAGCAAGATCAGGTCCATCGCCTTGGCCAGCACCGGATCCACGTTGTAGTCCGCGCTCGGTACGCCAAAAAGCATCTGCAAGAAGTTCGCGGCATAGTCCAGATCGTTGCGCGGGTAACGGATCGGCCGCCCGATACTGTAGGTGTAGCTGGCGGCGGCGATCGTCGGCATCTTTGCCACCAACCTGATGGCAGCGAACATACGATCTTCGCTGTTCTGGATATCCATGTGATCATGGTAGAAGGCCGACAGCGCACCGACGACGCCAACCATGATAGCCATCGGGTGCGCATCGCGGCGAAAACCGTCGTAAAACCTGAGCATTTGCTCATGCAACAGACTGTGGTGCCGCACACGGTCCCAGAACTCGTCAAATTCGCGCGCGCTCGGCAGCTCACCGAACATCAGCAAGTACGCACTCTCTATAAAGTTACTCTTGTCCGCCAACTCCTCGATCGGATAACCGCGGTACAGCAGTACGCCCTGGTCGCCGTCGATAAAGGTAATGGCACTGCGGCAAGGCGCGGTGGAGTGAAACCCGGGATCAAACGCGAGCAGCCCATAACGGGCGTGCAACTCCTGGATGTCCATGGCCGAAGGCCCCATGGTGCCATCGAGGATGGGTAAGTTGGCTTGCTTAGTGCCGTCGGAAATAACCGCCGTGTATTGCCTTTTCGCCATACA
>QKEI01000262.1 GCA_003251795.1 Candidatus Muproteobacteria bacterium
GGGTTACCCTCGAGCATTGCCTCCACATCGTTAACCGCGAAGGTGGTGCGGCCGAGACCAGAATGATTAGCCGATCGACCTAAGGGCGAGGTGATCGTCAAACGGTGACATGAGCTTCGAGTCCTTCCACGATACCGATCACGCCTTCGGTTGCGCCTTGCCGGAACCTACGGGCCTCCTGGTACTCGGGCGAGTTGTAACACCTGAGCGCCTGATCAAGACTGGCGAACTCGATAACGACATTGCGGGCATACTCTTTTCCCTCGAGGGTGACAAACTTTCCCCCACGCGCCAGGAATCTTCCGCCGTGCTTGATGATGGCCGGCCCTGCACGTTTGACATACTCGGCAAAGGCATCCTTATCGATGACATTGACCCGTGCTACCCAATAAGCGCTCATCGGCGATCCTCTTGGTAACTTGAAAGTGTTGCGCGCAAATCCTGCGGACCCGAAGCTGTTATCGACACAGCTATTCTCTCGACAAGTCGCCCGCACGGTCCTCGCGCTACTTCGGGTTACAGGCGCGGACCTTCCACGAGCTTGATTCCATAACGATGCCTTCCGGGGTCTCGTATTTACGCAGCTCTGTCGCGAGTGCTGAGACGATTTCCTCGTGCCGTCGCTGCGCTTCCTCACCCGCTTCACGATAGACTTCGCCCGCCGGGCCGAGCGCAAGTTGGAAACCGATGGCGTCTTCCACCGTGTTCCCCACCATCAAGGGAGCATCCACACGCTCGAAACGGATCTCCTCATAGCCTGCGATCTCGAGCTGCTTGGTGACCATCTGCTGGTCGGCCATGGAGAACGGACCGGGACCACAGCTTCGCGCATCTTCGCCCGGAGGCGGCAGGTACTCGAGGACGAGTTTCTTGGGCAGGTCGAGCCAGGGGTTATCATCGCTCGCGCGCCAGACGATCATCGTCATCACCCCACCCGGTCGCAAAGAGGCCCGCATGTTTCTCAGTCCGGCAACCGGGTTCTCGAAAAACTGGGTGCCGAAACGCGAGAAACAGAAGTCGTAAACGGGCTCGAACCGATACGTTTGGGCGTCACCCACGACGAACCTGACATTAGTCACGCCGCTTGCTTCAACGTCCGCGCGGCCAAATTCCAGGAACGCATCGCAGCAATCGATTCCCAGCACCGAGCCGGATGGGCCGACACGCTTGGCAATCTGTATCGCTGTGTCGCCGAAGCCGCAACCGACGTCCACCGCGCTGTCCCCTTCGCTTACCTCGAGCGAGGGGAAGATTTTCGCACTATGGTGAGTCAAACCGCCGACTAGAATGTGGCGATACTTAACAAACTTCGGAACCAAGACTTCGTTCCAAAAGTCCACGAAATCGTTATTGCTTGCAGGGGCTTGCGCTGTGCTCATAGTTTCTCCCAAAGATTTAGTCGAGTGGTCTCGCTGAAACGGTTTGCAGTGTATCACAACCTATCTGATGGGCTTGTTAGTGCCCGCCGCGTAGTGCGCGAACATCCCCCCGCGTGCGACGCCTTTGGGGCATGCAGCCTGATGCAATTCGCCGTGCTCCAACGCGCATTCTACAGGCTCGGCGTGACGAGACAGCGACTTCGCTACACTCACCGACTTTCCCTGCCGGCGGCATGCGGATATTCTTGGGATCCAAAGAAATCGTCCCCGCAACGAGGCACTGATCAACCGCAGCACTGTGTGACGCAAGGTGTCGCGGCTGCTAAACAGGAGGAAAACAAATGCGCATCTCTGCCGGTCTCTTCATCGTTGCCGCTCTGGTTTTACACACGGTCGCCACCACAGCCGTATACGGTGGCGACATGCCCAAGCGTAAGTCCGGGTTGTGGCAAATGAAGATGACGTCCACTCAAGGTCAAGGCGGCACGTTTACTCTACAACAGTGCATCGACCAAGCCACCGACGAACTCATGGGCGGTCAAGCCGACTCTGCATCGGCTATGATGCCGAAGCGCAACGGGTCCTCGTCCAAACAAAAGTGCTCGACGCAGAACTTACGGCGCGAGGGTAACAAGTTCGTGATGGATTCGGTATGCCAGCATGGCAAAACTACCGCCACCACCCACGCGGTGGCGACGGGCACCTTTGACGCCAACTATCGCATGGAGAGCAGAACCACGTTCGACCCACCCCTGAGGGGAATGCGCGAGAGCACCACGGTCATCGAAGCCGAGTGGCTCGGGCCCTGCAAAGAAGGCCAGCGACCCGGTGATATCATCATGCCCGGAATGCCGGAGGGAATGCCCAATATCAATATTCAGGACATGATGAAACGAAAGTAGATCGGCATTTGATTTTGCCCCCCGCTCGCCCCTGGGGTCATTTTTCAACGGCGAGCCAGAACGCACGCATACCGCTAGCGCTGTGCGGGCAACAATTGCCCGTCTCTCTCGATGGCGCTATGCTGAGCATGCAGGCGGCAGACCACGCCCCAAAAGACACCAACCGCAGCCCGCCTGTTCTTTTTTGTTGCCTTCTGAGGGGTCTTGCCCTCCATCCTTAGTACCAACGGCGACAATGATCCGCACGAGGTGTGCCATGAATGTACTCAAGACTCGTTCTTTGCTTCGACGACTTGGCTGTGCGGGCGCCATGTTGGCTTTCTCGACGTACGCAGTCGCCCAGTTGAATTGCAACGTCGGTATCGAATTCTACCCGAGTGGTGCAATAAAAAGTTGTGAGCTCAACGGGGATCATCAGTTCTGGGTAAAAGACGGCCAAGCGGTGAAGTGCTCAAATGGCAAAATGCTCACGAACT
>QKEI01000083.1 GCA_003251795.1 Candidatus Muproteobacteria bacterium
TGTCGCTGGCACGACACCGATGTGTACGCGAAAGTGTTCATCGGACGTTTGCATGCGCGACGACGGTGGCAGCGTGAAAAGCGGGGAATAGAAGCGCTAGCTGCCCACGGCCTTGCAACGCCGCCGCTGCTCTATGCCGGTTTGCTGGCCGAGCCGCGCGCATATGTCTTGGTTACAGAGGCGTTGGTTTCGGCGACAACCATGGAGCAGGCATGCAACCGTTGCGCCGACCAGCGCGACGGTATGGCATTGTTAGAGCGTGCCGTTACCCTGTTGGCCGAGCAACACCAGGCGGGCATACAGCAAGCTGACTTGCATCTGGAAAACCTGCTCGTTGCTGGCGACAGGATCTACAGTATCGACGCTTCGCGCCTGCGGCTGCGCGGACAACCGTTATCCAGGCGTGTGTCGCTGAGAAACTTTGGACTTTTCCTCGGGCAGTTCTTCCCTAGGTTCGATTTGTACATTGGGCAACTGCTTGCCCATTATGCGCACGAACGTAAGTGGGAGGTGACAGCGCGCGATCTCGCGCTGGTGCGCCGATACAGCGGCCGAGTCAGGGAAAAGCGAAAGCGTAACTTCCTGCGCAAGATTATGCGCGAGGGCTCACGCTATGCTCTCCTGAGCAATGAGGGCTACAGGATCATCTACAACAAACAATACTTTAGCGAAGGATTGCAACAGCTGCTGTTACAGCCGCAGCCTACGTTCGCGCAAGCAGACACGCGCTACCTGAAGAAAGGTAACACGTCCACGGTGGTGTTGGCAGACATCGACGGGATGAAGGTGGTGGTCAAGCGTTACAACATAAAGGGCACATGGCACGGCATAAGAAAGGCCGTCCAAAAGACACGTGCGGCGATCTCGTGGCGTAATGCCCACCTCCTGCAATTCTACGGAATCGACACGCCTACTCCGATTGCAATAATCGAGGGAAGGTTTGCTTCACGCCAGCGTGTCTCCTATTTTCTAAGTGAGTACGTAGCCGGAACGAATTGCCGTGATTATTTCGCCAACGGTGCGCTGTCCGCCGACAACAAGCGGCGCGTCGCCAAGCAGGCAGCGGACCTGTTGGCCATGTTGGCGCAACTACGGATCCGCCATGGCGATATGAAGGCCACCAATATGATCATTGCCCAGGGGCGCATCTACCTGATCGACCTCGATGGCATGCAAGCCTATAAGACGCTTATCTTTTTCCGTCGCGGACTCGCGCGTGACCGCGAGCGCTTTCGACGCAACTGGGAGGCCGACACGGGCACCTGGCGGTTGTTCGAAGAAAGCATGGAGCACAGTTGAGTCACACTTACCAGAGAATCACGATTGTTGGGTCTACGCTAGCCATGCCGATTAGCGAGGTACGACGGCGAAGCTAGCTGCGCCGGCGCGCGTGCTCGTAAAGAGTTGTCAGCCGATAGTCGCCAGGTGTTGGCGTCCGCGCCCGGTAAGCTCGTCGTAAATGTTTTCCAGTCCACTAACCTGGGTTACGGCATTGTAATGTTTGGCTATATGATTGTGCCCCGCTCGACCCATTGACTCCCAGGTGTGCGGTTGTGTGACAAGCTGCTCGAGTCGCTCGGTCAATGCGTCTACGTCGCGCTCAGGTACCAGGAACCCGGAAGCCCCGTCCCGGACGACCTCCGGGATGTCGCAATGGGCAAAGCCGACGATCGGCATTCCGGCTGCGCTCAGTTCCATCGCCGTCACCGGACAACCGCCCTCGGCATCGCCGTTGGCCGCCATCACACTCGGTACGAGAAACACATGCGACGCCTCGGTAATGCGCACGTACTCATGGTAGGGTTGCAGACCGTACCAGCTGACTCGGTCGGAGATTCCCTTGGCTGCAATAAGCTGCTTGAGGTTGGTGATAATCTTGCGCTTATAGGCAGCCTCGCCCCAGGTCATGATGGTGAGGTGCGTGTTACGGTGCCGTGCGGCAACATTGGCAAACGCGTGGACCCCGTAATCAAGCCCCTTTTTTTCTATCGCCCTGCCCGCCATCAGGCAGCGGACGACCCCATCGCTTGAAGGCCTGCGCGGCACGTAGCGAACCCGTTTTAAGTCAATGCCGAGGTGATGCACGCGCACCCTTTCTGGCGGGCAACCTAGTTCCATGGCACGCCGGCGCATCGCATTTCCCTCCACAAGAAAAAGGTCGGCCTCAGCGAACACCACACGATAGCGATTTCGCTGGCGCGAGAGTTCGGCGAATTTCCACAGATCCGCGCCGTAGCAGGAAACAACGTGTGGCACGTGGAAGCGGCGTTTCAAGCTAAGGTCGTCGTAGGCATGCTGTGCGAAGTGCGAGTGTAGAAGAACGGGCTTGGTACGCTCGAAAGCACGGAAATATGCCGGAAACTGGTGGTAAAAGAATTTCTTGCCAACCTTCTCACAGAACTGCTGCCACAAACTGGTATACGCCGGCACGATTTCTCCACCGACCGCAGAGAGCGAGAAGTAATCCAGATTCTTGCCGCGTTTGGTCATCACCACAGGGCGATAACGCTTCAGACCGGCGACCTGGGTGTAGATCCAGTTCTCGCCAAAGGGTAGATATTCGATTACCGAATGGGCAACGGCCGGTTTACTGCTCACGTCTTTCCCTTAGCCCGCGCTCGTTGCCAGAGTCTTGACCAGTTTGGCTGGCACTCCAGCCACCAGCGTGTGCGGTGACACGTCGTCCCTTACCAGCGCCCCCGCGGCAACCACGGCGCACTTACCGATGGTGACACCGTGCAAGACAGTCACTCCCGTGCCGAGGTAGGCGTCATCCTCGATGGAAATAGATGCACGCACCGGCGGATAGATTTTCTGGAGCGCGCTTTGACCAACGTTTACATGGGTAAGCAGAGAGCAACGCGGTGAGATGGTGACGCGGTTGCCGATTCGAATGGCTGCGCTGAGGTCGAACAATGAGTCGCTGCCGACATGGGTGTGCAAGCCGAGGTGCAGCCCGGAGAAGTCGTGAAAGTCGCCTATGATCATCATTGGGCCATGAATACGGCTGTCTTCACCGATCTCGGCGCCGTAAGCGCGTAAGATACGCTGGCGCAACTTGCGATGGCAGTAATAGACAGCCCGGACAGAGGTGCGCACCGGACGTAGCCTGAGGTACAGGATGTAAACACGCCAGAGGATCGATCTCACGTGGGTACGCCCAACCAGTTAGCCGACCTATCGCTTCGTGACCAAGGTAACGAGCCACGGTGACTCAGTTGGCGGGACGAAAGAGGACACGGTTGGTGCGACACGCTGTTACTCAGATGATATTGTCCGGATAGATAACTGGGTGATGTGACAATTGGCAGCGGATTATAGCGCCTGCGGAGACGTAGCCCAACCGGAACGCATGGTCGAAAGTCACGCTGAGCTTTGTATTTGGTTTGTGTTTCTGATCGTATCCCGCGGTACTTTAACTTGCTAACAAGCTGTATGATCAAGCTGGGATGGCGAAGACACTCAAGAACTGGTTGATCTACACCATTCACGACCGGGAGCTCAAGCGTTCGGCGCAGCAGTACCTCGGTGGGCGCTTACTCGATATAGGCTGCGGCGACAAACCTTATAAGGATCTGCTGGCACCCTATGTAACAGAGCATGTTGGCGTCGATCATGCCGATACTCAGCATGACAAGTCCAACATCGATTTATTCGGTACGGCCTATGAGATTCCGACGGAAGATGACGCGTTTGACTCGGCGATTTGCAGTGCCGTTCTGGAGCACCTGGAAGAGCCAGAGCTGGCGATCCGTGAGTGTTATCGCGTGCTGCGGCCAAGCGGCGTTGCCATATACACGGTGCCGTTTATTTGGCATATCCACGAAGCACCGCGCGATTTCTATCGCTACTCAAAATATGGGCTCAAGTATCTTTTCGAGAAGGTTGGGTTTGAGGTCCTCGAGATCAACGCGTTATCCGGGTTCTGGGTCACATTTGGTCAACTTTTTGTCTATAACCTTTACCGGCTGAACAAGGGGCCGCTGCGCTGGCTGAGGGTCATAGACATCCTAGGGGTGCTCGTGCAGCTGGTCGCCTACGGTCTCGACAAGATTGATAAGACCGAGAAGTGGACCTGGATGTACCTTGCTGTTGTCAGGAAGTGATAAGAAAATGACGCATGGGCCCCTTCAAGAGCGGCGGCCGGAGTTGAGATATTGTTCAATGCCATGAGAAAGGGAATCATAATGGCTGGCGGTGCCGGTACACGCCTGCATCCGGTAACCCGCGCAGTGAGTAAGCAACTGTTGCCGGTGTACGACAAGCCCATGATTTACTATCCGCTGAGCGTGCTCATGCTTGCCGGCATTCGCGAGATCTTGGTTATATCCACGCCGCGAGACTTGCCGCGCTATCAGCAGCTGCTCGACAACGGCAACGAGTGGGGTTTGTCCTTTTCGTACGCCGAGCAACCCACGCCCGGCGGTTTGGCGCAGGCGTTTATCATTGCCCGCGATTTCATTGGACTGAGTTCTAGTGCCTTGGTACTAGGAGACAACGTGTTCTACGGCAACGAGCTTGGTGGCCTGCTCAGACGTGTGTCTACCCGCACGACTGGCGCGACGATCTTCGGTTATCGGGTGGAGAACCCGTCGGCCTATGGGGTGGCCGAATTCGATGCCGCGGGCAATGTGGTGGGATTGGAGGAAAAGCCGGCTAAGCCGCGCTCGAGCTATGCAGTGACGGGACTTTATTTCTACGATAATCTGGTTATTGAGATTGCCAAAGGACTGAAGCCATCTACGCGTGGTGAGCTCGAGATCACGGATGTGAACAAGCGCTACCTGGAAATGAAGACGTTGCAGCTAGAGATATTGGGTCGCGGCACAGCCTGGCTCGATACGGGAACACACGAAAGTCTGTTACAGGCAAGCCTGTTTATCGAAACCATCGAGCAGCGTCAGGGTCTCAAGATTGCCTGCCCCGAGGAGATTGCCTATCGGTTGGGCTATATCGACGCCACCCAGCTTGAACATCTGGCCGATCCCCTGAAACAAAGCACCTATGGACAATATCTGCTGCGGATCCTCCGGGAGCCCAAGTTCGCGTGAAGAGGGATCGCGGCAATAGTGATGCGCGCGCCGTCGCCCGCAAACATCCCTGCGTAGCGCATGCGTAGCCTGCTCATTACCGGCGGCGCCGGTTTTATTGGTGCCAACTTCGTTCACTACTGGTCAAGAAAGTATCCAAGACATCGTTTGGTGGTGCTCGATGCACTGACCTACGCTGGCAATCTTGCGAGCCTTGCACCCGTCAGCGATGCAGGGCAGTTGCGATTCGTGCATGGCAACATCTGCGACAGCGATCTAATCGATACGCTGCTAGCCCAGGAAGATGTCGATACGGTGGTCAACTTTGCTGCCGAATCGCATGTGGATCGCTCGATCGTGGGACCGGACCCTTTCATTGAGACCAATATAGTCGGCACCCATGCATTGCTGAAGGCAGCGCGCCGTGCCTGGTCAAGCGAACAGTGTAGTAGCAAGACCTATCGCTTCCACCACGTATCAACTGATGAGGTATATGGGTCGCTTGGTCCGACGGACGCCGCTTTCACCGAGGCTACGCCGTACTCGCCACGCTCGCCTTATGCGGCTAGCAAGGCGTCTTCAGATCATCTGGTGCGGGCCTACGGCCACACCTATGGTTTGCCATTCACCATCACAAACTGTTCGAACAACTATGGACCCTACCAGTTCCCGGAGAAAATGCTTCCTTTAATGATTGTTAATGCCCTCGAGGGCAAACCGCTGCCGGTGTACGGAGATGGAGGCAATGTGCGCGACTGGCTACACGTCGAGGATCATTGCCTCGGTATTGAGCTTGTACTGACTCACGGCACGGTCGGCGAGACTTATAATGTTGGTGGCAATAGTGAGCGCGCAAATATTGATCTCATTAGGCAGCTTTGTGGGCTCATCGACGCTGCCTTTGCTGACGATAGTAATCTAGAAACGCGTTTTCCACGCTGTCCAGCTGCGCGCAAGTCATCCACTGCTGAGCTCATTACATTCGTCAAAGATCGTCCGGGTCATGACTGGCGTTATGCGATAGACGCGAGCAAGATCAGCACTGCGCTCGGGTATCACCCGCAACAAACGCTGGAGAGTGGCTTACACCAGACGCTGCGATGGTATCTCGATAATGAGTCATGGTGGCGTGCCGTTATGGACGGAAGTTACCGCGCGTGGATCGAGATTCAGTACACTAAGCGTTAGTCCAGTTTGTTATTAACTGTCGGTTTCTCTATGTCACTTACCCCCATTCGATCGAAGAACAATTTCCTGGTTTTCGGCGCGCCCGCGATTGAGGATGCAGAGATCACGGAGGTAGTCGCCAGCATGAAACAGGGTTGGCTAGGCACCGGGCCAAAAGTCGCGCGCTTCGAGGAGGCCTTCAAGCAGTACAAGGGCGCGCAGTATGCCGCCGCAGTAAACTCTTGCACCGCTGCCCTGCACCTTAGCCTCGTCGCGGCCGAGCTCAATGCCGGTGACGAGGTGATTACTAGCGCGCTCACGTTTTGCGCTACCGTGAATGCAATCATCCACGCTGGCGCCACGCCCGTACTGGCTGACATTGACCCAGTGACCATGAACCTCGACCCCAATCAGGTTGAGGCGAAGGTCACCCATAGAACCCGCGCCATCATGCCAGTGCACTTTGCCGGTAGACCGTGTGAAATGGATGCCCTGTTGGACGTCGCCGCGCGCCATCGCCTGAAAGTCATCGAGGATTGTGCACACGCGATAGAGAGCGAGTACCATGGCCGCCAGGCGGGGACCTTTGGTGACTTCGGTTGCTTCAGTTTCTACGTGACCAAGAATGTGGTAACGGGCGAAGGCGGAATGGTATTGGCGCGGCGTGCAGAAGACATCGCCCGCATCAAGGTGCTTGCCCTGCACGGCATGAGCAAGGACGCCTGGCGCCGCTTCAGCGATGAGGGCTACAAGCACTATCACGTGGTTGCGGCCGGTTTCAAATACAACATGATGGATTTGCAGGCCGCTATCGGCATCCATCAGTTGCAACGGGTTGAACGTTACTGGCAACGCCGTCGCGAGATATGGTCACGCTATCAGCAGGCCTTCGCAGACTTGCCGATCGTGCGGCCGACAGAACCCGAGCCAGACACCCGCCACGCCTACCATCTATACACAATCTTGCTGGATCAAAGAAACGCAGGCATCAGCCGTGATCAGTTTCTCGAGGCCATTACGAAGCACAACATCGGTGTTGGTGTACATTATCTAAGCGTGCCCGAGCACCCCTACTACCGAGAGACGTTCGGTTGGCGACCGCAAGACTATCCGGCAGCCATGCAAATCGGTCGCCAGACGGTCAGTCTTCCCTTATCCGCGCGACTTGCGGACCGGGATGTAGCGGATGTCATCGCGGCAGTGCAGGAGGTGTTATCGCGGAGCAATAGCTCATGATCAGTTCACGCTGGGGCATTATGAAATCTTCCGTCGCCGGCGACTTCGCCAGTGATGTAGCGATGGTGCGCGAGTACACGATGCTATCGCACAAGCGCCTGTACTCACTGTATGAATGTGTATTGGCTTGCGAGAAGCACAATATCCCTGGGGACTATGTTGAATGCGGCGTCTGGAAGGGCGGCGCGGTGGGTCTCATGGCGCTTGCGAATCTGCGTTACGGCAAGGGACGCAGGCAGCTGCATCTTTTTGACACCTTCGCGGGTATTCCCGAGCCCGATGGTGAGGTCGACGGGCGCCGCGCCGTGGAAGAAGCAAGACAGCTCGGGGTAGCGGCTTTGGGCAGATTGACCCCCAACCCCCAGCTCTACGACAACATGGGCAGGGGGGTGGGCACCATCGAAAGCAACCGTCACTTGCTGGAACGCATTATCGGCTATGACAAAGCATTCGTTCATTACCACCAGGGGTTATTCCAGGAGACACTACCGATGGTTGCCGCCACTATAGACTCGGTGGCGATCTTGCGCCTTGACGGCGACTGGTATGCATCGACCAAGGTATGCCTACACTTCTTGTACGACAAGGTGGTACGAGGAGGCTTCGTCATCATCGACGATTATGGCGCCTACGAAGGGTGTAGGAAGGCAGTCGACGAGTTTCTCACGGAGCGTAGCATCAAGATTCGCCTGCGAAGAGTCGGTTCCGAGCTCAGATTTTTTGAAAAGCCGTGAGCACGCGTTGTTGCGTGCTTCCTAGCGTAGGCGAAAGACCAGAATCTTTTCACCCTTTGCGTTTGCAAACGTAGCGATTGGCTCGCGCGCCAGGGACTGCACCAACATTGCTTCGTCGGCAAGGTGGGCGCGCTTCACGCGTAGCGCCAGGTAGTCGTATTGAGAACGTGGGCCTGACTTCACTAGCGCGAGTGTTTCGTCCCAGCCGTTGCGGGCGTGGGGCTGATCACCACTCCTGCCTGAGTAATAGAGTAACACCGGATCGTTACTGAAGAGCGTGGCATCCGCCGGAGTGTGATCGCGCAGCCATAAGCCAGCCTGGCGGATGTGGCCCTTGGACGTGGGCGAGGATAGCACGCCGAGCGTGCTGAATACCGCCAAAGTGCATACCAGCACAAACAGCCAGCGCCTCCGCTGTTGCCATCCCTTATAGAGTTCCGCCATGCTAAACGGGACCGCTAGCATCAACGTCAGCGAGAGTGCAACCGAAAAGCGGCCGGTCAGAAAGCCGTAAATAAACAAGATCGCTGCGAGTATCGCGATGTGAACGAGGATCAACCACAACCACAGCCCTTTGGTGCCTGGCACGGGAAATATCAAGTGCCTATAGACGGCGTGACCGGTTAGCACGGCATAAAGGGGTGTCAGGGAAGCAAGGACTTCTCGCACTAGCAACAACGCCAGCGCGGCGACGAACGCGGCGTAGGCAAAATCCCGCGAGTAACGATCGCCAAAGGCACCAGCGATGAGATCGATCTTGCCGCTAGCAAGCCCGCTCACGCGTTGCCAGGAAGATTGCAATACTGTGGCCCATGCATCTACAAGTCCCCCGGGGCCTGGCACCGCTAACGTGCCCGCTAGCCACCAGGCGAGGGCGCTGAGGGCG
>QKEI01000112.1 GCA_003251795.1 Candidatus Muproteobacteria bacterium
GCTGTAGGGAAGGCGTCTGGGCGCTTTCCCTTTTTGTTTCTAGCCCGTCGACATTCTCCAAGGCTGGGTGGCAGAGTGGTCATGCAGCGGCCTGCAAAGCCGTGTACGCCGGTTCGATTCCGACCCCAGCCTCCATTTCTTTCAGGGACTTAAACTCGGCAGGTCCCGAGCCAGCAGTACCATCACCCCCGTTTGCCCCCACTTTGAAGTCGAAGGTTTGTGACAAAGAGACCTGCGGAATGGAGATTGCGATGAGCGACTGCTTTCGGTCAAAAGCAGACATTCCCCACGGCTCGCCATAGGTCGCCAGAGATGATTGAAAGTTACATGTTGTCACGCAGCCCGTTATTTCTTGCTAGCGTGCTGCTTTAGAAGTTTAATGACCCTTGGATCGGTGGCAAGGTCTATTGGCGTTTTGCCGCGATTGTCTACGACATCGACTGCCGCCCCGCCGATGAGCAGTGCCTCGACCACTGACAGGTGGCCTTGTGAGGCCGCGTCATGCAGTGGTGTGTCACCGTCCTTGTCCGTGGCACCTGTGCGGGCGCCGCTCCCGAGGAGTGCCTTGACCATTGCCGAGTTTCCTACGAACGCGGCCTGATGCAATGGCGTGCGATAGAATTCGTCTTTGACATTTACCTCTGCTCCATAATCGAGCAGAAGTCTAACCACCTCGATATTGCTCCTCGAAATTGCCTCGTGCAACACCGTAGGACCGCGCTGGCGCTTGGCATTCATATTCACCTCTGCGCCGTGCGCAAGCATTAGTCGCACTAGGTCTGAATCGCCGTGTACCGCTGCTGCATACAGCGCGGTGTGACCGTCTTTGTCTTTGGCGTTGACGTTTGCGCCGCGCGCAAATATTAGCTGCACTAGGTCTGAATCGCCTTGCACCACTGCCGCATACAGTGCGGTGCGACCATCTTGGTCTTTGGCGTTAACGCTTGCCCCGTGCGCGAGCAGCACTTGGACGATCTCAGGTTTCGTATTGAAGATCGCCGCATGCAGTGCGGTGCCGGATTCTTGGTCAGGCCCGGTGCGCGAGGGGACACGGAAGCGGCACAGGTTGTTGACGTTTAGACCCTCGGTGAGCAATGTTTCCACGGTGCCGAGCTCACCTTTGCTTGCCGCATCGCATAGGGCGAAAGATGTGGTAACAGACTGTTGATACTTGCGTACGACTGGCGCGTCATAGTTCTCCTGCAACATCGCCAACAGAGACCCTGCTGGATCGGTGCCGCACCGCAGATCATGCGCGCCACATAGATATTCGTTCTCGCCCTTGACGCGGTCCGTGCTATCAAATTCCAGCAATAACCGGCCCGAATAGGAGCTATCCAAACGCCCGGTGCCGGCAACCGCGTAGTTCCCTACTAGCCCCGCGCCCAGCACCTGAACTCCACTGCTACCAGTGTACACGTAGAGGAGGAAGCGCCCATCGGTGGTCTGCGCGACGGGTGCCCCAAACCTTTCAACGATATCGTTTCGCGTCATGCCCTTTTTGATCTTGCTTGGAGTAGCACCATATTCACTGCTTCCCGTCGGCACAGGTATCGCGATGCATCCGCTCATATGGAGAACAGTCAAAATGATGAAGAGGACAACTGCGGCTTTATACATCATGGTTCCTCCCTTGCGGAAACCGCTACGTAATAATCACTAGCCTAGCTGCCTTAACGTGGGCGACAACCCACAGATTACTTACAGATGCCTCGGCATACCCGCTTAGGTTTGAATGACCGTTGAGGGTCGTTAGCTGCCTGATGGAACTCCATCACCTGACCGGCGGCTGATGAGCCGATATCGGCCAGTCGGATCCGACGAAATGTCACGACCGCCGATACAGTGTGTGCAGTAACTTGACCGCCGTTTAGGAGCGTTCCTTGAGCTCCTTGCGTGCATTATGGAGGTTTCGCGCAACTGGTCGCCCCAAGAAAGAGGGCCGCCGAAGCGGCCCAGAATCACGCCGTCACACGCAACGAGGTTGCGTACCGGAGGCGTGCCCGCGAGACCCGATTAGCTCGCGCCGTGTGCAGGTTCTTACGTGCCAGACCCCGCGTCCCCTCGTCACTGTTGATCCCTTCTCAGGGAAGAAGTCCCGCCAACGCTGCCTCTACCCAGCCCAATATTCTGAGCAAGACCCAGACCCAGGCAAGCATGAGCAGTAATGCCACTACCCACACAAGCGGGATTATCAATTTGTCGAGGACCTTCAACTATTGCCGAATTGCTTTGAGCGCTGAGGCTATCGGAAAGGAATAACAACGCGCCCACGTTCGATAAGACCAAAGATACAGAAGCGATATTACTAAGGGAGTGCATTGTTCTTATATAAATGTTTGTTATCAGCTTATTCCTCGTTGTTATTTAGACCCCATCTAACAGTAAGGCGCAATGCGGATCAGGCCAGTGCTTAGATAAGCACTCCACTATCGCTAGACCGCGAGGTGGTCCACGAATACTTTCTGTGTGTCCCTACTGCGGGTGCCGAAGCGCAAATGGCCTGAGTGAAAGCGCATCCATGCATTTTTGCTGATCAACACTGCAAATACGCAAAGCGACTTATCGTTTCGGTTTTTCAGCCCCACTTCGCCAATCCATATCACTGTCGATCTCTTTTACATTCTCTCTCTTTCGAGCTCATTAGAAATTCTCGCGCGTCTTCGTCGGCAAGCAAAAACCTCCTATCGGTTCGGCGTTGACGTCGTTGTTAGTTCTGGATCACCCTAGGTATGATGTTTTAGAGTACGAGAAAACAAAAGCCGACATAAAAGCAATTTAGCAAAATAATGTCATGCACAGATGGAGGCCAAGACATGAAAGCGACCTTCTACCATGAACACCGCAAGCATCCATTAGCCCATCGGGGTCCGTCCGCCAAAGGTATGCTGCACACCGTGATAATAGGCTTGATCGTATGGGGGCTAACTTTCCTGGCGTGGTACGGCCCGTCGGAATTTCGAACTCTGATCCAATCTACTTTCCCATTTTAGTCAGCCGCCATTTTCGGCCTGCGCCAAAAGGCCATTCTATCGGAGGCGATTGCCTGGCTGCTTATGGCCGTTCTCGGTCAGTCGTGACGAAAATCTTCTAGCCAGTTGACTGGCCGCTTCTGGGTCGAAAGCAGACGGTCAGCATCGCCAAGAATTGGTGAGCCAGTTGCTACCATTTTGCTACCACTTTGAGCCAACCCAAGCTGATTCAGCATGCTTTAGACGGCTGCCCCGCACGTCTAAGCTCTTGATAGATCACGATGTGTCATCTTGGCTCTTTATTGGGTTGTTCTGCAAAGCCGTGTACGCCGGTTCGATTCCGACCCCAGCCTCCATTTCTTTCAACATTGTCACGCCAAAAAAAGCCGCCCCGTGCGGGCCCTTTTCTTTTGCCACGCGCTTTTATCTATTAAGGAGTCGACATTCCAGAATGAGCAACTACCATGGGTAAAAGGAGACGCGCCAAGAATTGGCAGTCAATGCACCTGACGTTTGGAGTTACTTGTGGGAGTCGTGGTTACCCAGGTGTGCCCCCGAAAGATAGCGTTCCTGTTCTTTATGTTCGTCTTGTCGCCGGTTCAGGCAAATGGTCTTCCGACGCCGTTTTCTGCGTACTACAAAGGCCCGTTATGGTCTAAAACCTGCATCACCCTGTCTCACCAATCGGGCGGCCTTGTGTATGAGTACCATACCAAAGCCCTTGGTCGTTGGTTCTATGAAACCAGCGTTCTTCGTGTGGAAGAGGATCGCTTCTATCCAGCGAAGTTTCAGCATCGGGAAAAAAACCGCAGTACAGATACTGTGTTTGATAGAGAGAAGGGCACAATCAAGACCACGCGATCGGAAAAGGAAGATCATGAAGAGCCTTTTCCAGGCGATGCAGAGGTTTGGGACCTGTTATCCTTCCAATTGAAACTGATGATAGATCTGCGTGAACACGACCGGTTCGCAACTCGGCGCAAGCACAAGACGTTGCCAACTTTTACATACCGAGTCGTAGACAGGCGTGGAAAGATAGAGACCTACCGTGTATCGGTTGTCGGCTTTGAGAAAGTTAAGACAGAAGAGGGCTACTACGACGCCTGGAAAGTTGAACGCGTTGGTGACAAAGACGGGCTCTCTGTTTGGTTTGCACCTGCATTGAATTACGTGCCCGTACGAATCCAGAAAGGTCTGATCAGCATGAAGTTTTACAGTGGATCTTGCGAAGATTTGATGTGATTGATGACCTTGACGAATTGACCTGTGAGGATGTCGGCAGGGAGTAGCTAAGAATGGTCAGAATGACGCTGCTGCCTACATGCTAGAAAGAAAAAGGCCCGCACAGGACGGGCCTTTTCTAATGCAACGAATCACGCGTTTATTACTCAGACTTGATCATCATGGGTTTGCCTGCATCACCGACCTGAAAGACCAGGAGCTTTAAGTTGTCGGTCGTACTCAAGTTCCGGCCCAGCATGACGTGGCGGATCGGTTCTTCATAGAGCTCGCCGGCCTTGAAGGTCTGGCGTCCTTTCCCTTCGGTCTCGATGGTGAACTCACCTTCAAGGACATAAACAAAGACGGTGCCTGGATGATAGTGTTTCGCTCCGACAAATCCAGGCGGAATATCAAATCGCTTAATAATTACTTCCTTCCCCTCAACGCCAGCCAGCTTCGTTTGTAGAAGCGAGGTTACATTCACCTTTGGTTTGTACTCCTGCTCGCCTGCGACGGCGGTTTGTAAACCAATTGCTCCCGCCGCTATTACGGTCAACAAGGTAAGGCTAAGCGCACGTAGTGTTAGTTGCATGGGCTGCTCCTTCTCTCAAGGGTTGGACAAAGCGTGGTCTAGCGGCAGGGTTCACATCAGCTACCGAGGAGATACCGCGTTGATATATGCAACGAATCGATAGCCGGCACCTTTCGGTATCACCTCTCAGTCTCCAATTCCCCTGAGCTTAACCGGTCAGCGCAGGCATTCATCTCTGTCCGATGCGCGCACCAAATTGCCGATGCGCATCGTCAACTTGTTGATCGGAGGCGCTATCTGTGCACGGAACTTTCCATTGCGTCAATTACTTGCCAAAATATCACCGTACAAACAGTGTTGTGTAAATTTTACCATGATCCACCGGTTAAGCGCATATGCATTGGTCTGCGTTTTCTTGCTTGCTTTGGCATCGTGCGCTGGTGATGACGACTCATCATCCAGCGATGTTGAGGATCTCAGCGTCGGCAGCATTACCCAGCTTAGCAGTGGCACCATGGACGTAAATGGTGTCGCTTTCACTACCGCAGCGTCGACGGTGAAATTCAGAGAGGACTTCATTTCTGGTGATCTACTGCGCCGGGGTATGGTCGTCACGATACGCGGGCGTATTGGTAACGATGGTGGTTCGGCGGCGCTGATCGTTGTCAGTGACGTCGTTGAAGGACCCGTCGATCAAGTCGTCGACGCCAATACGCTGGTCGTGCTCGGTCAGACCGTCCAAGTTCCTGTTTCGTCGAGTTTCAGCACCGGTGTTCCCCCGGCCGCCGACGACATCGTGCGCGTACACGGTTTCGTTAAGGACACCGGCATCGTTAGCGCCACATTTATCGAGGAAAGGGCTTCATCAGCGCAATTTCGCGTCAGGGGATTGATACAGAATACGAATACGATTGCTCAGACTTTTACCATCGGTCAACTCACGGTCGATTACGGCAAGCGGGCCCCAGATATGAGCGACCTTCCCGGCGGCGTACCGGCCGATGGACTGTTTGTGCAAGTTGACGGCGATATATTTCCCATCACGTCTGATCGTCTTTTGGGTCCCGCAGGTGAGTTGATCGCGACCCGCGTGCGTCTCGAGAGCTTGCCCGTGACACAGGCCGTGCGCGCCGAAATGCAGGGTTTCGTCATCGACGATAGCACCGCTCCCGGCGAATTCATTTTGAATAATCAGCGCGTACAGACCAATGGTGACACGCTTTTCTTGGGCGGCACGGCTAACGAGGTTAATCGAGGCATCCAACTTGAAGTGGAAGGCACACTCAACAACACACTGGTGGCCAGCCAGATCGTTTTTCGTGACGACATCGTGCTCGAATCCAATGTACGCTCTCTACAGCTATCGCCGACCAGCATCCAGCTACAGGGCCTGGAGGGGATTAGCTTGCAAGCGAACAGCACCACCGAGTTCAGCGGCAATCTTGTTGCCGGACGGCACGTCCGCGTCCGCGGCCGTGAGCTCGACAGCACCGGCAACGCCGTGTTGGCTTCCCGGCTTACGGTTACGGATACAGAGAGCACGGTTGTACTCCAGGGCCGCGTCGATGGCGTACCGCTGGACCCCCTGATAAGTATCTTGGGTGTGTTGGTCGACACCAGCAGCATTGCTGATGTCCGCTTCAAGGGTATTAATGGCGAGACGATCGGCCGTACGGCTTTCTTTGCTCAGATCCAGGCGAACGATCTTGTGCGGGCATCGGGCAGGCTCGACGGCACCGTCGTAAACTGGGAGGAGCTTAGGTTCGAGGAGTAGGAGTAAAACGTTCGTAGGCGTTCTTCGATTTCGACAGCCTTGGAGGTACTGTCATGGGCCACATCATTTATGACCCAACGGCTAAGGCGCGTTGGCTTGCAACTAGTGGGCTCCTTCTCCAGTGCGCCTACTGTGACCACCCTAGGCGATTTCGCGTTTGCGTTTCGAGGTGCAGTGGTCGGACGAGCGTTGGGCACGGTCAGTTTCGAGAACTGCGACTGATAAGCTCAGCAAGAATGTGAAGGCCCACCCTTTGCGAGCCTTTTTCTTTATCTGAGAACCAGCGCCGGTCGATCGCGCATAAAAAGCACACTGGATGTAAGTCATACACTTACTACCTCGCTCCGACCAAGACGACTACAACCAAATCCCAGAATTCAAATGTGCCTTGCCTGGGCATTGATTCCAGCGAATCTCCTCCTTAACATGCGCCGACCGGCGATGCGACAACGGCTGGTTTGCCGTAAGGTCGTCGGCCATACAACCACATTGGACACGCTCGCGTCTCTCGGAACAACGACGATGAAAGAGAAAGATATCGATCCGCGGATATTCGATCTTTACGATGACTACTGCCATGGACAGATAGATCGCCGCGAGTTCTTGGCGCGGGCCGGTGCGCTGGCCATCGGAGGCGCATCCGCCCTGGCTATGGCTCAGAGTCTGCTGCCGCGTTACGCGCTGGCACAGACGATCTCCTTCACCGACAAGCGCATCAAGGGACTATACGTGAAATATCCGTCACCAGACGGAACCTCCGGCGACATGCGCGGCTACCTGGTCCAGCCGGCGGGGCAGGGTCCGTTCCCAGCTGTGCTTGTCATTCACGAGAACCGGGGGCTCAACCCGTACATCGAGGACGTAGCGCGACGTGCGGCGGTGGAAGGCTTTCTCGCGCTCGCACCAGACGGTCTTGCACCGATCGGTGGCTATCCCGGCAACGACGATGACGGTCGTGCGATGCAGAGTAGTCTTGACCAAGCGAAACTGCGTCAAGATATGTTCAACAGTGCCCGTTATCTGAAGACTCATGCCTTGTCGAACGGCAAGCTCGGCGTCACAGGCTTCTGCTGGGGTGGCGCTACGACCAACTTCTTGGCAGTCGCGCTTAGCAGCGAGCTGAAAGCTGGCGTCCCATTTTACGGGCGCGCACCCAACAGCGGTGATGTCGCGAAAATTCGTGCGCCTTTATTGTTGCACTTCGCCGAGGACGACGAACGCGTGAATGCGACGTGGCCCGACTATGAGGTAGCGCTTAAGGCCAACGGTGTCGGTTATGAGGTGTACATCTATCCGGGCACCCGGCACGGCTTCCACAATAACTCGACTCCACGCTACAACGAGGCGGCGGCGAAGCTAGCGTGGGATCGGACCGTGGCATTTTTCAAGAAACACCTGGCCTAGCGAGACGACCGCGTATCCCCAGGAGTTTTGGAAAAAACGTCTACGTCGGTTCGATTATGTCTGGTAGCTTATGTAGATAGTTTTAGGTGCAACCGAGTAGTCCGCAGAAATGCACACACTCAGTGAATAGTGGGGAATCGTGCACCTCATTGCGCTCGCGCGGGAAACCGCTTTGGTCCAGAAGGTAATGAACGAACTCGTGCTGGGCAACGCTTGTCCAGATTGCCCCCTGAGTAATGAGAACAAGCGGCGGACCGTAGAAGGTTAGGCCAGAGAATTGCCCCCCCGGCTGGCCGTGCTCGTCAACCTGTTCAGCCATAACAATCACGAACGGACCCGGCATACTGATACCCGTGCAGGCTTGCGTCTGGTCGTAGATATCCGCCAACACGGCAAGCTCTATGGGCTCCACAACGTCGGGTTCGTTGCGCAACGTCAGGCCGTTGGTCGCCTGGGCCTCATACTCAAAGCCAAAACCGTGATTGTTGCTATCGGACTCCTCCTCAACAGCGCAGCCAGCCGCAACGACGCACGCCGCTATCAACGCAAAAAGGCGAGTCGGACACACTCGCCTCTGCGCTGCACCTAATCGATCTCCGCTGCACTGCACTACCAGACGGGTGCATTACTCGTTCCATAGTTGCTCACGCTTCCTAAGTGGATGATTTCTGGTAACAATAGGTCGCATTCCTAATCGGGACTCCCAGTCATTGTAAAGAACGCCGACAGTATCGCGCGGTCGAATCGATAACACAGTCTCGGTTTGCACCGAAATAGCGATCAATGATGGCGCGACCGTGCGTAAAGAAATTCGACACTCATGCGTAAGCTACTAATAACTGCTCTCCATGTAGATCGACCCGATGCTTCTTGGCCTGAGCTAACCGGCGAAGAATAGGGTTCCTTGCGACTCAATCGGTTTGGTTTCTTGAAGAAGGTGCCGATTTAACGAATCGGTGGTTCTTCTTCGCGTGGCCACGGAGAGGAGCCACGAACGAGTTGGACGGCTAGACGCGCTAACGGAGTCTGGAGTTAACTAAATAAAAATCGTCTTGCTTTCAATATTGGACAA
>QKEI01000018.1 GCA_003251795.1 Candidatus Muproteobacteria bacterium
GGGGCGAACGTCTCCTTGCAGATCACCGCCACGGTCAACGCCGGCACCAGCGGCAACACGATCACCAACACCATCACCGCGGTCAACCTCGATCAGACCGACAGCAACACCACGGTCGATGATCCGAGCGAGGCGATCACGGTGCAGATCCCAATAAACATTACTATCAACGATTTCACACTTGCTGAAGGTAACGCCGGCACCACTACCTTTAACTTCACGGTGAGCATTGATCAGGCCGATCCGCTGAACCCGGTGACCGTGGACTGGGCAAGTGCTGATAACACCGCCACCGTCGCCGGTTCGGATTACGTGGGCACGAGCGGCACACTCACCTTCCCGGCGGGCACCGCGACCTTAACGCAGACCGTGGCCATCACCGTCAACGGCGACACCACGGTCGAGCCCAACGAGACGTTCTTTGTGAACCTGTCTAATGCCAGCGCCAATGCGACGCTCGCTGATAACCAGGGCCTTGGCACCATCACCAACGATGACTCGGCCACTGTAACGGTCGATGATGTCAGCGCGGTCGAGGGCACAGGGCTCACCTTCACCGTGACGCTCGATAACGCCGTCGCTGTGCCGTTTACCGTTGATGTGACACTCGCCGATGTGACCGCCACCGGTGGGGCCGCCCCGCTCGCCAGTCCCGAGGACTATGACAACGTGGTGGCGACGCTGAACTTTGCCGGCACCGCGGGCGAGACCCAGCAGTTCACCGTGGCGACGCTCGATGATGCGCTCTTCGAAGGGGCTGAGACCTTTACGGCGAGCTTAAACGCTTCGGATCCATTGATCACCGACACCGATACCGGCACCGGGACGATCACCGATAACGATTCGGCGGCGACAGTTGAGTTCAACTCGGGAGCAACAAGTGACCTTGAGGCGAGTGGTGGCAACATTCCGCAGCTGGTTGTGACAGGTACGGTTGTTACACCCCTAACTATTGACGTCAACATTAGCGGCGGCACTGCGACCGGCGGTGGGGTTGACTACACCGGCACCGCGACAATGAGTATCCCACCAGGGGTGTACGCGAGCACCGTCATTGGACCTATTAATCTTGTTATCAATGACGACAGCCTGGTCGAAGGCAACGAAACTATAGATCTTACGCTCGCCAATCCGGCGGCTGGCCTTACTATCGGTGATGCTGACGGTAGCGGCACGACACAAAGCGCGCACACCTACACCATCCTTGATGACGATACTGCGCTAATCGAATTTGAGCTCGCTACCAATAGCGACCTCGAGGCCAGTGGCGGCAACATCCCGCGCGTGATCGTTACCGGCACACTGACGACGGCACAAACCATCGATGTCAATGTTACCGGTGGTACAGCTAGTGCCGGTGCGGATTTCACCAACACCGCCACGGTCACTATCCCGGCGGGTGCCTATACAGCAGCGGTCGCTGCCACTGTCAACTTGAGCATTATCGATGACCTGGTTCTGGAAGCCAACGAGACCATTGACCTGCAGCTGGCGAATCCGAGCGCGGGGCTTACTATCGGCGATGCCGACAGCAGCGGCACGACACAAAGCACCCACACCTACACGATCAACGACGACGACCAGCCGCGTGTCGAGCTAAGCGTTGCCAGCAGCAACGATTTTGAGGGCAGCGGCGGCAACCTACCGGTGCTGCTTGTGCGTGGCACCCTAGCAGCGCCGGCAAGCGTCGACGTGAATGTTAGCGGCGGTACTGCTACGGGTGGCGGCACCGACTATAACAATGCAGCGACCGTGATTATCCCAGCCGGCGCATACGACGGCACGCTCGGAACAGCAGTGCCGATAAACCTTGCGATTGTGGACGACACGGTGATCGAACCGAATGAGACCATCAATCTGCAGCTGGCGAACCCGAGTGCCGGATTCATGATCGGTGACGCCAACAGCGATACGGTCACGCAGATGACGAGCACCTACGTCATCAACGATGATGACGCTGGGATCGTGTTGCAAGTAACTAAGAGCGCAAATAAAAACGAGGTGGCTGTGGGTGGCATCGTCACCTACCGCGTGGATATCGCTAATACTACGACCACGGACATACCGGGCGTGGTCATAACAGACCAGCTACCGCCGAACTTCAAGTACGTCTCCGGCACTGCACGCCTCGATGGCGCCGTGCTGGCAGACCCGAGCGGCAGTCAGACACTGATGTTCAACATTGGCACCGTGCCGGCGCTCGTCGACAGTAACAGCAACGGCATCGCTGATCCCGGAGAACCTGGCTATCTGGTACTGACTTATCAACTGGTCGTGGGATCGGGCGCCACCCCAGGTGACTACGAAAACACAGCTGTTGCGAATGCCGGCTGCGCGACCTGCCAGGTCTCAAATCGGGGCGGCTACACCGTCACGGTGACGCAGGATCCAGTGCTGGATCTGGGCACCATCATCGGTAAGGTCTTCGAAGACCACAATGCAGACGGCGCGCAAGACCCCGACGAACCAGGTGTCGCCGGTGTCATGGTGGCGCTCGACAATGGTACCTACGCCTTGACCGATCCATACGGTCGCTTCCACTTCCCAGCGATCACACCGGGACAGCGCATGGTCAAGATCAACCTGCAGAGCGTTCCCGGCGTCGCCACGGTTACGACTGACGAGAGCGTAATCCTGTCGATTACGCCCGGACTGTTGGCCAAGGCCAACTTCGGCATCCGCTATACCCATATGCTCGAGAAGATCGGTCGCCCAGGAGAGCTCGGTGTAATGGTCCAGGCTGAAGCCAGCGACACGCCAATTCGAGTGCTCGGTGATGCAGAGTCCATGACGGTGCTGGTCAACGATATGATCGCCGCGCTGCCGCAGAGCGACCTACAGCTGCGCACCGAGGCGCTTGGCGATGCCGTCGAATACAGTGGCAACCGTTTGAAGACCCCCGTCGCCTTCAGCGCCCACGTGGATACGATTAAGCCAGTTTCCAGCTGGCGCCTATTGATTCGCGATTCCGCCGACAAAATTGTGCGCACGTTACTTGGCCGCGGCACACCACCGAGCGCGATTTCGTGGGACGGGCTCGACGACGCCGGGAAGACGTTGCAAGTGGGCGCGCTCTATCAATATCAACTCGAAGCCGATTTTGCCGACGGCACTAAATCGCTGAGCGCGCGTCGACTGTTTGGCATCAATCGTGCGACCGCTGTTTCACTCAATCTCAGTGGCGGTGCGTTTGACTCCGGTTCAGATGTCCTCACACCACGCGCAATCAAGCTATTGAAGGACACGGCCGAAATCATTCGCCAGTACCCGAACGAGAAAATCGTTATCGAGGGTCATACCGATTGGGAGGGCGCGACTGAGTACAACGTTGACTTGTCGAAACGACGTGCCACCGCGGCGCTGGCATATCTTATCGAGGTAGAACATCTGCCGGCTGAACAGTTCATACTGCGCTGGTACGGAGAATCGCGACCCATCGCGAGCAACGAATCGCCCGAAGGACGCGAGATTAACCGCCGTGTAGAGATCAGCAGCACGTTGACCAAGGTCGAAAAGGCCAAGGTGCTTGATCAGTACCGTAACGGACAACCCTTAGTTAAGGTCGATCAGGCGCGTCCCGCATTGGGCGATGATGGCCGCTTCGCGCTGGAGCTCGTGCCCAGCGACAAGGACTTCATGAATATCGAGGTAGCGGACTCCAAGGGCGGCTACACGCAGGGGTCGGTGCCGTTGCCGGATCTGGAGATATTGCAGCTACCGAAGGAACTGCGCCTGCCGTTGGGCACAAGGACCTATCGTTATGAAGTCCATAAGCCGGCGAGCCCGGACGGAACTTCGGCCGATGCCGTGGTAGTCAACTACCGATTGGTCGGACGCACAACGCCGAGTAATGTAGTCGAGCTTGATGGACAGTCGCTGCACGTCGATGAAAAGGGATTCTTTGTTGCCGAGTTGCCGCTAAAACAGGGCAGCAATGTCTTCGGTCTAGTTGTGCGCAACAAGGCCGGTTTCATGCGTATCGCTAACCTACGCATGGTTGTCTCTGGCGGCGACGGCAAGAGCCCGCTTGTCGTCACCGACCCGATCCCGAACCTGGCCGTACGACTACCGCCGGCGGGTGTGCCAATCACCAGCGAGCAGCTGGCGATTCCAGGCGAGACCGATCCCGGCAACAGCGTGACGGTCAACGGCGAACCCGTAGAGATCCAATCTGACGGCAAGTTCGTGGCGCACGTGAAGCTGCCCCTGGGCGAAACGCGTCTGGTTATCGAAGTGAAAGATCCGCAGGGCCACAGCGGCAGCATCGAACGCGTGGTTACGCGCAAGTCGGGGTTGTTCTTGCTTGCCTTCGGCGACGCCACCTTTACCAAGCTAAACGCCAGTGGTCACATACAAGGCGCGGGCATGGATAAATCTTCGGAAACGCTAACCGAAGGACGTGTGGCCTATTATCTCAAGGGCACGATTCTTGGTAAGTATCTGATCACATCCGCTTTCGACAGCGGCGTCAACAAATTTGACCAGTTGTTCGACGATCTTGATCAGACGCAGAACGATCGGCTGCTAACCAACCTGGATCCGGACAAGTTTTATCCGGTCTACGGCGACTCGAGCACCATCGTATACGACGCTGAGAGCCAGAGTAAGTTCTTCCTCGCCATCGATAGCGAGGAGATGCATGCGTTAGTGGGCAACTACCCCTTGCAGTTCACGGACACCGAGTTGGCGGGCTACCAACGCACGCTCTACGGTGCGCGCTTCGCTTACAAGTCACTGTCGCAGACAACCTATAACCAGCCGAAGACGAAGGCTGAGGTGTTCACGGCAGAGGTGCGACAGGCCAAGGTCTCGGACGAGCTCAGAGCCACCGGCGGATCGCTGTACTTCCTCAGCCAGCGCGGTGTCATCGAGGGCAGCGAGCACGTGACGATCGTGGTAAGAGACAAGGATACCCGCCTTGAGCTGAGCCGCGTGCCGCAGCAGCAGAACGTCGACTACGCGATCAAGTACGACGAGGGACGTATTATCTTCAACCGACCGATCTCCAGCGTGCAGGCCGACGACCGACTGGTCAACGAAGACCTGCTGCAGGGTAACCCTGTATTTATTCAAGTCAACTACGAGGCGCGCGTCGATGCCTTTGAGCAAACCAATAGCGGTGCACGTGTACGCCAGCAGATCGGCAACCACGTGGGCGTCGGCGCTACCTACGTAAAGGAAGACAAGTTGAGTAGCGAGTACGAGCTTACGGGGTTCGACACCGAAATTCGCTTTGGCAAGAACAGCCGCGTGGTTGCTGAGGTCGCACAAAGCAAAGGCACCGACGCGATCACCTTTATCAGCGATGACGGAGGCTATACCTACCTGCCGGTGGCCCCCAGCGGTACACAGGAGGGCGATGCCTATAAGCTCGGAGCGGAGCTCGATGTCGGCGAATGGTTCGGTAAGCCCGATCGCTTCCAGGTGGGCGCGTATGTCAGGCGACAAGACGAAGGATTTTCTTCTGATGGCACGCTGGCAGATCGTGGCACCGAGAAATCGGGACTTAACTTCAGCTACAAGATCAACAACAAGGACACGCTGCGCGGTCGCCACGATCGACAAGAAAGGATTAACGATCCTGCAGAGTCGATCCAAACCACTCTGCAATGGGAGCATGAGGCGAAGCGTTGGCGCTTGCGTGCCGAAGTGCAAGACAAGAATGAGACGGATAACGTTGGAATCGAAACTGATTCGACCACTGCGGCTGCGCGCATCGACGGCAAACTGACCGAAAAACTGCTGTCGTTCTTGGAGCTACAGCATACCCTCGATGGGCCGGAGAATAACCAGACGACAGCGGGCATCGACTACAAATTGGGTGATAAGCTTGCATTGGGTGCCCAGGTGACCGCCGGCAACCGCGGCAATTCGGCCCAAGCAGGTCTCAGCTACCAGCTGGGCAAGCATAAATTCTACCTAAACGAGCGCTTGGTCGACGATTCCGCGACCGGACGCTCCCGTATGACGGTGGTAGGGACTCAATCCGATATCGGCAAGTCTGGTACGTTCTATACTGAATACCAGTGGGCTCGTAAGGGCGGCGACAACGATAGCCTGTCGCTGGTCGGGCTCCGCAGACGCTGGGATCTGGGGCATGGGTTGAACTTGCTGTTCATGAGCGAGCGCAGCGAGATCGACACAGATCCCGAAAAGACCACTCGTTATGCCTTGGCGGCCGGGCTCACGTATGACAACGGTAAGGGTTTGCTGCTCTCGACACGCAATGAGTTACGCCGCGAGGAAGGCGGGCGCGATTTACAGCAGTTCTTGACGACCAACCGCGCGGAATATCTGCTTACGCCGGATCTCAAGATGCTTGGCTGGTTGCGCTACAGTCTGACGCAGGACAGCAGCCTGACAGATACAGAAACCGAGTTCACCGAGTTTAGTATGGGATTAGCCTACCGGCCGGTTGCGAATGACAGGTTCAATGCCCTGTTCCGCTACACCAAGCAATCGAACGAACCGACATTGTTCCAGAGTCAGACGCTCGATTCGTCTACTAGGAACGACATATTCTCTACCGATTGGTCGTATCAAGTGACACGCAAGCTCGAATGGGTCGGTAAGGCCGCCATCAAGTTTAGCGAAGAGAGTACGGTCGGCCTGCCGACGGTGGATAACGAGATTAGGTTGTTGATCCAGCGGTTTAACTACAACTTCTACAAGAAGTTTGAGGTTGGTGCCGAATACCGCATTCGCTCGCAGTCGCTGGCTAACGACCAGCAGCAGGGTTGGCTGCTGGAGTTCATGTGGCGACCAGTGAAACAACTACGTCTCGGTGTTGGCTACAACTTTACCGACTTCTCTGACGACGAATTTTCGGAGAATGATTTCTCGGTAAGGGGCTGGTTCTTCCGCCTACAGGGTGCCTACTAATGAGGCGAGGAAGATAGACGTGGCAGTAGCGATGGAAAACGAAGCCTATCAGGCGGAACAACGCAATTCGCGCTTGTTGGCCGTTGAGTTCCTGGTGGCTGTGCTGATGGTCATGTTAGCGTTTTCCGTGGTGTTGGGGATTACAAGCTACTACTTTCCGATCGGTACCGGCGTCAAGGAACTCGCTTACTCGATCGGAGAGTCTGTCTCATCGGTGCGGTCTCGGGAGATGCAGATCTCTCGAGGAACGCCCGATGCGCCCGGAGGGATCAGTACTTCACTGAGCGCGATGGTTAGCTCTATCAACAACAGAGTCAACGTCAAATTGGCTAATGACATCGCCTGGGGCGGCGCACAGATTGGTATGTCGCTACACCACCGTGACGCGATACAAACCTATGATCGCTCGCGCGCCTTGGTCGAATTTAACGAACAAAGCTATCTCGACGTCGGCGAAAATTCACTTGTCGTTTTCCAGAGTATTGAACCTGATCTTTTCGCGCAAAAGACGTCTACGTTTCGCGTAACGGTCGAGGGTGAACTTAGAGGCAGACTACTACGGTCGGACGAAGGATCTGCCAACTTGGAGGTGGCACTACCCAATGCTGAGCTGCAGATGGTGCCAGGACAGACTACGGGCAGCGATGTGGAATTCAAGCTTACGGTAAATCCGGATAAGACTTCGACGCTATCCCTACATAAAGGTAACGCCCAGCTCTTAGTCGGCGGCAAACGTGTCAACCTGCAAGAGAACTATGGCGTGACGATCGGTGCCGATGGCCAGGCGACGGAGCCTGTGGCGCTTCCCTCGGCGCCCACACCGAAGCTGCCTACTGAAGGCAGTGCCGCTTACTACCGGGATGTGCCCCCTCGACTTCGCTTCTCGTGGAAGCCCACCGAGCCGACAGACAATTACCGATTCATGGTCGCCCGCGACCCTCAGTTTCGGCAAGTGGTGGTTGACGAGGAGGTGTCAGGCACGGCTTTTGCTCATGGAAACCTAAAGCGTGGGCAGTACTACTGGCGTGTGCAGGCGCTGGCCGGGAAGACAGAGGGTACACCGAGCGAGGCGCGCGCGCTGACGATTGTGCAGGATCGCACGCCGCCAGTGCTGTACGTGCAGAAGCTCCCGAAGGTGGTGCACCGATCCGCTGTCACTTTACGCGGCAAGACCGAACCCGGGGCAAAGATCTACATCGAGGGCACGCCCGTGGCGGTCGATGGTGAGGGGACATTTCAGCACCGCTTGTACATCAAACCGGGCGCCAGTCTGATTGTAATCGAGGCCGTCGATTCGGCAGGCAACGTAGCCTATGCCACCAACCTGGTAAACGGAAAGTACTGACAGAGGATCACATGATGACTGGCCGATTTCGCTTTCCCATCCGCCTGAAGATCCTGGTGACGCTCTTGTCTGTCATCACCGTCGTGGTGAGCTTGATCATCATGACCATGGCGAATTTGTTCAATACCGACAAGACCACCTATATACGAGACCTGACTTCGGTGATTGCATTGCACGTTGCGGAGGAAACGGATTCCTTGTTGCGCAGCTACCACGAACGACTCGGGGCATTTGCAGCACCCGTGCATGACTCGCAGCTTTCTGCCAAGCGCAAGGCGGAGATGATTGAAACGCTTTTTAACAATTTTCAGGATTTCGTAGCCGTTAGTGTGCGTGAAGAAAAGGGTGAGCCGGTCGTCATCTACGATGCCAAGACGTTGAAGAGTGCGGCCCTTACCATAAAGGATCTGAACCAGATTCTCTCTGGTCAAGCGCTTACCCCAGCACTGATACAATCCGTGCCCATCTACACGGCGAATGCCACGGTCACCCCCGAGTTACCGATGCTGCTAGTGGCTACAACCATAGCAGCTCCTAATGGAGGGAAACCGGCAATCATCGCCGGCCTGGTGCGGCTCGATGCGTTGCTACGGCTCGCCACGCGCCCGTCGGCTTTTCAGGTCTTTATCGTCGACTCCGAGGGTGCGCTACTGGTAGATAGCGACCGTGAGCGCATTGCCACCCGCACGGTGGCGGACTGGATACCGGAGCTGGGGCGACTCGGCGGCCAACAGCACCTATTAGGTACTACAATAGAATATGAGTACCAGGGCAAACCCACCATCGGCGGATTTGCTCCAGTAGAGAGCAGCGGCCTGCTGGTCGGGGTGCAGATTCCGAAGGCGGCTGCTTACGTTACGGCCCGGGCACTCTTGAATAATCTGGTTTTGCTATCGCTTGGCCTATTGGTAGCAACGGCCTTGATTAGTATCTTCTTGGCGCACCGGTTAACCCGGCCGCTGGAAAGACTGACCGAAGCCGCTCGTCAAGTCGGGAAAGGGGATTTCAATATCTCCGTGGCAAGTTCGTCGAAGGATGAAATTGGCATGCTGTCCGGATCCTTCAATCAGATGGCCACGGAACTGCGAAAGCGCCTGGATGATTTGCGCCGTGCGCAAGCAGCCTTAGTACAGTCAGAGAAAATGTCAGCATTCGGTCAATTGAGTGCAGGTATCGCCCATGAGGTGAAAAACCCGCTAGCGGGGATCCTCGGTCATGCGCAGCTGTGTCTACGCAAGCTTAAGAAAGGCGATGCCCTGTTTGACTATCTCACCATCATCGAACATGAGACCAAGCGCTGCACGGACATCATAGCGAATCTGATGAAGTTTGCGCGTCAAGAAAAATTGGAGCACGAACCGCTTGACCTAAACGAGGTGGTGCGTCAGGCCATGGCAATTGTCGATCATCAACTCACAATCAACAATGTGAAAATCGAGCTCAAGCTTGCCATGAAGCTACCGCCGATCCATGGTAACGCGAACCAGTTGCAGCAGGTACTGATGAATTTCGCCATTAATGCGCAGCAGGCCTTCGATGGCAACCCGGGCATTGTGCGTATTACTACGGAGCAGCGGGACGATGACAAGGTGCTGCTCGTGTTCGCAGACAATGGTCCCGGTATACCGGCAGATATTCGCGCTAAGGTCTTTGAACCGTTTTTCACCACCAAAGCCGCCGGTAAAGGTACTGGCTTGGGTCTGTCGGTGACTTACGGGATCATCAAGGATCATCATGGCGAAATCAAACTCGAAAGTGAACTCGGCGTAGGCACTGCCTTCATCATGAGCTTTCCTGCAATTGTTGATCAAGTCGTCATGCAAAGCACGGCGGCCTAAGACATTACAACAAGACAAGCCTTAGAAGAGGTAAGAACATGATTAAACGCGCAATGGTAGTCGACGATGAGCAGTCTATCCGAAGCATAGTTGCTCAGGTTCTCGTCGAAGAGCGCTACCGCGTTATCGAAGCCGCCAGCGCGGAGGACGCGCTTGTTGCTTTTAAGAAGGAACCCTGCCCCGTGGTTTTCACTGATATCCGCATGGGCGGTATGAGCGGTCTCGACCTGCTGAAGCAAGTCAAGAAGCTCCACCCGCAGACACATGTAGTGATCATGACAAGCCACGGTACCATGGACTCGGCGGTGACTGCGCTCAAGTCTGGGGCATATGATTTCCTAAATAAGCCGTTCGATGATCTGGAGCTGGTCGCGAACGTCGCCAGACGCGCAATGCAAAGCTACGAGCTAATCGCGGAACGCGAAAAGCTGGTGGAGATGCTGAAGAGCCGCAACGAAGCCTTGCAGAATATCAACAAGGCCTTCCGGGCGCTAACCGTTACCCTGAAGAACAAGAATGCCGCGCTGGAAAACCTGAACAAGGCCTTTCAAGCGTTGGCCATTCGTGATCAGTTGACTGGGCTGTTTAATCGTCGCTATTTCGATGAGGCCATCACCGCCGAGGTTGCACGCGCCTCGCGCTACGGTCGCGATTTGTCAGTCATATTTTTGGATGTCGATTTCTTCAAGAAATATAACGATCAGTACGGTCACCAACATGGAGACATGGTGCTGAAGAAAATCAGCCAGATCATTAAGCTGAACATACGCGAGATCGACATCGCCACCCGTTACGGGGGCGAGGAGTTTGTCGTTATCCTACCGGAGACTCCAAAGGACGACGCTTATACTGTGGCAGAGAAGATTCGCCAGAGCGTCGAGGAAACCGCGGCAAGTGCGATAGGCAATAGAAACGCCCCCGCCATTACCGTCAGCGCGGGTGTCGCGAGCCTGGGACAGGAAATCATGAATGTCCACCAACTGATCGCTAAGGCTGATCAGGCGGTATACGAGGCCAAACGAACCGGACGTAACGCCGTACGCTTGGCGGGATAGTGTGCGACCCGACGTGCACTGGGCCGCAACAGACGTCTAGAATGGTATGTCGTCGTCGAAGTCATCGGCCGTTCCGGCGGCACGGGCGTTACTGCGTTCAGCCGCCGGCGTGGGTTCACCCTCGAAGCTTTCGTCAGGAGCTCCGGCGCCAGAGCGCGATCCCAGCATTTGCATGTCGGATGCGACGATTTCGGTGGTGTAACGATCGTTGCCGTCCTTATCCTGCCATTTGCGCGTCTGCAGGCGCCCGCCGACGTAGACTTGCATGCCCTTCTTCAGATATTCGCCGGCAATTTCCGCCAAGCGGCCGAAAAAAACGACTCGGTGCCACTCCGTACGTTCCTGCTTCTCCCCGGTGTTCTTGTCTTTCCAGGATTCGGAGGTTGCCAGATTCACATTTGCGATTGCCTGTCCGTTCGGTGAATAACGTACTTCCGGATCTCTCCCGAGGTTGCCGATCAGAATCACCTTGTTGACGCCTCGTGCCATTGTCTTCTCTCCAACTCATGGGACCGCGGAGCACTGCGCTGTCGATCACGTCCTCGCTCCGCGATAGTTAGCGGATGTTTATCTTAGCCAGATCACCAAAACGGCACAACGCGCAGCCCGCCTATGTAGTTTTTCGCGGGTTTGCCACCCTTTTTCGTTCCTACCGTGGCTTACCAAAACCCTGCAGCGCTTCCTCATCCACCTTACTGGTGTCAACCTTAATGTAAGCGACACCCTCCTCAGCGATCACGATCGCCTCGGCCACACCTTTCACACCGGCTAGCTTTCGTGCAAGCTCGCGCGCAGCGCCAGGTTGTTGCCGCCCGACGTGCAACAAGCGAGTAGCAACCATGCGCGGCTCGCGCATGGTTGCCGCGACCGTCACCCAAACCATCAACAAACCGGCGGCAAACGCGAACACGCTCGCCATTCCGTATTGTCCCAGCAACCACCCACCGGCGGTACCGCCGGTAAACGCGCCGAGGAACTCAAAGGTACTGTACACGCCGATGGCCGTACCTTTCGAGTCAACCGGAGCTATTTTGGAAATAAGAGATGGCAACAATGCTTCCAGCATATTGAAGCCGATGAAAAACAAGAACAGCGCGCCCGCGAGCCATACCAACGACTGGTAGCCTTTGAACAAGACAAGTTGAGATACCACGAGGACAAATACCGCTGCCAGAAATACGTAGCGCAGCTTGTGCTTACGTTCGCCGACGTTTATTGCAGGTAGGACGACCAACAAAGACAAGATCATGGCAGGCAAGTAGACATGCCAATGCTCGTGCACGGGCAAACCGGCATAGCGTATTAGCGCGATCGGTACGACTACAAATAAGGCAGTCAATACCGCGTGCAGCACAAATATCCCCAGATCAAGCCGCAGCAACTCCTTGCTACGCAGCACTTCGAGAAACTGCGCGGGCACGGCCTCGGCATCAAGATGGTGTGTGCTTCGTACTGGTGTTGGCACGGCGGTGAGCAACAGGGCTATGCCAACTAACGCTAGTCCCGCCGTCAGCCAGAAAATACCGCGCACGCCGATCGCTCCATCGAGCACCGGTCCTAATAGTAATGACGCAACGAATGCGCCCCCGATCGTAATACCGATGAGCAGCATGGCCTTTGTACGTTGCTCATCGCGCGTAAGGTCTGCCAACATGGCCATCACGGCAGCCGCGATAGCGCCAGCACCCTGCAGAGCACGTCCAATGATTACGCCCGTTATCGAATCAGCGCTCGCAGCCACCACGCTCCCCAGAAAGAACAGCAATAGCCCGCTAACAATCACGGGCTTGCGCCCCAAACGGTCGGAAAGCATGCCAAGTGGAATTTGGAATATCGCTTGCGTGAGGCCGTACGCGCCGAGAGCCACGCCCACGAGGAAGGCGCTATGTCCTTTGAGTTGTACCGCGTAGGGGGAGAAAACCGGTAGGATCATGAACAAGCCTAACATGCGCACGGCGAATACGGCGGCCAAGCCGCTCAGCGCTCGTCGCTCTAGAGCATTTAGGGACTGGGATCCGCTGCGCACGTCGTCAAATACATTGCCGGAGCATCAGCGTGCTCCGTTGGTGCTGGACGCTTTTGCCTCGGGGATCGAAAGCGTCGTATATTAGCAGGTTAAGCAACGGCCAGGAACACGCATGGATACCATACGCATCCGCGGCGCACGCACACACAATCTGCAAAATCTGGATGTCGACCTGCCCCGTGACCGCCTCATCGTAATCACCGGACTTTCCGGCTCTGGCAAGTCCTCACTCGCCTTTGACACGCTCTATGCGGAGGGCCAACGCCGCTATGTGGAGTCCCTTTCAGCCTACGCACGGCAGTTCCTTTCATTGATGGAAAAACCAGATGTCGATTCGATCGAAGGCTTGTCACCCGCGATTTCCATCGAGCAGAAATCCACGTCCCACAATCCACGTTCGACGGTTGGGACGGTTACTGAAATCTATGACTACCTGCGTTTGTTATATGCACGTGTAGGTGAACCGCGTTGTCCGGACCATGACGTTACGTTGAAGGCGCAAACAGTCAGCCAGATGGTGGATCATGTCGTGAGCTATCCCGAGGGCACACGCCTGATGCTACTCGCCCCCATCGTGCAGGAACGCAAGGGTGAACATGAGCACGTGCTCGAGAACTTGCGCACGCAAGGTTATGTACGTGCACGCATCGATGGCAACGTAATCAGCTTGGATGAGACACCAAAGCTCAAGCGCCATTTTAAGCATACCGTCGAGGCCGTTGTCGATCGGGTACTCGTGCGTCCCGGCCAGGAACAACGTCTCGCGGAGTCATTCGAGACAGCGCTACATCTATCGGATGGTCTGGTCCGTGTAGTCACGATGTCAGAAGATGACCAGATAAGACAGGAGCAAGTTTTCTCGGCGCGCTATGCTTGTCCGCACTGCGGTTACAGCTTGAGCGAGCTCGAGCCAAGAATGTTTTCTTTCAATAACCCGGCCGGAGCCTGCGCACGCTGCGATGGGCTCGGTGTGCGCGAGTTTTTCGATCCCGGTCGCATCGTGCGCGATCCCAGTTTAAGTCTGCCGAGTGGGGCGGTACGCGGCTGGGATCGGCGTAATGCCTTCTATTTCCAGATGCTCGAGTCGTTGGCCAAGCACTACAAGTTTGACCTGGAAAAACCATTCGAGCAGCTACCAGAAAGCATTCGCAGGATCGTGCTCTACGGTAGCGGGGATGAGCTGATTAGCTTCAGCTATGTCGGCGACCGCGGGTTGCGTTACCGCCGTAAGCACGCCTTCGAAGGTGTTATCCCGAACATGCAGCGGCGATACCAGGATACCGAATCGCTTGCCGTGCGCGAGGAGCTTGCCAAGTACCTGAGTCAACAGCCCTGTCCCGAATGTGCAGGCAGTCGTTTACGAATAGAACCACGCCATGTTTTTGTCGCCAACAAGCCACTGCACGAAATCACGCAACTGCCGATTACCGGTGCGCTCGCGTTCTTCCAGGGGTTGCAGCTCGACGGTCAGCGTTCCGTTATCGCCGAGAAGATCGTCAAAGAAGTGGTCAATCGCTTAACGTTCCTGACAAACGTCGGTCTCGGCTATATTGACTTAGCCCGGCCGGCTGAAACGCTGTCGGGGGGCGAAGCGCAACGGATCCGTCTAGCATCCCAGATTGGCGCGGGGCTTGTCGGCGTGATGTATGTGTTGGATGAACCGTCTATCGGACTCCATCAGCGGGACAACAAGAAGCTACTCGAAACGCTGCATAACTTGCGCGATCTTGGCAACACCGTGATTGTCGTCGAACACGACGAGGGTGCTATTCGTGCTGCCGATTTTGTGCTCGATATCGGCCCCGGAGCCGGTATACACGGCGGTCGGGTGGTCGCACAAGGCGCTCCTGAGGACATTGTCAGGAACCCGAACTCCATTACCGGGCAATATCTCGCCGGCATCCAGGAGATCCCGACCCCCCCGCGGCGTACGGCCAACGACCCACAACTGCAACTCCTAGTACGTAAGGCACGTGGTAATAATCTTAAGCACATCGATGTCAGCATCCCCGTCGGACTCTTCACCTGCGTAACCGGTGTTTCCGGTTCTGGTAAATCCACGCTGGTCAATGATACGTTGTATGCCTCCGCAGCTCGGCACCTTTATGGCAGCAGCCTTGAGCCCATGCCCTGCGCCACTATTGAAGGTCTCGACTATTTCGACAAAGTGGTTGATATCGACCAGAGTCCCATCGGGCGTACGCCGCGCTCCAATCCGGCAACCTACGCGGGGTTATTCACACCTATACGTGAGCTATTTGCGCTAACACCTGAAGCGCGCGTGCGTGGTTACAATCCGGGACGCTTTTCTTTTAACGTGCGTGGTGGTCGTTGCCAGGCCTGTCAGGGTGATGGTTTGATCAGAGTGGAGATGCATTTCTTGCCAGACATTTACGTCGCGTGCGACGTCTGTAAGGGAAAGCGTTACAACCGTGAAACACTGGAAATCCGTTACAAAGGCAAGAACATTCACGAGGTTCTGACCATGACGGTGGAAGAAAGCGCCGTGTTCTTCGCCGCGGTCCCCGTCATCAAGCGCAAGCTGGACACGCTGATCGAGGTCGGTCTCTCCTACATTAGTCTCGGGCAAAGCGCCACTACCTTGTCGGGAGGTGAGGCACAACGCATAAAACTCGCGCGCGAGCTCTCAAAACGAGACACCGGGCGCACGTTGTATATCCTCGACGAACCGACCACGGGATTGCACTTTCACGACATCAGGCAATTGCTGCAAGTGTTGCATCGCCTTCGCGATCATGGCAATACAATAATAGTGATTGAGCACAATATGGATGTCATCAAAACTGCCGATTGGATTCTCGATCTCGGCCCGGAGGGTGGCGATGGCGGCGGCAGGATCGTCGCCGTGGGTACCCCCGAACAAGTGGCGAACGTTTCGGCGTCGTACACGGGTCAGTTCTTGAAAGCAATTCTGCAGAAACGACCGCGACTCAGGCTGGAAGCGGTATGAGGCAGCAAAGTTTTTTGCAAAGTGTCAGCCTGCCGGCTCGATCGTAAGTGTGTCACCTAAACGCAGTTGCAAGACTTTGTCCGCCCTCGCTTGATTCACTGCGATCTCCGCGAGACCGTTAGCGTTCTCGTACCAAAAACCTTCCCCCCGAGGCGCATCCGCGAACACGCGCCGATAGCAAAGCCTGTGCTTGCCAACCTTTAAGATCTGGTTTGCGCCAAGTTTGGCGGCGCGTAGCCCAGTAACGGCGTTGCCATAGTGGTCGATGTACAGCACTTGCGCCAGATCGTCGGGCCATTGCGGCCCGGCTGGTACCGCCAATTCAGTAGGTTCACAAGGTGGCCACTCTCCGCGCGCTAACACGGCGGCTATCGGCGCAAACAGATCTCGGCCCTGGAAGCTCGAAGAAAGGTGTGCCGGTCGCCAAGTGATAAGGTGTGTTTGTTGTGCATGCGCCCGACGCGCCAGAATGTGGAAAAGGCCGTTGTCCGGGCCGACGTACCACTGACCATCCGCTTGCAACATTACTGCCGCGCGCGTTGTGCCGACACCAGGATCTACGACGCATAGAAACACGCTGTTCTGAGGAAATGCGCCGGCATACGCCGGCAATAGATAAGCCCCTGCGCGGATATCGAAATTCGGCACGCCGTGGAAAAGATCGACTACCGGTACTTGCGGCGCCTGCTGTACGAGCACCGCGTGCAGTTGACCGACATACGGATCCTCCAGGCCGAAGTCGGTAAATAGAACAATCATATTAGCTGCCCTAAACCGAATCAGATCCGGATTGAAGCGACACCGGCCAATCGGCCGGAACACGTCTGGCCCGGCGAGGTCGCAAGTCCCTGCAATCTTTGCGTCGTTTCGCGGCCCGCGTCAAATGAAAAAACCGGATCGAGTCCGGTTTTTCCCTCACGATTCGCTCTTTTTTGTCTTGCTCTTCTTGCCGGTTCCGGTCGACTTGGCGGCCTTTTTCTTCCTGGTAGTTTTTGCCGCCTTGGTTTCTTTCTTGGCTTTAGGCTCTTTTTTCTCTGCTTTGGACGCCTTGCGTTCCTTGGGCGCTTTGTCCTTGGCCTTCTTCGCCGGCTTATCCCCACTGGGCGCTGCCTTATCTGCGGCTACGTCCGATACCGGCACACGTTCGACCAGCTGCACAATCGCCATGGGGGCATTATCGCCACGCCGAGAGCCTGATTTGAGTATGCGCAGGTAACCTCCCGGGCGCTTTTGGAAACGTACACCAAGCTCATCAAATAACTTGCCCACGATCTCCCTGTCGCGCAGTCGCGAGAACGCCAGGCGGCGGTTGGCGACACTGCCGTTCTTTCCCAACGTAATCAGCGGCTCAGCTACTCGACGCAGCTCCTTCGCCTTCGGCAGCGTTGTGCGAACTTGTTCGTAGCGGAACAGTGACACCGCCATGTTGCGCAGCATAGATTGGCGATGTGCACTCGTCCGATGCAGCTTGCGGCCGCTCTTTTGGTGTCGCATGTTTTACAGCTCTTGCTTCGTTCAGCCAGCTTCGTGCTCGGGCGCCTTTTCCTTGAGTGACGGCGGCGGCCAGTTTTCCAGCTTCATTCCAAGGGAAAGCCCGTGTTGTGCAAGAACGTCCTTTATCTCGGTCAGCGATTTCTTGCCAAGGTTAGGCGTTTTCAACAGCTCAAACTCGGTGCGCTGAATCAGATCGCCGATGTAAAAAATATTCTCGGCCTTGAGACAGTTGGCGGAACGCACGGTAAGCTCGAGATCGTCAACAGGGCGTAACAGCAGCGGATCCATCTCCGGCTCCCTCTTGTCCGGCTCCGTGGTGGGCGGCTTTTGTAGATCTACAAAAATGGAAATCTGGTTCTGCAAGATAGTCGCTGCTCGACGTACCGCTTCTTGTGGATCGATGGAGCCGTTGGTCTCGATATCGAGCACCAGCTTGTCGAGATCGGTGCGCTGTTCGACCCGCGCGTTTTCCACGGTATAAGAAACCCTACGTACAGGGCTATAGGAGGCGTCGAGCTGCATCACACCAATGGCCCTGCCCTCCTCCGCGGCACGTGCTGACACAGGCTCGTAGCCTCGGCCGCGCGTCACTTTCAGCTCGACATCGAGTGATCCCGACTTAGTCAAGGTGGCGATATGGTGCTTCGGATCAACCACCTCGATATCATGGTCCAGCGTGATATCAGCCGCCGTAACGGTGCCCGGCCCCTTCTTGCTCAGCCTCAGCGTGGCCTCGTCACGACCATGCATGCGCAAGGCTAATGATTTCAAATTGAGTAGAATCTCGATTACATCCTCCTGGACGCCCTCGATCGTTGAATATTCGTGCAGTACGCCGCCGATTTTGACTTCGGTGATCGCCGCACCCGGCATGGAGGAGAGAAGAATGCGGCGTAATGCATTGCCCAGAGTGTGGCCGAATCCGCGCTCCAGCGGCTCCAATGTGATTTTCGCATGCATCGGTCCTAGTGCCTGCATGTCTATGACGCGCGGCTTAAGGAATTCGGTTGCGGTGCTTTGCATGAGTCTTTCCTCGCTTGATCCTTACCTGATTACTTGGAATACAGCGCTACAACGAGACTCTCGTTGATCTCTGATGGTAGTTCGCTGCGATCGGGCGGTGCTTTAAAAACCCCCTTCATGGCATTGGAATCGACCTCCAGCCATTCGGGAAAACCACGCTGCTCGGCGGCCTCCATGGCTGCCTTGATTCGCAGTTGATTCTTTGCCTGCGCTGCTAACTCAATAACGTCGTTTGCCTTGACCTGGTAGGACGGAATGTTTACGCGTCTGCTATTGACCAAGATAGCGTTGTGCCGGACCAACTGACGGGCTTCTGAGCGCGAAACGCCGAAGCCCATGCGGTAGACGACATTTTCAAGACGCGTCTCCAGCAAACGCAGTAGATTTTCCCCTGTCGACCCCCGACTCCGGTCAGCCTCGGCATAGTAGTTGGAGAATTGGCGCTCGAGGATACCGTAGATGCGTCGCAACTTTTGCTTTTCTCGCAGTTGCCTTCCGTATTCAGAGACTCGCGAGCGGCGGCGCGCATGATGGCCGGGTGGAAACGTGCGTTTCTCGACGGGACACTTGTCCGTAAAGCACTTCTCTCCTTTTAGGAACAGCTTACCGCCTTCACGACGGCAGAGGCGGCATTTTGCGTCAGTGTAGCGTGCCATGATTCTCCTATACCCGGCGCCGTTTTGCCGGACGGCAGCCGTTATGCGGGATCGGTGTGACGTCGATAATGTTACTGATCTCGAAACCGAGCCCGTTTAACGCGCGCACCGCCGACTCACGGCCCGGTCCCGGACCCTTTACGCGGATTTCGAGGGCCTTTACGCCGAATTCCTGCGCAGCCTCGCCCGCTCGGCGCGCCGCGACTTGCGCCGCAAAGGGCGTACTCTTGCGGGAACCGCGGAAACCGGAGCCTCCTGCGGTTGCCCATGTAAGCACATTGCCCTGTCGGTCGCTGATACAGATGATCGTATTGTTGAACGAGGCATGAACGTGTGCAATTGCCTCCGCGACGTTCTTCTTAACGCGCTTTTTTGCTTTAGCTGCTGTCTTTGGCTTTGGTGTAGACATTCTCTAGGTCCTACGTATTGCTCGCCGCGGCCCTTTGCGCGTGCGCGCGTTGGTACGGGTGCGTTGGCCACGCACAGGCAATCCACGACGATGGCGCAGACCGCGATACACACCCATGTCCATCAGGCGCTTGATGTTCATCGCCACTTGCCGTCGCAAATCACCCTCGAGCACATGTTTGCCGATCTCGTTACGAATAGACTGTACCTCAGCCTCCGTCAGGTCCTTGACCTTTGTGGAAGCCGCAACCCCTGCGCTCGCACACACCTGGCGGGCCCGTGTGCGACCGACACCGTAGATCGACGTCAGGGCGACATCAATGTGCTTATGCACCGGAATGTTTATGCCAGCGATACGTGCCATGTCATCCTTCTATACCGATCAAAACCGCGAAAACGGTGGATTCTAGCCACCCGATAGTTGTAACTCAAACGTTTTAAACTGACCTAACCCTGTCGTTGCTTGTGCGTGCGGTCCGTGCAGATTATCCGGACTACGCCTTTACGCCGTACTAACTTACAGTTGCGACATAATTTCTTGACCGATGCCCTGACCTTCATCGCTTACGCTCCATTACGTTGTATCAGCGTGGGATGCCCATGCCACCCGTGAGGTTGGCCTTACGCAGCAGACTCTCATATTGGCGAGACATCAAATGCGCCTGCACCTGCGCCATGAAATCCATTGAAACCACCACGATAATCAGCAACGAGGTACCACCAAAATAGAACGGCACGTTCCAGCGGACGATCATGAACTCAGGTAGCAGGCAGACCAGCGTGACGTAGATCGCCCCTGCTAAGGTCAGGCGCGACATCACACCGTCGATATAACGCGCCGTCTGCTCACCCGGGCGCACCCCGGGCACAAAAGCGCCTGATTTCTTCAAGTTCTCAGCGGTTTCCTTGGGGTTAAAGATAATCGCCGTGTAGAAAAAACAGAAAAACACGATTGCACTGCCGTACAACAGCACATAGGGCAGATTTCCGGGCGAGAGTGTAGTCGCGATATCCTGCAGCCACTGCATATTCTGTCCGCCGCTGAACCACGTCGCCACCGTCGCAGGAAACAAAATGATACTCGAGGCGAAGATCGGCGGTATCACACCAGACATATTGATCTTAAGCGGCAAGAAACTACTCTGTCCCGCCAACATGCGCCGGCCCTGCTGTCGTTTCGCATAATTGACCTGGATTCTCCTCTGCCCACGCTCTACTAACACGACGAATGCGGTGACGGCTACCGCAATAATAAACAGCAACAACACAAATAACGGCTGAAATGTCCCACGCTCGGCCAGCTCCAGCGTATTGGCGATTGCGGTCGGTAAACCCGCGACAATGCCGGCGTAGATAATGATAGAAATGCCATTGCCGATGCCGCGCTCCGTCACTTGTTCACCCAGCCACAACAGGAACATCGTTCCAGTAACCAGGGTGATCACAGTCACAAGTTTAAAGCCGATACCCGCCTCAATCACCACGGGTACCCCACCGGCGACGCGTTGACTCTCGAACGCCACGGCGATGCCTAGTGCCTGAAATGCCGCCAACACCACTGTGAAGCGGCGCGTATACTGAGTGATCTTGCGGCGACCCGCCTCACCCTCCTTCTTGAGCTGCTCGAGCTTGGGGATGACGGTCGTCATCAGCTGCATGATGATGGAAGCGGAGATATAAGGCATGATCCCCAATGCGAAAACTGAAAAGCGTTTCAGTGCACCACCCGAGAACATGTTGAATAAACCGATGATGGAGCTCTGCGTGCCGCTAAAAAGCTCGGCCAAGGCGTCTGCGTTGATACCGGGTACCGGAATATAAGTGCCGATACGGTAGATCACTAAGGCGCCAAGCACGAACAGGATACGGTGACGCAGTTCGGCGAATTTACCGAGGGCCGCCAACCCGGAAACGTCTCGTGTCGTGTAACGCGCCATCAGTCTTCAACCCTGCCGCCGGCCTGGGCGATCGCGGCAGCGGCTCCCTTGGTTACCGCTAGCCCTTTCAGCACAACCGCTTTCTCCAGCTTTCCGGACAGTATTACCTTTGCCCGCTTGCAATTCGATGGGACCACCTTGGCACTGATGAGAGCAGCCAAATCAATGACCTCGGCTTCAACTTTCGTGAGCTCGTGCAATCGCACCTCCGCACTGCTTCCTCGTTGTCGCGAGACAAAGCCACGTTTCGGCAGGCGCCGTTGTAATGGCATCTGCCCGCCCTCGAAACCGATCTTTTGCGCATAGCCCGAGCGTGAAGTCTGACCTTTATGTCCGCGGCCAGCGGTCTTGCCGAGTCCGGAGCCGATACCACGGCCGACACGTAGACGCGGAGTCTTGCTGCCACGCGCAGGGCGGATGCTATTCAGGCGCATCAGGAAAACTCCTCGCACTTTACCAGATAGTCGACCTTCTCGATCATACCGCGCACCGCGGGCGTATCTTCCAACACGACAGTATGTCGGATGCGGCGCAACCCGAGACCACGGACACAAGCCATATGTCGCCGGCCCCTGCCGGCCGGGCTGCGTACCAATGTAACTTTCAACTTCTTGCTAGCCATTTTTCGGCTCAGTTAACCCATTAGCTCTTCAACCGTCTTGCCTCGCTTGGCGGCAACGTCAGCGGGGCTGTGCATCGCTTCCAAGCCCTTGAGCGTGGCGCGTACAACGTTCACCGGATTTCTTGAACCAACGCACTTAGCAAGCACGTCCTGCACACCCACTACTTCGAACACTGCACGCATGGCACCGCCGGCAATGATTCCGGTTCCCTGCGAGGCCGGCCGCATGACCACCTTCGCTGCACCGTGACGGCCAATCACAGTGTGATGTAAAGTCGGTCCTTTGAGCTTGATCTTCACCATGTTGCGTCGCGCGTTATCCATCGCCTTCTGCACGGCGACCGGTACCTCGCGCGCCTTTCCACGGCCTATGCCCACAGCACCATCACCATCACCGACTACGGTCAATGCCGTAAAACCAAAAAGCCGTCCACCTTTCACAACCTTGGCAACCCGCTTGATGCTGATCAGTTTCTCTTGCAGGTTTTCCGCCCGCATGTTGATTTCGCGCTGAGCCACTCGTTTTTCTCCTCAGAACTTCAGACCATTCTCGCGCGCCGCATCGGCCAGCGCCTTGACGCGTCCGTGGTACTTGAATCCTGAACGATCGAAGCTCACGCGTGCCACGCCTATCTGTTTTGCCTTTTCTGCGATACGCTTGCCGATCACACCCGCGGCCGTGACGTTGCCCCCATTTGTAATCTGCTTACGTACTTCCGCTTCCAACGTCGACGCGCTCGCCAATACGCGGCCGTGGCTGTCGTCGATAATCTGCGCATAGATGTGCCTCGGCGTGCGGTGCACGCACAAGCGTTGCGCTAACAACCGACCGAGCTTTCGTCGTATTCTCTGAGCGCGGCGCCGACGGCGTAAGAACTTGTCCATAATCTTATTCCAGGTTACTTCTTCTTGGCCTCTTTGCGCATGACGTGCTCATCAGCATACCTAATACCCTTGCCCTTGTACGGCTCAGGGGGCCGGAACGCTCGAATCTCAGCTGCGACTTGTCCAACCTGTTGTTTGTCCGCACCCTTAATCACGATTTCTGTTTGACTCGGCGTTTCTATGGTAATGCCCGTGGGCAGGTTATAAACGACCGGATGCGAGAAGCCAGCACTAAGATTTAGGTTCTTGCCCTGCATGGCAACACGATAACCGACACCCACAATCGTCAGTTTTTTCTCGAAACCCCGACTCACACCGGTGACCATATTGTTAACTAGTGCACGCATTGTGCCGGACATCGCCCGCGCAAATGTCGACGTCGCAGTTGCTTCAAAATGCAATTTGCCGTCGTCTTTTCGTACCTTCACCAACGGATGAACGGCGAAGCTCAGTTGTCCCTTAGGCCCTTTCACGTTCACGGCATCGGAGCTGACGTTGACCTCAACACCTTTTGGAACTGCTATTGGATTCTTTGCTACGCGGGACACGGTTCATTCCTTTAGGAAATAATGCACAAGACCTCGCCGCCAACGCCGGCCTTGCGTGCGTCGTTATCCGACATCACCCCCCTCGAGGTGGAGACGATGGCGATGCCCAGACCACCGGCCACCGGGGTAATCTCGTCCTTGCCTCTATATATGCGCCGGCCCGGCCGGCTCACCCGTTCCAGGCTCCCGATCACCGGCCGGCCGGCATAGTACTTGAGAAATACCTCGAGCACCGGTTTGTTACTAACCTGTTGTTCGGCATAGCGTTCGATGTAGCCTTCCTGCTGCATTACCTTGAGAATCGCCTGTTTCGTCGTCGAAGCCGGGATCATCACACTTAGCTTTTCAGCGCTCTGCGCATTACGAATGCGTGTCAACATGTCAGAAATAGGATCAGTAATCATTACGACAGCCCTACCAGCTAGCCTTGAGCACGCCGGGAACTTCGCCGCGCATCATAAGCTCGCGCAATTTGCTGCGACCCAACCCGAACTTGCGATAGTAACCGCGCGGTCGACCGGTAAGGCGGCACCGGTTACGCATACGACTGGCGCTGGAGTCCCGAGGCAACTTCTGCAGTGCCAAGCGAGCAAGTTCGCGCTCCTCATCAGAAACGTGCACATTACTGGCGCGCTCCCGCAGCTCGGCCCGACGGGTGGCATATTTTACAACCAGCGCGGCTCGCTTCTTATCGCGAGCAACCATCGATTTCTTAGCCATAACTGATACTCAACTCCTGAATGGAAAGTTGAATGCCTCAAGCAATGCCCGACCTTCCTCGTCGCTGCGGGCATTCGTTGTAATGGTGATGTTCATGCCCCGTATCGCGTCTATTTTGTCGTAATCGATTTCCGGGAAAATGATCTGCTCGCGGATACCGATAGAGTAATTGCCGCGACCGTCAAAGGCACGAGCGGGTAGTCCGCGAAAGTCACGAATTCGTGGGATCGCTATTTGAATGAGACGATCCAGGAATTCATACATGCGGGTGCGCCGTAGTGTCACTTTACAGCCGATCAACCATCCTGCGCGTACCTTGAAATTGGCTACCGATTTGCGCGCTTTGTTTGTCACGGGCTTTTGACCGCTAATCTTTTCCATATCTGCAAGCGCGCCCTCCATCGCCTTCTTGTCGGCGATCGCCTCACCCACCCCCATGTTTAAAGTGATCTTGGTGATGCGCGGCACCTGCATCACATTGGCGTAGCCCAACTTCTTCATAAGGTCGGGTACTACCGATTCTTTGTAATATTGCTCTAGCCTTGCCATCACTATAGGTCCACAACTTCGCCGGTGCGCTTGAAGTACCGTACCTTGCGCCCGTCTTCCAGCATCTTGACACCGACCCGCTCACCCTTTCCCGTCGCTGAGTTATACAGGGCGACGTTGGAAATGTGGATCGGTGCCTCCTTGTCCAAAATGCCGCCGGTAACGCCCTTGTTCGGATTTGGGCGCGTATGGCGCTTGACCATATTCACGTTTTCCACAAGCAAGCGTTGATCGGGCAACACCCGTAATACGGCCCCTTGTTTACCCTTATCCTTGCCCGTCAGGACAACTACTTGATCGCCTTTACGAAGCTTACGCATGTCCCACCCGGTTAAAGCACCTCTGGTGCCAACGAAACAATCCGCATGAAATTCTGCGTGCGTAGCTCACGCGTGACCGGCCCAAAAATGCGCGTACCAATCGGCTGCAACTGAGGGGTCAACAACACCGCCGCGTTGGTGTCGAAGCGAATAACCGACCCGTCAGTACGACGTACCCCTTTGCGTGAACGCACGATAACCGCATCATAAATGTCGCCTTTCTTGACCCGCCCGCGGGGTACGGCCTCTTTGACGCTAACCTTAATAACGTCGCCGATACCCGCATAGCGGCGCTTGGAACCGCCGATCACCTTAATACATTTGACCTTCTTGGCGCCGCTGTTATCCGCCACGGTCAATATGCTCTGCATCTGGATCATCGGCTCTACCCAAAATGGCCTAAACTTCAGGCGCTTTTTCCAGTACCTTCACCAGGCGCCAGCTCTTGGTCTTGGAGAGTGGACGACACTCCTGAATCAGCACCAAATCGCCTTGCCCACCTTCGTTGTTTTCGTCATGCGCGTGAAGCTTGGTCCGTCGTCGGATGTACTTGTGGTACAGCGGGTGCCGAATCTTACGTTCGATCAAGACCGTTACGGTCTTGTGCATCTTGTTGCTGACGACGCGTCCCGAAAGCGAACGAGGGGTCTTTTTCGCCTCTGTCATACGGCGCCATCCTTGCGTTTGCGCTCACCGATGGTTGTACGGATACGGGCAATATCGCGGCGAACGGTACGCATGCGCGCGTTGTTCGCCAATTGCCCCGTCGCTCGCTGCATACGCAGGTTAAACTGCTCACGTAACAACTCGTGCAGCTCCTTGTTAATAGCCGCGTCGTCCATTGTTCTGATTTCCTTCGCCTTCATGCCGCCTGCCGCGTTACAAAGGTTGTACGAACCGAGAGTTTTGCCGCCGCCAGCCGAAACGCCTCGCGCGCCTGATCTTCCTTCACCCCCTCCATCTCGTAGAGCACGGCACCAGGTTTGACCAGCGCTACCCAGAACTCGACATTACCCTTACCCTTGCCCATGCGCACTTCAAGCGGCTTCTTGCTCACTGGTTTATCGGGAAATACACGGATCCAAACGCGGCCACCGCGTTTGATGTAATGCGTTAATGCACGCCGCGCGGCTTCGATCTCGCGCGCCGTTACGCGTCCGCGCGTCGTGGCCTTGAGTCCGTACTCGCCAAAACTTACTCTATTGCCGCGCATAGCCAGACCTCGGTTGCGACCCTTGTGCTGCTTGCGAAACTTCGTCTTCTTCGGCTGTAGCATGTTTCAATCCGCCAAATCAACCAGCACTTGCCTTCTTCGCTGCTTCTGCTTCCACTTCCTCTTCACGACCGAGTATCTCACCCTTGAAGATCCACACTTTGACGCCAATGACGCCATAGGTCGTAAAGGCTTCGGCAAAACCATAATCAATATCAGCGCGCAACGTATGCAGCGGTACGCGTCCTTCGCGATACCACTCGGTGCGCGCGATCTCAGCACCGTTGAGGCGTCCGGCCACCATCACCTTGACGCCCTGCGCGCGCAGACGCATCGCGTTGGTTACCGCACGCTTCATGGCACGACGAAACATGATGCGTTTCTCGAGCTGCTGACAGATACTTTCCGCAACCAGTTGCGCATCCAGCTCCGGCTTGCGAATCTCTTCCACTGACAGATGTACCGGTTGACCCGCTAACTTGGTGAGCTCCTTACGCAGATTCTCGATATCCTCGCCTTTCTTGCCGATAACAATGCCGGGGCGCGCGGTATGCACGGTAATGTTCACGCTTTGTGTCGGCCGTTGGATAATGATCTTGCTCACCGCCGCATGCGCTAATTTTTTCTTAATGTAGGCACGCAACAGCAAGTCAGAGTTCAAGTTGTGGGCGTAACTCTTGCCCCCCGAGTACCATCTGGCGGCCCAGTCGTTAATGATCCCTAGTCGCAGACCAGTCGGGACTGCCTTTTGACCCATTACTTTTCCTCCTCTGTGCGCTTGGGCGACGCAACGACGTTGACAGCCGTTTTCACCTCGTCCGACACGGTTACCACGATGTGGCTGCTGCGCTTCTTTATTCGCCCAACGCGCCCCTTAGCGCGGGCACGCCAACGCTTCATCGTCGGACCACCATTGACGGCCACGCTTGCCACGCGCAACTCGTCCACATCCGCCCCCTCATTGTGCTCGGCGTTTGCAATAGCCGATTCGACGGCCTTGCGTAATGACTTGGCCGCCTTCTTGTCACTAAATTGCAGGACCTCGAGCGCCTGTGCCACCGGCAATCCGCGAATCTGATCCGCCACTAAACGACCCTTTTGCGGCGAGAGATGGATATATTTGAGAATCGCTGTGGCTTGCATGGCTGCTTACGTGGCGACTACCTTCTTGTCGCCAGAATGTCCTTTGAACGTACGGGTGGCAGCGAACTCTCCGAGCTTGTGGCCAACCATGTTCTCGGTTATCAGAATCGGTACATGTTGTCTGCCGTTGTGTACTGCGATTGTCAGACCCACAAAATCGGGCGTAATCGTTGAACGCCGCGACCATGTCTTAATAGGTCGCTTGCTGCCCCCCGCTTGCGCACGTTCGACCTTAACCACAAGGTGATGATCGATAAATGGCCCTTTCTTGACGGATCTCGGCATAACGTCGCCCCCTTATCGTTTCCGTCGCCGCAGAATCATCGGATCTGTGCGCTTATTGATGCGGGTCTTGTGACCTTTGGTCGACACGCCCCACGGTGTACACGGGTGCCGACCACCGGAGGTGCGCCCTTCGCCGCCGCCATGCGGATGGTCGACCGGGTTCATGGCTACGCCACGCACGGTGGGACGTATCCCGCGCCAACGTGTAGCGCCTGCCTTACCCAATTTTCGCAGCGAATGCTCCGCATTACCGACCTCGCCGATGGTGGCACGACAGTCGAGATGCACCTTGCGCACTTCACCGGAGCGCAAACGCAGTTGTGCATAGTCACCCTCGCGGGCCACATACTGGATGGCCGCGCCGGCACTGCGTCCCAATTGTGCACCTTTCCCTACCTTGAGCTCGACGCAGTGAATAATCGTTCCCAATGGTATGTTACGCAGCGGCATGGCGTTGCCCACACGAATGGCAGCGCCCGGGCCGGACATCACTTCGCTGCCAGGGCCGAGATCCTTCGGGGCGATGATGTAGCGACGCTCGCCGTTGCTATACAGCACCAGGGCAATATTTGCGCTCCGGTTGGGGTCGTACTCTAGTCGTTCAACCTTACCGGCTATACCGTCGTTATCGCGCTTGAAATCAACAACGCGGTAATGGCGTTTGTGGGCACCACCGCGATGGCGTACGGTGATGCGCCCGTAACTGTTGCGGCCGTTGGTCTTTGATTTCTTCTCCACCAGGGCTGCATGCGGATCACCTCGGTGCAAATCCGGATGCACCACCTTGACCATCGCGCGGCGGCCGGCAGAAGTTGGGGCGACCTTAACAAGTGGCATGACTTTACTCAGCCCGTTGTGAGGAAATCGATGTCAAATCCCGGTTTTAGCCGCACATAGGCTTTCTTGGTAGCACGCCGTCGACCGGAGGTACGACCGTGGCGTTTCACCTTGCCCTGTGCGTTCAAAACCGTAATGCTTTCAACTTTTACATTGAACATCTTTTCAACTGCCTGCTTGATCAGCGGCTTGCTTGCATCGGGTCGTACCTCAAAAACGAACTGCTTGTGCTTGTCGGCCAGACGCGTGCTCTTTTCCGAAACATACGGCGACAAGATTATCTGGTAGAGCAACTCTTCGTTCATGCTAGTTGCTCCTCGAGACGCTTAACTGCAGCGACCGTTATGATAACGTTGCCGTGACGCAGCAAACTCACCGGATCGGTATGTCGCGCATCGCGTACCTCTACCAGTGGCAAGTTACGCGACGATAGAAGTAGCCGCTCATCCACTTGTTCAGTGACGATCAGCGCGTCGTCGACACCCAGCTTCTTTAACTTGTCGACCAATACCTTGGTTTTTACCTCTGTTACCTGAAATGCCTCTACTGCAAGCAGTCGCTGCTGACGTATTAGCTCCGACAAAATGGCACGCAGTGCGCCACGGTGCATTTTCTTGTTGACCTTATGCGAAAAGTCCTGGGGACCCGCCGGGAAAACCTTGCCGCCACCACGCCACAACGGGCTGCGAATCGTACCGGCACGGGCGCGCCCGGTTCCCTTCTGCCGCCACGGCTTACTGCCGCCACCGCGCACAAGGGCGCGGTTTTTCTGCGCACGCGTTCCCTGGCGCGCGCCGGCCTGGTAGGCCACGACAACCTGATGCACCAAGGGCTCGTTGAAACGCGCGCCGAACACCGCATCAGAGACTTCGATCTCCGATTTTGCGTCAGGCGTTTGCTCGCTAGCTACGGCGAGTTTCAAGATTTCTTCTCCTTGCCCGTGCTCGTTCCTGCCTTGACCGCGGGCATAATAATCACGTCTGAACCCTTGCTTCCCGGTACCGCACCTCTCACCAGTAGCAGGCTATGCTCGGCGTCGATACTGACGACTTCGAGATTTTGCTGGGTGCGCTTAGCCGCCCCCATGTGCCCGGCCATCTTCTTGCCGGGAAACACGCGACCCGGTGTGGTGCGTTGACCGATCGATCCGGGTGCGCGGTGACTCAAAGAGGCGCCATGGCTCGCGCGCCCGCCACTGAAATGGTGTCGTTTCATGACACCGGCAAACCCTTTGCCGATAGTAACGCCCCGCACATCCACCTTCTGACCAACGCTGAACATGTCAGCCTTGATATGCGCCCCGGGCTTAAGATCCGCACCCTCACCCTCACCCGGTGCCAGGCGAAACTCCCATAATCCACGCCCCGGCTCTACGCCCGCCTTGGCGAAAATGCCGGCCATAGGCTTGTTAATGCGTCCCGCTCGACGTGACCCGGTCGTCACCTGGATCGAGCGATAGCCGTCCGGCCCTTCTGGTTTCACCTGTGTGATCCGATTGGCATCAACCTCCAGTACTGTTACCGGAATGGTTACACCCTCCTCGGAAAATATCCGAGTCATACCGAGCTTGCGACCAACCATGCCTAGCGGCATTGCCTATACCTCAAACTCATGCTCTTTTCGCGCTCAGCCGAGCTTAATCTCCACATCAACGCCCGCGGCAAGATCGAGTTTCATTAGCGCGTCTACGGTCTTGTCCGTCGGATCGACGATATCCATGATGCGTTTATGAGTACGTATCTCGAATTGATCACGCGACTTCTTGTCCGTGTGTGGCGAGCGCAGCAAAGTAAAACGCTCCATCTTAGTAGGCAGTGGGATCGGACCTTTAACCAATGCCCCCGTACGCTTAGCCGTATCAACGATTTCCGCCGCCGACCTGTCGATCAGGCGATGATCAAACGCCTTCAGGCGAATACGAATCTTCTGACTAGCCATGCCAATTCCATAAGGTGTGAGGTGCGAGACGTGAAGGGGTAACTGCTTGCGCCGTTGTGCATCCTCGTAGTGATTACCCCACCTTTTCCTCCTCTCCCCTCACGTTCACTCAATAACCTTCGACACCACACCGGCCCCTACCGTGCGCCCACCCTCACGGATGGCAAAGCGCAGTCCCTCTTCCATCGCGATGGGGCTGATGAGGGCGACGTTGATGCGCACGTTATCCCCTGGCATCACCATCTCGG
>QKEI01000130.1 GCA_003251795.1 Candidatus Muproteobacteria bacterium
GTCGAGATGACGCAAGACCGCATCGATGTCGGCGGTGGCGTGGTCCTGCGAGTAGCGCGATGCATCATCGGGAACATCGGATGGAGGGTAGCCGCGGGCGTTGAAGGTGATGCAGCGGTAGCGTCGGCAGAAGTAACGCACTTGTGGCTCCCAGCTGCGATAGTCGCCGGCAAGCTCGTGCACAAAGATCACAGGGAAACCACTACCGGTTTCTTCGTAATAAAGCTTGACGTTATCGCTCGTCGTTGCGTAAGGCATGATGGTGCTCAGGTACTGCTGGCGGCTAGACTCATGCGCGCAGCCTTCAGAGTGTTTACCATCAGCATGGCGACAGTCATCGGACCGACACCACCGGGAACCGGCGTGATAGCGGATGCCACCTTGCTGACTGAAGCGAAATCGACGTCACCAACCAACTTATAACCTTTCTTTGACGCCGGGTCCTCCACGCGGTTGATACCCACATCGACCACGATCGCTCCGGCAGCCACCATCTCCGCTTTCACGAACTCGGGCTGGCCCATGGCAGCGATCAGGATGTCTCCTTGCCGTGCCAACGCCGGCAGGTCACGGGTACGGCTGTGACACACCGTGACAGTGGCGTTCGCGTGCTTGTGCTTCTGCACGAGGATGTTGGCCATGGGCTTGCCAACGATATTGCTGCGACCGAGGATGACGACATGCTTGCCGGCAATGTCCACGCCGCTGCGGATCAACAGCTCCTGGATCCCGGCCGGCGTACAGGACCTGAAGGTGTCGAAACCGATGACCAACTTGCCGATATTGATCGGGTGGAAACCGTCTACGTCCTTTGCCGGCGACATGCGCTGTAACACCTTTGTTTCATCGATGTGATCCGGCAACGGTAGCTGCACGAGAATGCCATGCACAGTCGAATCATTGTTGAGCTCGTCGATTAGCTGGAGTAATTCCTGCTCGGGTACGTCCGCCGGTAGCGTGCGTAACACCGAGCTCATACCCACTTGCTCGCAGCTGCGCCGCTTGTTCCGTACGTACACCTTCGAGGCGGCTACATCGCCCACCAGCACCGCCGCCAGGCATGGGTCGACCCCCCGCGCCTTTAGCCGCGTGACCTCATCTTTGACCTCGGTCTTGATCTGCGCTGCGATCGCGTTGCCGTCGATGATTCTTGCCGTCATGGTTATGATCCCAATATTGCGTTAGCGCCGGGGGCGGAGGTGTACCAAAGCAATTACATCACAACTGGCGGCGCACGCGATAACGCCGGTGCGCCTGTTACTCTGTTAGAGGGCGAACCTATAGATGAGACCGAGAACGGCGCTGGCCGCCAGGGTCGGCATGATACCGACTTTGAAACGGAACATGGCCACTAGGGCAGCGGCAGCGAGCAATAGCGAAACAGGCTCGAGCGTCTGCCACACCGGCACGAGCCAGCGCACGCCGAGGGTGTGGACCTCTTCCAACTTGCTGAAGATCACGTGTAACGCGAACCAGAGCGCCAAATTGAACACGACCCCGACCACCGCGGCGGTGATGCCGGATAGCGCGGTGCTCAGGGACTGGTTGCCGCGCAGCTTCTCGACGTACGGTGCACCAAGAAAAATCCAGAGAAAACACGGTACAAACGTGACCCAGGTGGTCAGCACTGCCCCGAGGGCACCCGCAACCATAGGATCGAGCGCACCCGGGTCGCGATACGCGCCCAAGAAGCCGACGAACTCCAGCACCATAATAAGGGGTCCCGGAGTGGTTTCAGCCATGCCGAGCCCATCCAGCATTTCGCCGGGCTGCAACCAGCCATAGAGCTCGACCGCCTGCTGGGCGACATAGGCAAGCACGGCATAGGCCCCGCCAAAAGTCACCACCGCCACCTTGCTGAAAAACAGGCCTTGCTGAACGAATACGTCCGCCGGTCCGAGTGTCAACGCCAATACCGCGATCGGCCCGAACCAAAGCGCCAGACAGATAAGCAACACCCGCAGCGAACGGGCCAGCGACGGTTGCACGTGCTGGGGGATGTTGTCGGCCAGCAGCGAATCGACCACAGCACCCGCACCACCGTGGGCGACGCTTGGTAGCGCATCCGGCCACAGGCGACCGCCGGCGTAGCCGATCAGCGCGGCGCAAACGATGATCACCGGGAATGGAACCTCCAGAAAGAAAATCGCCACGAATGCGGCTACTGCAATGGCGATCGTGGTGCTGTTCTTCAGCACGCGTTTGCCGATGCGATGTCCGGCGTGCACGACCACTGCCAGTACGGCGGGCTTCAAACCAAAGAACAACGCCTGTACTAACGAGACATCGCTAAAGCCGGCATACGAAACCCGGCAACACGAACAGGCTACCGGCGACCAGGCCGCCGACGGTCCGGTGTAGCAGCCAGCCGATATAAGTAACAAGCTGCTGCGCCTCCGGCCCCGGCAGCAACATACAATAGTTAAGCGCATGCAGAAATCGGCTTTCGCTGATCCAGCGCTTTTCGTCGACCAAGATGCGGTGCATGACGGCAATCTGACCTGCCGGTCCACCAAAGCTGAGCAACGCGATCTTGATCCATACGCGCACCGCCTCGGCGAACGATATGCCATGTCGCAGGTGATCGGCCTGCACCAGTTCGGATGATGCCGCCGTCGTGCTCTTCATGGCCGTTTACTCTCAGCCTGACGCCCGCTACGTTCGCTCTGCCGAAAATTCTCGTACAGGTCGTCGAATAACGCTGAACCGCGGGCCAAGCGGGCGCTGTCTTTCTTATTGGTAATTGCCAGCCCGTCGATCAATCGCGATACACCGGCGGCCTCGTCGCGCCCATACTTGCTGTCCTTGAGGTCGATGTCATGCACGATCTCGGCGAGATGGCGCAGGGCGGGGTCCTGCAAGCCACTGCGTACCAACAACACCTCGAAAGTACACTGATCGCCTTCATGGGTGAACTCGGCATCGAACATGTCGAAGCGCAGCTCTCCGCCCTTCGGCCGGTAGCCGCGGGCAGGAACGAATTTGAAACGGGCCTTCGCATCGATGAAACGACGGATCAGCCAGGCGCTGGCGATGCGGTCGATCTTAATGCCCTCGCGCGTAACCCAGGTGCGGCCGTTCAGCTTTGCGAGCGCCGGTGCGCGCGTCGGGCGCTGATCCTGCCCCGGCTGCGCGAGGCGCTCTTCAAGTTCAGTAATAAGCGCCTGCGCTGTCTCCCGGTTGGGCGCCTCGAAGAAATCGATGGCCACGATCTGGCTGAACTGACGCTTGAGGCGTTTGACCTGCGTCGCGAGCTCGGCTCGCTGCTCGTTGGTGAGCGTGGTCGCTGCACGAGCGACCTCGCGCACTGAGCGCACGTCTTGCGCGAGCTGAGCGTAGTCGCTTTCGCGGGCCACGCGAAAGAGCTCGGTAACCTCGACGTCGCTGAGACCCTCGACAAAGTGCGCCTCGCACACGGCGCCCTCTCCGCCACCCTCGGTGATCTCCCGCACAACCCACTGGAAATCCTCGAGCGCTTGCTCGCTGCGCGGCAATGCATACACCGAATTCTTCACCGCCACTGC
>QKEI01000197.1 GCA_003251795.1 Candidatus Muproteobacteria bacterium
AACCTTCGTGCTCACTGGCACGCTGACGTCGATGTCACGCGATGAGGCGAAGGCGAAATTGCAGGAGCGGGGTGCCAAGGTTGTCGGCAGCGTATCCAAGAAAACAGACTACGTTGTGGTCGGTGCCGACCCCGGTTCCAAGGCTACCAAGGCGGCACAGCTCGGCATCGCAACCCTGAACGAGACACAATTACTGGCTTTGATCAAATGACTGGGTCGTTAGTGGCGCTCCGTCACATTATTAAACTAATTGCCAGTCATGAATCACTAGTACCAGTTACCGTTTACGGCAGTACTTTGCGAAATGGTTTCACCTTTACATCGGCATAGACACCGGCCGTCACATACGGGTCGACACTAGCCCATGCGCGCGCCTCTTCCAGGGAGGGAAAGTCGGCGACGATCAGGCTACCGCTATAACCGGCGGTACCGGGGTCCTCATTGTCGATCGCTGGAAAGGGCCCGGCCACCAACAATCGTCCCTCGTCTTTCAATTGTTGCAGGCGCGCCAGGTGCGCCGGGCGCGCAGCCAGGCGTTTGTCGAGGGTATTGTCGACATCGGTTGCGAACACAACATAGTACATTAGGTCTTGTCCTCCTGCGTCGGGTTATCGGCGTATCTGGCCATTACGAAAGCCTGAGCGATGACAAAGGCTAGAGTGAGCCCGGTCAACCCAAAGACCTTGAAGTTCACCCAGAATTCCAGGCGGGTAGCGGCGTCCTGTTCTAGGTGATAATAAAACGCTACATAGAGATTAAGCGCGCCAAGTGCCAGAAAGAAACACCCCCAGGCGATGTTCAATCGACGCCAAATCTGCGTGGGCAGAACAATCTGAGCGCCCAGGAGACGTTCGAGCAGCGTAACCTTTGCGCTAAACTGGCTGCCGAACGTCAATGTTGCCAGGATTGCATAGACAATGGTCGGCTTCCAACGTATGAAGGTATCGTCGTGAAATACTAGCGTCAAACTACCAAACACCACCAGGACCACCAGCGTTATCACATGCGGGGTTTCGAAGCGTCTGGTGCGCAGCCAATGCCAGCTTACCTGCACGAGTGTCGCGACTATTGCGATTGCAGTCGCTACATAAATGTCGAAAAGATAAAAACCGGCGAAAAACAGCAGTAGCGGGAAGAAATCGTACAAAAATTTCATTTGATCTTGATCAACTTGGTATGACGCGGCGAAAGATGATAGTTTATCTTTCCAGCTTTCGTCTATCGGGGTTGGCGATATCTATCTCGCTGCGTTCCGGGTCGGGGCGTCCGGAGCGCTGCGGTATCCTGCGGCAGATCGAGGGTCTTTCTTTGTAGCCGCGGGTCCAATGCGCCGTATTGGGCCAATGTCGTTGACTCGGCTGGACCAGCGCGTGAGAATCACTTGAACAACAACCGAGAAAAGGAGGAGTCTCGTGCAACAAATCAACGTTATGCTCGAACCCGCTAAGGCCTTTCTGAATCAGTTGGTTACGTTTCTGCCGGCGTTTTTTCTGGCGATTGCCGTGCTCGTTCTCGGCTGGCTGCTGGCGAAGTTTCTGCTGTTCGTCGTTGTGCGCGGCCTGAAGGCGGTTAATTTCAACATCTTGACCGAGAAGGCAGGGATAGACAACTTCTTCAAGCAGGGCGGCATTAAGAAGACCACCATTGATATCCTCGGGATCCTGATCTACTGGCTGACGATCTTGGTATTCTTGTTGTTGGCCTTCAACGTGCTCGGCCTGAGCGACGTGTCCGAGTTGGTCAAACAGGTCGCCCTCTTTATCCCGAACGTAATCGTCGCCGTGCTGATTATCGCCATTGGGCTCTATTTTGCCCGCTTTTTCGGCGATGCGGTCGTTGCCTACGCCAAGAATGTCGGCATCGAGGACGCGGATATTATGGGACGCGTCACCCGCTATGCCATCATGATATTCGTGATTACGATCGCCTTGGCGCAAGTCAATGTCGGTGCCGATATCGTACGCTGGACGTTCTTTATCCTTCTTGCCGGTATCGTGTTGGCCTTGGCCTTGGCTTTTGGCCTGGGAGGCCAGAAGTGGGCAGCGGGACAGCTTGACAAGTTCACCAAGGGCGATAAGAAGAAGTCATAGCGGCACTCGTTGGGTTTCTCGCGCAACGTTCGGACCCGCCCCGTCCCAGACGGGGCGGGTCGCCGTATGGTCGCATCTGGATGGCGCAATATTTTCAAATTCACGCCGAAAACCCGCAGCCGCGCCTGGTAAAGCAAGCCGCCGCCATCGTGCGCGCCGGCGGTGTGATGGCCTACCCGACAGATTCTAGCTATGCGCTGGGATGCCACGTAGGTGACAAGGCGGCGCTCGAGCGCATTCAGCGGATACGAAGACTGGATGACAGGCACAACTTCACCTTGGTTTGCCGCGATCTTTCCGAGCTCTCGCTGTACGCACGGGTGACGAACGCGGACTACCGCGTGCTCAAGGCCAATACACCCGGTCCATTCACCTTCATTCTGCCGGCGACCCGCGAAGTACCGCGGAGGTTACTCAGCCGCCGTAAGACCATCGGTCTACGTATTCCCGATCACCGTTTCGTGCAGGCGCTGTTGGCGCAGCTGCAGGAACCATTGATGAGTGTCACCCTGATTATGCCGGGCGAGGCGTTACCGCTGAGTGATCCGCAGGTGATCCGCGAGCGGCTGGAGCACGAGATCGACCTGGTTGTCGACGGCGGCTATTGCGGGTTGGAGCCTACCACCGTGATCGCGCTCGACGCTGGGGCGGTGGAGATCGCGCGCCAAGGAAAGGGTACGCTTGCTCAGGCCACTCAGGCGGCACCTGCGGGTGTCTAAAAGCAAGGACCGCTCGTCACGTTACGCCCGTGACGCCAATTTATGCACAGGCGCGGGCCTGATATACTCGCGCTGATGCTGGAGAATATTATTGGGATACTGAGTAACCTATCCCTGCCGCAGCTGGTTATCATCTCTATTCTGCCCGTTCTATTCGCGATTACCGTACACGAGGTGGCTCATGGATGGATTGCCAAGTATCTTGGCGACCCGACAGCGCAGCGTTTGGGGCGAGTGACGCTCAACCCCATCAAGCATATCGATCCTTTGGGCACCGTACTGGTACCGGCTGTGCTGTTGTTGATTATCGCTATCACCAAGAGCGGCTTTCTCTTCGGTTGGGCTAAGCCAGTGCCGGTGACTTGGGAAAACCTGCGACATCCTAAGCGCGATATGGTCATCGTCGCTGCCGCCGGGCCTGCGGCCAATCTGTTGATGGCGGTCCTTTGGGGCATGCTCGCCAAGATGGCCACGTTTTTGCCGCCGTCCCTCTCGGTGCTCTCGGAGCCGATGTTTTTTATGGGCCTGGTCGGGATACTTATTAATGTATTGCTGATGGTGTTCAACCTGCTGCCGCTGCCGCCGCTTGACGGCGGGCGTGTTGCGGTCGGGCTGCTGCCAAGTCGCTTGGCCTGGCATCTGAGCCGTGTCGAGCCCTTTGGCTTCATGATTCTGCTCACGCTAATGATTACCGGATTTCTATGGGTGATCATTGGCCCGCCGATCAGGTTTAGCCTGAAGCTGGTCACGGCGATCGTGGGGTTATCATGACGCCCGCGAGCGGCATACCTCCCGGCCAGCCGGTACGGGTGCTGTCGGGGATGCGGCCAACCGGACGCTTGCATCTGGGGCATTACCACGGTGTGCTACGTAACTGGGTGCGCTTGCAGCACGAGTACGAGGCCTTTTACTTCGTTGCCGACTGGCATGCGTTGACGACCCACTACGAAGAATCGCACATCATTCGAGAAAATATCTGGGAAATGGTTATCGACTGGCTCGCGGCGGGGGTCGATCCGCATCATGCCACGCTATTCATCCAATCCCAGGTACCGCAGCACGCCGAGCTGTTCACCCTGCTGGCGATGATCACTCCGCTGCCGTGGCTCGAACGCGTGCCGAGCTATAAGGATCAGCAGACGCAGCTGAAAGACAAAGATCTCTCGACCTACGGTTTCCTCGGTTACCCGTTGTTGCAGAGCGCTGATATCCTGATCTATCGCGCCGGCCTGGTGCCCGTAGGCGAGGACCAGGTGGCGCACGTGGAGCTCACGCGGGAAATGGCGCGGCGCTTCAACTATCTGTATGGGCGTGAGCCCGGGTACGAGGATCGCGCCAAGGAAGCGATCACCAAGCTCGGCAAGAAGACGGGCTCCTTGTATCGGCGTTTGCGCACCGCTTATCTGGAAAGGGGCGATCAGGAGGCGCTGGACACGGCACGCGCGCTGCTGGAAAAGCAGAGAAATATTACTATCGGCGACAAGGAACGCCTGTTCGGCTATCTGGAGGGGGGTGGCAAGATTATCCTGCCCGAACCCAAGGTGCTGTTAACGCCGGCATCGAAGATGCCGGGGCTCGATGGTCAGAAGATGTCGAAGTCTTACAATAACACGATCGCGCTGCGTGAGGAGCCGGATGAGATCCAACGCAAGATGCAAACGATGCCCACAGATCCAGCGCGTGTGCGTCGTGCTGATCCGGGCGACCCCGAGAAATGTCCCGTGTGGCCCTTGCACCAGGTGTACTCGGACGAGGAGACTAAGGCCTGGGTACAACAGGGCTGTCGCAGCGCCGCCATCGGCTGTCTCGAATGCAAGCAGAAGGTCATCGATGCTGTGATTGCCGAGCTTGATCCGATACGCCGGCGCGCCGCCGAGTATGCGAGCGACCCGACACTGGTGAAGAACATCATCGCCGAGGGAGGTGAGCACGCACGCGATGTGGCCGAAGAAACGCTTGACGATGTGCGTCAGGCGATAGGGTTGGAGTACAGTTGATGGAAACGCCGACAGCGACACACTCCCCGGTGGCTGTGGTCCAGGGCGAACCCTTCATTGAGCTGCCGCATGATCTTTACATACCGCCCGATGCCCTGGAGGTGTTCCTTGAAACCTTTGAGGGACCGCTCGATCTGTTGCTCTATCTTATTCGCAAACAGAACCTCGATATATTGGACATACCGATCGCCGAAGTAACGCGGCAATACATGAGCTACATCGAGTTGATGCAGATGGCGCGGCTCGAGCTCGCAAGCGAGTACTTACTGATGGCGGCGATGCTAGCGGAGATCAAGTCGCGCATGTTGTTGCCACGACCGACGGAGGAGGAGGATGAGGAGGACCCGCGTGCGGAACTGGTGCGCCGACTGCAGGAGTACGAGCGTTACCGCAAGGCCGCAGATGAGCTCGATCAGCGTCCGCGCGTTGGCCGCGAAATCCATGTCGCGCTCGTTGCCCCTGTTGCCAAAACGCTAGCACGCCCGCAGCCGCACGTAGCGCTGCCGGAGCTGCTCGACGCATTTAGGCGGGTGCTTGAACGTGCTCAGCTCTACCGCCATCATCATGTGCTGCGCGAACGTCTGTCGGTGCGCGAGCGCATGACGCATATTCTGGCTCGCATCAACAGTGAGAAGTTTGTCCGATTTGAGGAACTGTTTAACCCGCAAGAGGGTCGATTCGGTGTGGTGGTAACATTTATCGCGGTGCTCGAGCTCTTGAAGGAGGCGTTACTCGTGGTCGTGCAGCAGGAACCCTTTGCTCCCATTCACGTGAAGGCGGCGGCCTGATGGCGCAGGAAGTTTTTGAGTTGAAGAACATCGTCGAGGCGGCCTTGTTGACCGCTAACGAGCCACTTACCATCGAGCGTATGCTCTCGATGTTTCCGGATGACTCACGACCGTCGCGCCAGGCAATCAACGAGGCGTTGAAGATACTCGAGCAGGAGTACGAGGGCCGCGGCATAGAGCTCAAGCACATCGATCGCGGCTACCGTTTTCAGACTCGCGAGAAGTACGCCGAATGGATTACTCGCCTGCAGCAGGAGCGCGCGCCACGTTACTCGCGTGCGCTGCTGGAGACCTTGGCAATCATTGCCTATAAGCAGCCCGTTACCCGCGGCGACATAGAATCGATCCGAGGCGTTTCGGTGAGCACCGATATTATCCATGCGCTGCTGGAGCGCGAATGGATCCGACAGGTTGGGCATCGTGACACGCCCGGTAGACCCGCGCTCTACGGCACCACGCGCCAGTTCATCGAGCATTTCAATTTGTCCAGCCTTGATGAATTGCCTGCGTTGGCCGAGTTGCGCGATCTGGAACAGATCGGTAGAGAGCTTGACCAGCGCCTGATGCCAGACGCAAGTGACGCGGAGCTTGCGGGCGAACAGCCATTGCCGGCAGGCGAGGCGGTAACCACGTTGGCCGATGCTCGACATGAGCGTACGGACACGCCGGCGAGTGAGTCCGATGCTGAGCCAGCAAGGTTGTTGCGAGCCGAAGGAGCCGAGCAACATTACGCCCGTGTTCCCAAACGCGAGGGGCATGAGTGAGAAGTTGCAGAAGGTTCTTGCACGTGCCGCTCTCGGCTCGCGCCGGCAGGTCGAGCGCTGGATCGAGCAAGGACGCATCTCGGTAGACAACAAGCCCGCCGCCCTCGGCGAGCGCGTCGAAACAAACCAAGTCGTACGTTTGGACGGTCGTATCATTCCCCTTCACCGGGGTGGTGAACGTCACCGTGTGCTCGCCTATCACAAACCCGAGGGGGAGATCTGCACACGCCGCGATAACGCCGGGCGCCCGACCATCTTCGATCACTTGCCGCGCCTGCGGAACGAACGCTGGGTGGCGGTGGGGCGACTGGACATCAACAGCGCCGGGTTGTTGTTGCTGACAACCGACGGCGAGCTGGCCAATCGCTTAATGCATCCGTCACACGAGTTGGAACGCGAATACGCGGTGCGCGTGTTGGGTAGGGTCGATGAGGCGACGCTGACCAAGCTTGGGCGCGGTGTGCGCTTGCGCGACGGCACAGCGCGTTTCGACAACATACGCGCGGCCGGTGGTAGCGGCGCCAACCGTTGGTATCACGTAACCCTGCGCGAGGGGCGCAAACGCGAGGTTCGTCGAATGTGGCAAGCCGTGGGGGCTCGTGTAAGTCGCTTGATTCGCATTCGTTACGGTCCGGTGAGCTTGCCCCGAGCGCTGCGCGCGGGCAAGTGGCAAGAGCTCGAGCACCCAGCGATTGCCGATTTGTATGCGGCTGCGGGTCTCGAGTACCTGGTGCCCGTGCCGCCGCGGGCAAGGCGTAAGCGTGCAACGCGCGCGGTCGCGCGTCCACGAGCGATGCACCGATGAACACGTCGTTTGGTTACCGCGCGATCTACGAAAAGTTGTTTTCCGCCTATGGTCCACGGCGTTGGTGGCCGGGTGATTCGGCTTTCGAGGTCATGGTCGGTGCCGTGCTGACGCAAAATACTGCCTGGGTCAACGTCGAGAAAGCGATCGCCAACCTCAAACGTGCGCGTATGTTATCAGTGAAAGCGATCGTCGAGACTCACCCGAGGCGAGTAGCCAACCTGATCCGGCCTTCCGGCTACTTCAACGTGAAAGCCAAACGCTTGCGGGCACTTTGCCGCTGGATTGTTGCCGAAGGTGGTGTTAGGCGCCTGGCGACGATGTCCACGGAAGAGTTGCGCAACGCCTTGTTGGCGGTGCATGGCATCGGTCCGGAGACGGCGGACGATATACTATTGTACGCGTTCGACCGTCCAGTGTTCGTCATCGACGCCTACACGCGGCGTGTGTTCACGCGCCTCGGTGCGATCGAAGGCCCGGAGCCTTATGAAACGCTGCGCCGTGCTTTTGAGATGTCCCTCGGCGAAGATGTGCCATTGTACAACGAATATCACGCACTGATCGTGCGACATGGCAAAGAAACCTGCCGCAAGAAGCCGCTATGTCACAGTTGCTGCCTGGCAACGGTTTGTTTTTCGCGCGGTGACGATGGTGTTAGAAATCCCAGCGATAACCGATACTGACGAAATCCCGCACACAGTGTTCCTCAGTAGTTGTGTACTGCCACCACGCTCGACATTATTTTGCGGGTGCTTTTAACTTCACCGCCGCCTTTCTCCCACCCCCGGTTAGATTCAATAGCCGTTGGCGCACGCGATCGGCGTCCTCACCCGTGGGATAGAGTTTGAGGTACAGCTTATACTCGACCTTGGCTAGGTCGATTTGACCGTTTCGCTCTCGCGCGAGCCCGAGTTGCTCCCGTGCCTCCTGTGTGTAAGGGTTTTTTGGTAGATGGAGTACTTGGGTGAACAAAGGGATCGCCTTGGAGTTGTCGCCATTAGTGAGGGCCTTCCGACCTTCCGACAAAAGAAGCCCGGCTTGAGCCTCCTTTTCACCGCCTGATATGCGGTCGATGCGTGCGTCTGGATAGCGTTTCTTCAGCAGCTCGCCTGTCTCTTTGGCTTCTTGCTCGGTGGCAAAGAAGCCGAGGCGCAATCGGTACCATACCTTCCCGCCTTCGCGAGAGGTCGTTGTGTACAGGCGATAATTACGCAGGCTGTTTGGAAGCGGTTGCTTCGGTTTGACGTCAGGGGTTCGGGATGAGAGCAGGTTGACGACATAGATACCCCGCTGATTGGGCCCGCCAGCCTTGGGACCGGACGGCGCTTTTTCGGGGATCTGTGCCAGTTCCGATCGCGCCTTCCCGGGTTGCGCCTTGAGAGCGGCTTGCCGTTCATCCTCTGTTACTTCGGTTATCCAAGACAGGGGATAAACTGATGAGAGCTTTTCTTGCACTGCGGTTGCTTCCTCGTGTAGAAGAAGACCCAGTCGGTCCAGGTCGACCGTCTTATGGACGGCAAGTACATGGATCACGCCTGTTATCACGAGCCAAAACAGTAGGGGGACATGAACAAAGTGCCAAAGAGAGAACAGCCGTTCATAACCGTCTATGCGCGCGACCGACCTCACCGCCTCCAGGTAGGTTCGGATCATTTTC
>QKEI01000051.1 GCA_003251795.1 Candidatus Muproteobacteria bacterium
GCTGCTTCCACCATGACTCGAATCACGGGCTCGGTGCCGGAGGCACGAAGCACGACGCGTCCACGGTCTGCCAGCTCAGCCTCTGCGGCGCGCAAAGCACGGCTGATACGCGGTGAGCTCTGCACGTCAAAAGTCGCACCCGCGGCACCCGCTGTGGTTGGGATGGCGACATTGACGATCGTTTGCGGGAAAACCCGCATCGTCGCAGTGAGCTCGGCCAGCGTCTTGCCCGATTCCACCATGACCATCAATACCTGCAGCGCTGTGATGATACCGTCACCGGTCGTGCTTTTGTCGAGGCAGATGACATGCCCTGAAGACTCCCCGCCAAGCTCCCAGCCTTGCGCTTGTAGCAAGCTCAGCACATAACGGTCGCCCACTGCCGCGCGCATGAATGGAATGTCGCGCTCCGCGAAAGCACGCTCCAGACCGAAATTGGTCATCAATGTGCCGACGACACCGCCACGAAGTGCGCCGCTCGCGTGGCGCGCGAGACCGATGACATAGAGTATCTGGTCACCATCGACACATGCGCCGTTCGCATCAACCATGATTACGCGATCGCCATCGCCATCGAGCGCGATGCCGACGTGGGCACCTTTATCGCGCACCATTTTCTGTAGCGCAGCCGGCCGAGTTGAACCGCAATCTTCATTGATATTGAAGCCATCCGGTTCATCCGCCATCGCAATCACGTTGGCACCCAGCTCCGCAAAAACAGCGGGAGCAATCTGATAGGCGGCGCCATTAGCGCAATCGACCACGATTGTCAGCTCATCCAAACTCTGGCGCGATGGAAACGTGCTCTTGCAAAACTCGATATACCGGCCCGCAGCATGGCGATATCGCTCAGCTTTGCCTAGCGCTGCCGAATCAGCCGTTCGCATCGGTTGCAACATCGTCTGCTCGATAGCGAGCTCGATCTCATCAGGCAACTTCGTCCCGTCGCTGCCAAAGAACTTGATGCCGTTGTCGTGGTAGGGATTATGCGAGGCGCTGATAACGATACCGGCGCTGGCGCGCGCTGTACGAGTCAGGTAGGCGATGCCCGGAGTCGGCATCGGCCCGAGCAGGCTTACATCTACACCGGCGGCCGACAATCCCGACTCAAGCGCTGACTCTAGAAGGTAGCCGGATACGCGCGTATCTTTGCCGATCAGCACGTGCGCACGATCATCGTGCATGCCGCCAAGCACCAACCCGGCTGCCCAGCCGAGCTTCAAAACGATCTCAGGGGTGATCGGTTCCTGGCCAACACGCCCACGGATGCCGTCGGTCCCAAAATAGCGTTTGTCCATGCCTCCCCCTTTACTTCGCATTACAGGCACGAAGCCAGACTAGACATATATTCAGGCCGCTGGCCGACCGCTTCCGTCATACGGATGGCCTCACAGCTGGCCCGTACATCGTGCACGCGCACGATGCTTGCACCGTATTGCACTGCTAGCACCGCAAGCGCAACACTCGCGTGCAGGCGCTCCCCAAGCGGTAAGCGCAGCACCTTATCAATCATAGACTTGCGTGACAGCCCCACCAATATCGGCGCCGCGAGCACTTTAAATTCCGCGAGGTGCCGTAACAGTGTCAAGTTGTGTGCCACGGTTTTACCGAAACCAAATCCGGGATCGATGATGATCTTTTCTGCCGCTATGCCGACCTCCAGGCAGGCGCGTCGGCGCGCACCAAGAAACTCGCGAACCTCCGCCACGACATCGCCATAAGTCGGATTCTCCTGCATGGTACGTGGCTCACCTTGCATGTGCATCAAGCACACGGCAGCGCCCAGCTCAGCAGCTGTCGCTAGAGCGCCCTCGGCACGCAAAGCCCGCACATCGTTTATCATACCCGCCCCCGCCGCGACGGCTTCACGCATGACCTCCGGTTTCGAGGTATCGATCGATATCGGTACGGGTACAGTATCTCGTATGGCTTCGATGACGGGCACAACACGGTCGAGCTCTTCGGTCACGCTTACGGCGGCTGCACCCGGGCGCGTGGATTCGCCGCCTATATCAATAATATTAGCGCCCTCCTCGACCATTTCGATGGCGCGCCTGAGTGCGCGCTCGCGCGCCAAAAAAAGACCCCCGTCGTAGAACGAATCGGGGGTGATGTTCAGGATTCCCATGATGGCGACTCGCCGTACATCGAGCGTCCGTCCGCCGCAATCAATAATGCTCATGGGCCGTTCAATGTTCGCCCGCAGGATCCCCCAAGCTGGGTTTGACGCGCGGTTTACGTGCTGGCTTTTTCGGTTTCGCGTCGGCGCCGGTGCGTGTGCCGCCGTCTAAGTCCTGCGGCGGACGCGGCTTACCGCCAGCCATGATGTCATTAATCTGATCGGCGTTGAGCGTCTCCCATTCGAGCAACGACGTAGCCATGATCTCGACCTTTTCCCGGTTGTCCTCGATGATCTTACGCGCCCGCGCATATTGCTCATCGATAATGCGCCGTATCTCCCTGTCCACCATCTCCGCGGTGGAGTCGCTCAAGTTCTTGTGCGTAATCATGTCACGACCGAGAAACACCTCATGGTCCGCCTCACCGTAGACGCGAGTACCCAGGCTGTCGCTCATGCCCCAGCGAGTAGCCATCTTGCGAGCGATCTCCGTGGCCCGTTCAAAGTCGTTGGCCGCGCCAGTCGTCATCTGGTGCATGAAAATCTCTTCAGCGATGCGTCCACCCATGAGCACCGCGATCATGGACAACAGCGAATCGCGGTCCTGGCTGTAGCGGTCTTCTTCAGGCAACTGCATCGTAACGCCGAGCGCGCGCCCGCGCGGAATGATCGTGACCTTATGCACGGGATCGGTATTGGGTAGCGCCTTAGCGACCACCGTATGGCCAGACTCGTGGTAGGCGGTGTTCTTGCGTTCCCTTTCCGGCATCACGATCGAGCGACGTTCGGCCCCCATGATGACCTTGTCCTTGGCCTTTTCGAAATCGTCCATATCGACCAAGCGTTTGTTGGCGCGCGCCGCGAACAAAGCCGCTTCGTTCACCAGATTCGCGAGGTCGGCGCCGGAAAACCCGGGTGTCGCCCGCGCCAGAATCGTGGTCTGCACATCGTCGGCAATGGGTACGTTGCGCATGTGTACCTTAAGGATCAGATCACGTCCGCGAATGTCCGGAAGCGGCACGACCACTTGGCGATCGAAGCGTCCCGGGCGCAACAATGCGGGATCCAGCACGTCCGGCCGGTTGGTGGCGGCAATGACGATCACCCCTTCCGTGCCTTCAAAGCCATCCATCTCTACCAATAGCTGGTTCAGTGTCTGCTCGCGCTCATCGTGACCACCGCCGAGTCCGGCCCCGCGCTGACGCCCGACGGCGTCGATCTCATCAATGAATATGATGCAGGGCGCATGTTTCTTCGCCTGATCGAACATGTCGCGCACGCGCGAGGCGCCGACGCCAACGAACATCTCCACGAAATCCGAGCCGGAGATCGAGAAAAACGGCACCTTGGCTTCGCCGGCGATAGCCTTTGCCAGCAGCGTCTTGCCCGTGCCAGGGGCGCCTGTCATCAACACACCTTTGGGAATGCGCCCACCGAGTTTCTGAAACTTGGCAGGATCCCGCAGAAATTCGACAAGCTCCTGTACTTCTTCTTTGGCTTCTTCCACACCGGCAACGTCTTCAAACGTCGTCTTGTTTTGTTCTTCGGTAAGCATGCGCGCACGGCTCTTGCCAAAGCTCATGGCACCCCGACCACCGACTCCGCCTTGCATCTGACGCATGAAAAAGATCCATACGCCTATCAAGAGCAACAGCGGGAACCAGTTGATGAAAATCGTGAGTAACAACGACTGCTCATCCTGCGGCTTGGCATCAATAGAAACGCCGTGCTCAAGCAAATCACCGATGAGCCCGCGGTCATCGGGAGCATAGGTCTTGAACTTCTCGCCGCTCTTTAACGTGCCATGGATATTGTGTCCCTGGATCGTCACCCGGTCGACGACGCCTTGTTTGACCTTGCCGATGAATTGCGAGTACTCCATGCTGTTCGCGCTCGGCTGGCGCGGACCAAAGTTGTTGAAGACCGACATCAGCACCACTGCGATGACGAGCCAAAGCAAGAGATTCTTGGTGAGATTGTTCAACTTAATCCTCGTTTAAGTGCCTCTATGGCTAAAATGCACCGTCCAGGCTTAGACCAGCGTAGGCGGCGTTGTTCCATTTTCCTACTAGCGCCCGTAGGTTACAACCGATCATTAGCCCCATGAAAACCGAGCCCCAACAGGTAGATCTCGCGACTATGCGGACGGGAGGCTCGTGGTTTGCAAGTCAAAAGCTTGTCGAAGGATGGCTGCATGGCCTGACGGACTTGGGTAAATCCTGCCCCTTGGAAGGCTTTCAGTAGTAAATGGCCACCATTTTTCAGAATAACACCAACAACGACGAATACGCGCTCCGCCAGTTCGATCATCCGTGCCTGGTCAGAAACGCTATCACCACTGATATTGGGGGCCATATCGGAAATAACAAGCTCCGCCTTTGATCCTGCAAGCTGCTCTACTAATAAGTCTAGCACCGCTGGATCGGCAATATCGCCGCACACGAACTGCACGCCCGGCAGGGGCGCCATGGGCAGCACGTCCTGAGCCAGCACGCATCCCTTGGGCCCGACCCTTTCCCGCACGTACTGCGTCCAGCCCCCCGGCGCCGCTCCCAGATCAATCACTGTCATTCCCGGGCACAACAGGTGGTAGCGCGCGTCGATTTCCATCAGCTTGTAGACCGCGCGCGAGCGGTAGCCATCGGCCTGAGCACGTCGGACATAGGGATCGCGCGCATGCTCACGCAGCCAGCCTTTCTTCCGGCTAGCGCTCATAACATATCGGGGGGATACTTGCTATGGAAGGCCATGGCCCTAACTACGAAACAGCGAAGCTACCTGCGCAGCCTGGCGCATCATCGTGCCCCGGCAGTGACTGTGGGCGTGGCTGGAATTACCGAAAGTGTCATTGCCGAGATCGAGCGTGCCCTTGAGCACCATGAGCTTGTGAAGATTCGCCTGCCCGGCAGCAACCGTTTGCAACGAAGGGCGCTGTATCGCCAAATCTGCCGGCTGACGGCTGCTGAGCCAATTCAAGAGGTCGGGCGTATGGGGGTTATCTTCCGCCGTGCCCAGCAACCGCGATTGTCCCTGTCCTGAGGCAACTCTGTTGCATACCCCGCTTACTTATGCTGGCCCTCAGATATAGCGAACCTTGATGATTTCATAGGAGCGCAAACCGTCGGGTACTTCAACATCGATGAGATCGCCTTCGTATTTACCGATAAGCGCGCGTGCAGTTGGAGAGCTGATGGAGATCTTGTTTTCGTTGAGATCCGCTTCCAGATCACCGACGATCTGATAAGTTACCCGCTGCCGCTGGTGGTGATCTTGTAGCTCCACTGTTGCGCCGAATACCACGCGCCCCTGGGCGTCCACAGTAGCCGGATCGATAATCTGCGCGCGTGAAAGTTTGGTCTCAAGCTCGGCAATACGTCCTTCAATAAACCCCTGCTGCTCTTTGGCCGCATGAAATTCGGCATTCTCCGAGATATCGCCATGCGAACGGGCGTCCTCGATCTCTTTGATAATGCGCGGTCGCTTCACCGTCTTTAGATGATGTAACTGCTCCCGCAGTTTCTCCGCGCCGCCTGCGGTGATGATGACTTTAGTCATTGCGCAAGCTCCTTATGCAAATCCTGAAGACGATCAATGGTCAGTTGATTGCCCTCGCGGTGCGCCGCACACGCAGCGCGCGCCGCGGAAAGCGTTGTGTAGTTTGTTACTTGATGCTGCAGCGCCTGGCTGCGGATGGCACGCGAATCCTCAAAGCTTTGCCTGTCAGAGGTAGTATTAACAATTATATCAATCTCGTCATTAACAATCATGTCGACGATATGGGGTCGGCCCTCCGAGACTTTGTTTATCGGTCGCACCGTAATCCCGGCGGCCTGCAACACTGCGGCAGTACCTCGCGTCGCCAAGATTTCAAAGCCATGCTCTTTGAAATAACGGGCTATCTCGACTATTGGTTTCTGATCTGCATCGCGAACGCTGATGAACATGCGTCCACTTTTTGGAATCTCGTAGCCAGCGGCAAGTTGCGATTTCGAGAACGCTTCACCGAAGTTTCGACCGACCCCCATGACCTCGCCGGTCGATTTCATTTCCGGTCCGAGCACGGTATCGATACCTGGGAATTTTATGAAAGGTAGTACCGCTTCTTTCACCGAGTAGTAGCTCGGGACGATCTCCGAGACGACACCCTGATCAGCTAGCGTGCGTCCCACCATACAACGTGCGGCAATCTTGGCCAACGGGCGGCCGGTCGCTTTTGACACGTAAGGCACCGTCCGCGAAGCACGCGGATTAACCTCAAGCACATAGACCTTGTCATCCTTCACAGCGAACTGCACATTCATCAGGCCTATCACCTTGAGTGCCGTTGCGAGCTGAACGGTTTGCTCTCGGATCTGCTGCTGAACCCTCTGGGATAAGCTGAAGGGCGGTAGTGAACAGGCAGAATCGCCCGAGTGTACGCCCGCCTCCTCAATGTGTTCCATGATCCCACCAATGATCACTTGCTCCCCATCGCTGACGGCATCGACGTCGACCTCAATCGCATCGCTCAGAAACTTGTCAAGCAGCACCGGCGCATCTTCGGATACGCGTACGGCCGCGCGCATGTAGGCGTCCAGGTCGTCGCGGCTATGAACGATCTCCATCGCCCGCCCACCGAGCACATAGGATGGTCGTACCACCAGCGGGTAACCGATCTTCTGCGCCATCTTCACCGCCTCCGGCAGCGTTCGTGCTGTGGCGTTGGGCGGCTGCAACATGCGCATGCGTTTCAACAGGCGCTGAAAACGCTCGCGGTCCTCGGCAAGATCAATGGAATCCGGGCTGGTACCGACAATCGGCACGTCGGCTTTTGCTAGTCCTTGCGCCAGCTTCAACGGCGTCTGCCCGCCGTACTGTACGATCACGCCGTCGGGATTTTCTACATGAATGATCTCGAGCACATCTTCTAGCGTCAACGGCTCGAAATACAGGCGGTCTGAGGTGTCGTAGTCCGTGGAGACCGTTTCCGGGTTGCAGTTGACCATTATGGTCTCGTAGCCATCCTCACGCATAGCTAGCGCTGCGTGCACACAGCAATAATCAAACTCGATACCTTGACCGATCCGGTTGGGTCCACTGCCGAGCACCATAATCTTCGGCCGCTTATTCGGCTGCGCCTCACATTCCTGCTCGTAGGTGGAGTACATGTAAGCAGTGGTGGCCGCGAACTCGGCGGCACACGAATCCACGCGTTTGTAGACTGGGTGTACCCCCAGCGTATGGCGCTGACGGCGAACCCGCGCCTCGCTAGTGCGCAATAGCATAGCGAGGCGCTTGTCCGAAAAACCCTTGCGCTTCCACTGCCGCACCCGTTCGCGTGTCAACCTGCGCCCCGCCTGCTTGGTGATTTCCTGCTCCACCTGCACGAGCTCCGCCAACTGCGCCAGGAACCAGCGATCGATATGGCAGAGCGCGTAGACTTCATCTAGTGTTAAGCCAAAACGGAACGCATCAGCGATATACCACAAACGATCCGGACCAGGAACGCGCAGCTCTTGGGTGATGGTCGTAAGTACCTGTTGCGCGTCCTCACCAAGATAGATGCGGGGCTCGAGCCCACTGCTGTCGATCTCGAGACTACGCACCGCCTTCTGCAACGATTCCTGAAAGGTACGACCAATGGCCATGGCTTCACCGACCGACTTCATCTGAGTCGTCAAAACCGGCTCGGCCTGGGGAAACTTCTCGAAGGCAAAACGCGGGATCTTCGTAACCACATAGTCGATCGTCGGCTCGAAGGACGCCGGAGTGAGACCGCCGGTGATATCATTTTTCAGCTCATCGAGCGTGTAACCAACCGCAAGCTTGGCCGCCACCTTAGCGATAGGAAAGCCGGTCGCCTTCGAAGCCAACGCCGAGGATCGGGATACTCTCGGATTCATCTCAACGATCACCATGCGACCGTCGTCGGGATTCACGGCGAACTGCACGTTGGAGCCGCCGGTATCCACGCCGATCTCGCGCAGACACGCGATGCTCGCATTACGCATCAGTTGGTATTCCTTATCCGTCAGGGTTTGCGCGGGGGCAACAGTGATCGAGTCTCCGGTATGCACGCCCATGGGGTCGAAGTTTTCGATCGAGCAAACGATGATGCAATTGTCATTGCGATCGCGCACGACCTCCATTTCGAACTCTTTCCAGCCGAGAATCGACTCTTCAATGAGCAGCTCCCGCGTTGGCGACGCATCAAGCCCACGTTCACAGATGGCGTCGAACTCTTCCTTGTTATAAGCCACACCGCCGCCCGTGCCGCCGAGTGTGAATGACGGACGAATAATGACCGGGAAACCGATCATGCTCTGTACTTGGCGGGCCTCCTCCAGGCTGTGGGCGAGGGCCCCACGGGCTGTGTGCAAACCGATTCGCTCCATGGTCTGCTTGAAGAGCTCGCGATCCTCGGCTTTGTCGATGGCCGAGCGGGTCGCGCCGATCATTTGCACGCCGTGTGCCCGCAACACACCTTCGCGATCCAGGTCGAGCGCACAGTTGAGCCCGGTTTGACCTCCCATAGTCGGCAACAAGGCATCGGGGCGTTCCTTAGCGATAATTTTGGCCAGTACCTGCCACTGGATCGGTTCGATGTAGGTGGCATCCGCCAGGTTCGGGTCGGTCATTATGGTGGCCGGATTCGAATTGACCAGCACCACCCGATAGCCCTCTTGCTTCAGCGCCTTGCACGCCTGCGCCCCGGAGTAATCGAACTCGCAGGCCTGACCGATAACAATCGGTCCGGCACCAATAATTAGAATACTCTCGATGTCATTACGTCTGGGCATGGCACAACGGAGGAAACCTTGAACGTGTAATCACAGACGTTGCGCTTGCGGCTGCACCATATCTTGTGCGTCCGCGCCCTGATCGCGCTTGCGTTGCATCAGCTCGATGAAGCGATCAAAGAGTAGCGCAATGTCTTGCGGTCCCGGGCTCGCTTCCGGATGACCCTGAAACGAGAACGCCGGTTGATCCGTGCGCGTCAATCCCTGAATGGAACCGTCGAACAGTGAACGATGCGTAACCTTTAGAGTCGCCGGCAGCCCGGCATCGTCCACGGCAAAACCATGATTCTGACTGGTGATCATCACGCGGCCGCTGTCGATTTCCAGCACAGGATGGTTTGCCCCGTGATGCCCGAACTTCATCTTAACGGTGCGTGCACCAGCCGCAAGCGCCAACAGTTGATGGCCCAAGCAAATGCCAAAAGTCGGGATGCCAGCCTCGACAATACGCGCGATGGCCTCGATGGCGTAATCGCAGGGCTCGGGATCGCCTGGCCCATTAGAAAGGAACACGCCATCGGGCGTCTGCGTTAATACCGCATCCGCCGAGCTGGTCGCCGGTACCACTGTCGGTACGCACCCGCGATCCACCAGCATGCGCAAAATATTGCGTTTAATACCGAAATCATAGGCAACGATGCGAAAGCGCGGGGGCGGTGCCGCACGATAACCCGCACCCAGTTGCCAGCTGCCCTCGTTCCAAGCGTATGCGCTCTCGGTACTCACCACCCTGGCGAGATCCATGCCCTTGAGGCCTGGGAAAGCGCGCGCTGCCTGCACGGCCGCCTTCTTATTCAGGTTGCGTCCTGGCGGCGGTGCCAGCAAACACCCGTTCTGGGCGCCTTTCTCGCGCAAGAGCCGCGTCAGGCAACGGGTGTCGATACCGCTGATGGCCACGACTTTTTGTCTGCGCAGGAAAGTCGAGAGATCGTGCTGAGCGCGCCAGCTGCTCATAACAGGAGGGAGATCGCGGATCACCAGTCCGGCCGCATATACCTTTGGCGCCTCCATATCTTCGGGATTGACGCCGGTATTACCGATATGGGGATAGGTTAGCGTGACGATCTGCCTGGCATAGGAAGGATCCGTGAGGATCTCCTGGTAACCTGTCATGGCGGTGTTGAACACCACCTCGCCGACAGCCTGACCAGCCATACCGATCGACTCGCCGACGAACAGCGTGCCATCTTCGAGCGCTAGCAGCGCAGGTTGTGCCAAGACTGATCTCCCCGAGGAGCCAAAGGTAAAACACAGTGGTAAGCGGCGTACAGAGAAAAGCGGGACAAGCCCCCTGCCGGTCCCGCTTTGCTCGTGCGTAAGTGGTTAAAGACCATGATCTGTGCTAATGCACAATCTTACGGAGCCGACAGGGTGAAATCAACGCAGCCCTAGAACATCTTGCATATCAAACAGTCCGCTGTCCTTGGCCATCACCCAACGGGCGGCACGCAATGCGCCCGCCGCGAAGGTGAGGCGGCTTTCGGCCTTGTGCGTGATCTCTACGCGCTCGCCGGCACCGGCGAACAGCACGGTATGCTCCCCGACGATCTCCCCGGCACGCACGGTATTAAAGCCGATCTGCCGGCGCGGTCGCTCGCCGGTGACGCCGTGGCGCCCGAAAACAGCGTCTCGCTTGAGATTTCGACCAAGCGCCTGCGCCAGCACCTCGCCCATGCGCAGGGCCGTGCCCGAAGGCGCGTCCTGCTTGTGGCGGTGGTGCGCTTCCATGACTTCGATATCAACGTCGTCGCCAAGCACTCTCGCGGCGATATCCAACAAGTGAAAACAAAGATTAACACCCACGCTCATGTTGGGCGCAAACACGATGGCGATCCTTTCGGCGGCGGTGCGGATGCCGCGTCGCCCCGCTTCATCGAAACCCGTCGTGCCGATGACCATCTTGCGTGCCGCCGTCTGGCATTGCTCGATATAGGTGAGCGTCGCCGTTGGCTGGGAAAAATCGATTAGCACGTCGAAATCTGCCCCGGCAAAGTCCGCTTGCACCGGCCGCCCAAGGGAACCGATACCGGCCAGTTCGCCCGCATCTCTGCCAATGGCGGTGCTATCCGCACGCTCCAGCGCCAGCGCGAGTTGCATATCGCTCGCTTCGCTCAGCGCCTGGATGATGGTGCGTCCCATCCTGCCGGCGGCGCCGGTAACGCCGATCTTGATCATCACTCGCCTCTCTGCCGAGACTGGTCTGGGGCAGACAGAATAAATGATTTGTCCAGGAGAGGCGAACTAAGCGCTGCTGCCGAAGAAACCCTTGAGTCTATCGAGCCAGGATTGCTCACGCGGATTGTGCCGCGCCCCCCCTTCGCGCGTGAGCCGATCGAATTCCGACAACAGCTGCTTCTGGCGCTCGGTGAGATTGACCGGCGTCTCTACGGTCACCCGACAGTAAAGGTCGCCCGTATGGCCGCTGCGTACGCCTTTGACACCCTTGCCGCGCAGCCGAAAGAGCTTCTCCGTTTGCGTCTCCGGCGGTATCTTGAGGGTCGCGCGCCCTCCTAGTGTCGGAATCTCGAGCTCGCCGCCCAGCGCTGCCGTCACGAAACTAACCGGCATCTCGCAATACAGGTCATCCCCTTCACGCTTGAAGATCGGGTGAGGCTTAATGCGAATCTCGACGTAGAGATCGCCAGCCGGCCCGCCCTGCTCGCCGGCCTCCCCCTCTCCGGCCAAACGAATTTGATCGCCTTCGTCCACGCCCGCCGGTACCTTCACCGACAAGGTCTTGGTGCGCTTGACCCGACCCTCGCCGTGACACTCGCGGCAAGCATCGGCGATCATCTTACCCGTGCCGCGGCAACTCGGACAGGTTTGCTGGATCGAAAAAAATCCCTGCTGCATGCGCACCTGACCATGACCGCCACAGGTAGGACAGGTGCTGGGCGAGGTGCCGGCACGCGCGCCGCTACCGTTACACACCTCGCAGATCTCGAGTGCCGGCACACGTATCTGCGTCGTGGTCCCGCGCACCGCCTGCTCCAAAGTCAGCGAAAGACCGTAACGTAAGTCCGCACCACGACGCGCGCGCGAGCCACCACGGCGCCCACCACCGAAGATGTCGCCGAAAACGTCGCTGAAGATATCGGAAAAGCCCCCGGGTCCAGCCGCACCCCAAGGGCCCGCACCGGCGCCGGCGGAGGGATCCACGCCAGCATGACCGAATTGATCATAGGCGGCGCGTTTCTGTGGATTCGTGAGGATGTCGTAGGCCTGCTGCGCTTCTTTGAATTTCTCTTCCGCGCTCTTATCGCCCGCGTTGCGGTCCGGATGATACTTCATCGCGAGCTTGCGGTAGGCCTTCTTGATGTCCGTCTCGGAGGCGTTGCGTGCCACACCCAAGATCTCATAGTAGTCCCGCTGCGACATTGTCCTAGTAATACCTACCGGTTAAGCACTCCTAATCCAAATCGTCCGCACGCAAACATGTGAAATACACGAATCCCCGCCAGGTGCGCAACCGGCAGAGACCCCGTGCTCCACTAAGATAAATTGCGTCGTTCGCCGCGACCTGCGCTCTATTTCTTGTCTTTGTTCTCCTTAACTTCTTCGAACTCGGCATCGACAACGTTATCGTCCTTCGGCTGCGATGCGCCGTCACCCTTTTCCTCCGTGGACTGTGCACTTGACTGCTGGGCCTGCGCATAAAGCTGCTCAGCCAATTTGTGGCTAGCTTGTGCCAAGGCTTCGGTCTTGCTCTCAATCGCCGCCTTATCGTCTTCCTTCATGACACCCTCAAGTTCCTTGATGGCCGCCTCGATCTTGTCCTTCTCGGCACTATCGAGCTTGTCACCGAGTTCCTTCATCGATTTGTGCACGCTATGGATCATGCCGTCGGCCTGGTTGCGCGCTTCCACGAGCTCGCGTGCCTTCTTGTCTTCTTCGGCGTGCGCCTCGGCATCCTTGACCATGCGATCGATCTCGCTCTCGCTCAACCCGGAACTGGACTTGATGACAATCTTGTTCTCCTTTCCGGTCGCCTTGTCCTTGGCAGAAACATGAAGTATGCCGTTGGCATCAATGTCAAAAGTAACTTCGATCTGGGGCATACCTCGTGGCGCTGGAGGAATATCCGTTAGATCAAACCTCCCCAGCGACTTGTTACCGCTTGCCATCTCGCGCTCGCCTTGCAGTACATGCACCGTCACTGCCGTTTGGTTGTCAGCGGCAGTTGAGAATACCTGCGTGGCTTTCGTCGGTATGGTGGTATTCTTCTGTATGAGTTTCGTCATGACTCCGCCGAGCGTTTCGATACCGAGCGAGAGCGGCGTCACGTCGAGTAACAACACATCCTTCACCTCGCCACCGAGCACGCCGCCTTGAATTGCCGCACCCACTGCCACGGCTTCGTCGGGATTAACGTCCTTGCGCGGCTCCTTGCCGAAGAAATTCTTGACCGTTTCCTGCACCTTCGGCATACGCGTCTGGCCACCGACTAGGATCACGTCTTCGATGTCACTTGCCTTCAATCCGGCATCTTTCAACGCAATCTTGCACGGCTCGACAGTACGGGCGATCAGATCCTCGACCAGTGACTCGAGCTTGGCACGCGTGACCTTGATATTTAGATGTTTTGGTCCGCTGGCATCCGCGGTGATGTAAGGTAAATTGACTTCGGTCTGCTGTGCCGATGACAGCTCGATCTTTGCCTTCTCCGCCGCATCCTTCAAACGTTGCAGAGCCAGCGGATCGTTGTGCAAGTCGATCCCGTGGTCCTTCTTGAACTCATCGGCCAGGTAATCGATCAATCGACGGTCGAAGTCCTCGCCGCCGAGAAAAGTATCGCCGTTGGTCGACAATACCTCGAATTGGTGTTCACCCTCGACCTCAGCAATTTCGATAATGGAAATATCAAAGGTACCACCGCCGAGATCATAAACGGCGATCTTGCGATCTCCTTCTCGCTTATCGAGTCCAAAAGCGAGTGCCGCAGCGGTCGGTTCATTGATGATACGTTTGACGTCCAAACCGGCAATGCGGCCCGCGTCTTTGGTCGCCTGGCGCTGAGAATCATTGAAATAGGCGGGTACCGTAATCACCGCCTCCTTGACCTCTTCTCCCAAGTAGTCTTCGGCGGTCTTTTTCATCTTCTGCAGCACGCGCGCGGAGATTTCCGGTGGTGCCATCTGCTTGCCCTTAATCTCGACCCAGGCATCGCCGTTCTTGGCCTTAACGATCTTGTAGGGCATGAGCTTGATGTCACGCTGCACGACTCCTTCGTCGAAGCGCCGGCCGATTAGGCGCTTGACCGCAAATACGGTGTGGTGCGGATTGGTGATCGCCTGGCGCTTCGCCGGCGCACCGACAAGCACCTCGTCATCGTCGCTATACGCCACGACCGAGGGGGTCGTACGGTCGCCCTCGCTATTTTCGATCACCCGTGCCTTGCTGCCTTCCATCACAGCGACACAGGAATTAGTCGTGCCTAGATCGATGCCGATAATCTTTGCCATAGTCAGTCCTCTCGTGGGCAATTACCTCGCCTGCACATCAAAATGGGGCTGGGCGGGGGGTTTTCAAGTACTTTCAGTCGTCTTGCCGGTATCGGCTGCCTTGGCAACGATGACCATGGCCGGGCGCAACAGGCGATCGTGTAGCAGGTAGCCCTTCTGCACCACCTGGGCCACGTAGCCGGGGGCGATCGTGTCGCTCTCGACGGTACTGACCGCCTGATGCTTCTCCGGGTCGAATTTCTCGCCCTTCGGATCGATCACCGTGAGGGCCACCTTGTGAAATGCGCTATCCATCAACTTTAGGGTTAGATCGAGGCCCTCGTGCATCTTTTCGAGCGCTGTATGGTTTTCTTGCTGTATATCGACCGTGCGCGCGAGCTCCAGACTATCGCGCACCGCGAGCAGCTCGGCTGCAAAGCGCTCGATACCGTACTTTCGCGCGTTGGCCGCATCAATTTCGGCCCGGCGTCGTGTGTTTTCCACCTCGGCTTTGCCGCGCAGGTACTTGTCCAACGCCTCGGCTGCCTGCTGGCGCAGCCGCTCAAGTTCTAGGCGTGCCTGCTCGAGCGTGAGCGGCCCTTCTTCTGGTACCCCTGTGGCACTCTCGGCCGGCGTGGTGCCCGATTGTTCGGCTGGTACGGCCCCGTCCGACCCAAGGTCGGTCGTATCCGTGGGCACTGCCGATACCGAGGTATCGTCGTGATCTTCGGTTTGCTTTTTCCGATTCATAGGCCCCGTTCCCTGCGAAAAAACAATAACTGCTTGTTTTATGGGGCCGGGTACCTGGGTTTCAAGCCGCTGGTCAGCGGCCGAGGGAGGAAAGGGCGCCGCTCAACAGCCTGGCTGTCACATCGACAAAGGGGATTACCTGCTCGTAGGGCATGCGCGTGGGCCCGACCACCCCGAGCGTGCCGACAACCCGCCCGTCTTGCATATACGGCGCCGTTACCACGCTGCAGCCCTCCAGCGCCTCGTAGCCCGACTCGCTGCCGATAAAGAGCTTAACCCCGCCCGCGCGTAGGCTACGCTCGAGCAAGTGCAGCAAATCGCGCTTCTTGGTAAAGGCATCAAATAGCCTGCGCAGCTTTTGGATATCCCCAAGCTCGGGGAAATCCATCAATTTCGACTCCCCGCTCACCATGAGATCATCGATATCCTGTTTCTCATCGAGCAGCACTCTGCGTGCCATATCCAGCGCCAGCTGCATCATGCGCTGCATTTCCTCGCTTGTCTTCTGCATCTCCGTAAGTAACGCACGCTTAACGTCCGCCAGTGGCAGGCCACTGAAGGTCTCGTTGAAATAGTTGGCCGCCTGTACTAGCTCCGCCGGCGAATACTGCCTTTCCGTGTGAATCACTCGGTTTTGCACCTCGCCATCCTGGGTAACGAGAATGACAAGCACGCGCTCGGCGGATAAACCGACAAAGTCGAGCTGGCGCAACGCCACCGACTGGTTTCTACGTCTGAGGGTAATCAACCCCGCCAATTGGGTTACTTCCGAAAGGAGATGCGAGGCGTTTTCCAGAAGCTGCTTTGGGTTGTCTTCGTGGCTGAGCTCGTGCTCATAGCGGCGGATCTGCGCGCTTTGCAGTGGTCGTACCGTGAGCAGGGTGTCGACAAAGATCCGGTAACCGCGCTCCGTCGGTACGCGCCCAGCCGAGGTATGCGGTGAGCGCACCAGCCCCATTTCTTCGAGGTCGGCCAGGACGTTGCGAATCGTTGCCGGACTCAACTCCAGCCCGGCCTCTTTCGCCAGGGTGCGTGAGCCCACCGGCTGACCCTCGGCGATATAGCGCTCGACTAAGGCCTTCAGAAGAAACTCAGCGCGGGCGCCTAGCTCAGGCATGGTCACGATTCCTCGTCATTTACTGCTTAGCAATCGCATGTGTAGAGTGCTAATTCACGTTAGCAACATCATAGTAACAGGTCAAGCGAGCCTGGGTGGTCAGGCGATGCGCGGGTTGGCGCAGCCACAATTGGCCGGCGCGTGGTCGCATGATAGTTTTAGTGCCTGACCAAAGGCTCTATACACATGGCCAAAGCCAAAATCAAACGCGTCGGACTCTTCGGCAAGTATGCCAGTCGTACCAGTGGTGTCGAGATACGTCGGTTATGCCAGTTTCTACGCGAGCGTAAAGTCGAGGTGCTGCTGGAAGACACGGCTGCCTCGCTGATTGACAAAGAGAACGCCGGTCACCGTCCGTTAGCACAAATCGGCGCGGACATTGATCTAGCAATCGTCATCGGTGGCGACGGCACCTTGCTCAGTGTCGCGCGTGCCCTCGCTGATTTCGAGGTACCACTAATCGGCGTAAATCTTGGGCGTCTCGGCTTTCTCACCGATATTGCCCCGGAAAACATGCTCGAGGGTATCGGCAAGATGCTCGACGGCGAATACGTGGATGAAGAACGCTTCCTGTTAGCCGCCGAAATCGAGCGCGGCGGCAACACCGTGCACGCGTCTAAGGCGGTCAATGACGTGACCATCAACAAAGGTGAGTTGTCACGCTTAATCGAGTTCGAAACCTATGTCGATGACCAGTTTGTCAACAGCATGCTGGCCGATGGCATCATTGTTGCGACACCCACAGGCTCCACCGCCTATGCCTTGTCTGCTGGCGGGCCGCTGCTCCATCCGGCGCTGGCGGCCATCGTACTGGTACCTATCTGCCCGCACACGTTGAGCGACCGGCCTATTGTTATCGGCAGTGACAGCGTGGTACGGATCGTTTTGATTGGCCACGATGATCAGCGTGCCCACGTCACTTTCGATGGGCAGTTGCACTACCCACTTCGCCATCGGGACCAAATTCTCGTACGCCGGGCGTCCAAGCCTATTCATTTGTGGCATCCTGCCGGACGCACCCATTACGATGTACTGCGTGCCAAACTGCATTGGGGCGGCCAATTCTAGTGTTGAACCATCTCTACATTCGAGACTTTACGATCGTGCATGAGCTTGAGCTCACGTTCGAGCCTGGCTTCACGGCACTCACCGGCGAGACCGGTGCCGGCAAATCGATACTGGTTGATGCCCTCGCGCTTGCCCTAGGAGAACGGGCCGATAATACGGTCATTCGCCATGGTTGTGCGCGTGCCGAGATCGTTGCTGGCTTTTCCCTACGCCCTGATCAGGACGCCGCACGCTGGCTCAACGAACACGACCTTTTCGCCGAACAGGAGTGTGTCCTGCGCCGAGTGATCGACGCTGACAAACCTTCCCGCGGTTTCATCAATGGTCGTCCGGTGCCGATACAGATGCTGCGCGAGTTGGGTCAGTATCTGGTCGATATCCATGGGCAGCACGAACATCAGTCGATGCTGCGACGCGACGGTCAGCGACAAATACTGGATGATTACGCTGGTCTCGGCGAAGTATTGACGCGGCTGAACCTGCATTACGCCGAGCTGACCACGCTTACGTCACGCCTGCAAGCGCTACAACGCCAGTCGAGCGATCGTGATGCGCGTCTCGATTTGTTGCGTTATCAAGTGCGAGAGCTACAAGCGCTTGCCATCACCACCGAAGAGCTTGCCCAACTCGAAGAGGAACATTCGCGACTAGCAAACGGTGCGGAGTTGCTAGAGGGCCTACAGGAAAGTGCGCAAGCGCTCTGCGATGATGAACAGGCGGCCGTTGCGCCGGTATTAGCGCGGGCGTTGAGTAGACTCGAGCAGCTTACGCGTTATGACAGTCGGCTGGTCGAACTAACAGCGTTGCTCAGAGAGGCTAGTATTCAGGTCGATGAGGCAGCATCACGCCTGCACCAGTATTTGGACAAGCTCGAGCTCGATCCGCAGAGGCTGCAAACCGTCGAGCAGCGACTCGCCTCTGTGCATGATCTCGCGCGCAAACACAAGACGCGCGCCGAGGAGCTGCCGCAGATTCTCGAGCGGTTGGCGATGGAGCTGCGCGACCTTGAAGAGGGCGATCTGAACAGTGAACGGCTGCAACAAGCAATCGAGACTGAACGCCACCGTTATCTTGAGCTGGCGCAGCAGATTTCGACGACACGCCGGCAAGCGGCGCCAACACTCGGCAAGAGTGTAACGGCACAGATGCAGCAACTTGGCATGCCTGGCGGGCGCTTTGCCATACAGCTGGAACCGCTCCCGCCCGGTGAGCTCAGCGCTAGTGGACTTGAGCATGTGGAATTTCTCGTCAGCGCTAATCCTGGGCAACCGCTGCGAGCGCTTACCAAGGTCGCCTCGGGCGGTGAACTTTCGCGCATCAGCCTGGCCCTACAGGTCGCTGCCGCCCAAGTCGCGCGTATTCCTACCCTAGTGTTTGACGAGGTCGACGTGGGCATTGGCGGGCGCGTTGCGGAAATCGTCGGTCAACAACTGCGCCGGCTCGGCGCCTCACGCGAGGTATTGTGTATCACCCATTTGGCACAGGTCGCCGCATTGGGAGACCAGCATCTACAAGTCACCAAGACCAGCACGGGCGAAACTGTGTCGACGGCCGTGCGTGCGCTTACCGGTCGCGAGCGTATCGATGAGATCGCGCGCATGATCGGCGGTATCAAGATCAGCAAGAAAACGCTGGCCCACGCCCAGGACATGCTGGCACGAGCCACTGACAACGATCGTGTCTCAGCCTGACCCCCCTGTTTCCCTGTCCGGCGGGACAGCAATCACACGCCCGGCTGCCATTGCCGACGTACCCGAGATTTATTATCTGCTCGAAGTTTATTCCAGCCAAGGCAATCTGCTGCCACGGACCATGGGCGAGCTTTATCGGCATGTACGCGATTTCTTTGTTGTGGTGCTGGATAAGCGCATCGTCGCCTGTGCTGCCTTGGAGATCTTCACGGAAGACCTGGGAGAGATCCGCAGCCTTGCGGTGGCAGACGATAGCAAGGGTCGCGGATTCGCCAAGATGCTAGTTGGTGAAATTATTGCTGAGGCTAACCGGCTGGGCCTGCGCCGATTAATGGCACTTACCTATACCCCGGAATTTTTTTATAAACTGGGTTTTAGTCGCGTGACTAAGGGAGCGCTACCGGAGAAAGTCTGGGGGGTATGCGTTAAGTGTTACAAGTTTAATGATTGCGATGAGACGGCTGTGCTCTTAGAGCTTGGCAACCCGCCGACGCACACGAAAACAAGCCGCGATTAGCTTACAGACTCAAGCTTGCTGCCCAACATCTAGCTCTTGGAACATTTGCCCCGCAGTCGCATACCCTCGCATACACCGTACAGATAATGGGCGTGGGCATCGACGATAAAACCGGCGGACTCGGCTACCTTACGCTGCCGCTGTTCGATGGACTTGTCGTAAAACTCGAAGACTTTGCCGCATTCAACACACACCATGTGATCATGATGCTCGCCATGATCGATCTCAAAAACAGACCGCCCGCCCTCGAAGTTATGACGCATAACAAGACCCGCTGTCTCGAACTGTGTGAGCACGCGATACACGGTCGCCAAACCGACTTCCTCGCCGCCCTCGAGCAGGCCCCGATAAACGTCTTCTGCCGTCATGTGCCGATCTTTGGCATTTTCGAGAATATTCAGGATCTTCAGACGCGGCAGCGTAGCTTTTAGCCCAGCCTTCTTCAGATCCGTGCTGTCGGTCATGTGAGTCCCCATGCGCAGCTGGCCTGAGTGATGTGCGGTACCACATTCAAAGGGGTATTATCGCAAGCAGTGTAAACCAGTTGTCCCTGCATTGTCATGATCAAGTGTTTTACCCGTACGGTCGTCTTGTCGTTAGTCGCGACCTTTGCGATTGCCTGCGTCAGAGTGTACGTGCCCGATGTGCAACAGGGTAACGTCATCACGCAAGAAATGGTTGACCAACTGAAGGTGGGCATGAATCGGCGCCAGGTGCAATTCATTTTGGGAACGCCGTTGATCACGGACCCGTTTCATCAAGATCGCTGGGACTACTACTACTCGCTGAAGCGGGGGAAGAAGTACCGCGCGAAACGCACATTAAGTCTTTTCTTTAAAGGCGATGAGCTTACCGAAATACGTGGCAACGTACGGGTTAAACCGCAGGGCACGAGCGATACAGGGGCCCAATCTGCAGGGTCGTCGTGACACCTAGCTGACTAGCTGTCACCGGACTCTTGCTGCCTTCTTCGGGCCCGACGCCGGCGTGCTTCCTTGGGCGCAACCCGCAGTACACGGTAGATTTCCACGCGATCACCCGGTTGCAATTGATCTTCAAGGTGCGCGTGATTACCGAATACACCCACGGCGTTCACCGTCAAATCGATCTCGGGGAATTGCTGCAGTATCCCTGATTGGTAAATGGCTGCGGCGACTGTCGTTGCCACATCGACTTCGAGCGCGATCACAACTTGACGAGCGGGCGTTGCGTAGGCCACCTCGACTACCATCAGCTCAGACTTGCCAAGTACGCTCACCATAAATGGCGATTGCCCTTCGCCGAAAGTTCTCTACTAAGCTATCAGCAATTCTGCCGAAAACCGGTCCTAACGCCAATCCGATTACCCGATTGGAAAAACCAAAGTCAATATCAAATGATATACGACTGCTGTTATCACCCAAATCATCGAAACGCCAGAGTCCGTGCAGATGACTGAATGGTCCCTCCACCAATTCCATCTCTATGGATTTTGTCGGCCGTAGGGCGTTGCGGGTAGTAAAGGTCTTGTGCAGCTTGTGATAGGAGATATCAATTGCGGCTACGGCGTGCCCGTCATCCTGTGACAATATCTTTGCCCCGCTGCACCAGAGCAAGAATCGGGGATAGGATTCGACATCGGCGACGAGATCATACATCTCGCGTGCACTATAAGGTAGTAACGCCGAGCGACTAATGGCGGTCATAGAAACAATCTGTGAACGGTGAGCAGCAAAACGAAGAGCAGAAAAGGCGTAGTGATGCGTACCGACCACAGCCACACGTCGTGCACGCATGGGGACGGCAAGGTGAATGCCGCAAGCGTAAGCTTGCGTTCTACCATCCAGCCGGTATAAAGCGCGATTAACATGCCACTGACGGGCAACAACACATTGGCAGTTATTATCTGTAATAGATCAAAAGCACCAAGACTCTTGAGCGTACCGAGGAATCTGAACGAAAAGCTCCAATAGTTGAATGACAGGACACAAACCACGCCTAATGACCACGCGCCCGCACCGCAAATAAATGCCGCCATCACCCGCGACACACGACCAAATTCGGTAATCCATGCGACGAGTGGCTCAATCAGGCCGATACCGGAAAACCACGAAGCGAGTACGAGCGCGACAAAAAACAAAGAGCCTGCTAGGCGGCCCCAAGGAAGTTGATCAAAGCCTAATGGCAACGCCTGAAACAACAACTCCGGACGCGACAACGGTTGCAGCTCGCTGCTTAGCAATACCGCAAGTACGACGAGACCGCCAACAACCCCCGCCAGCGTGTCGATGGCCACCACCGCAAAAGCCAGCTTCGGAATATTCGCATCATTCTGCAGATACGCTCCATACATAAGCATTGTCCCCACGCCGAGACCGAGACTAAAAAAGGCATGGCCCACCGCTGTCAGCATTCCCCATCGATCGAGCTTCGAGAACTGTGGGTGCAATAGTTGCTGCCAGGCTTGCGAAAACGCCGCGCCCGTGGCGGCGTAAACGAGCAGGAGCAACATCAGCACGAAAAGCAACGGCACCGCATAGCGCATCACCGGTTCGAGTCCGTTCTTGACCCCACGTGCAACAACGGCCATGGTCACGATCATGAACAGGCTTTGCCAGAATAACTGTTTTTCGGGGTCAGCCACGAAGACCGCAAAAATACTGCGAACCCCATCGGCGGTTAACCCGTCAAGCGTACCGACGGCCATGCGAAATGCATAAGCCATGATCCATCCGGCCACTACGCTGAGATAGGAAAGGATCAAAAAACCGGCCAGCATCCCGACGAAACCGATATAACCCCAGGCGCGATAGTGCCGAGCACGCGCCGCGAGCAAGCGCATACTGTTGATTGGCGATTGCCGACCGTAGCGACCGAGCAAAATTTCGGCAATCAACAGCGGCAGCGCTACCAGCAATGCGCACAGCACGTAAACGATAACAAACGCTCCGCCTCCGTACTGACGTGCGAGAAATGGGAACTGCCAGATATTCTTCAGCCCAATCGCCGCACCGCTGGCAGCAAGAATGAAAATCCAAGGCGAGGACCACTGACTGATAGTCGCAGGCCGGCTATCGTCTTTTCTTCTTCTCTGTGCCATTGGCGGCCCCTGATTTCAAACCATCGCCTCTCTTACGCCGGTGCCACCGCAGTGGACCGATCGTACCGTTGCCCGGCAAGTTTAGCACGCAGGGCCCGGGGTGCCGTGTGCAGAGCATGCGAAAACGGGCTTGCACGTATCAGCCACAACCATTGGAGCACGGGTAGCTGTTAAGGTACGCTTCACCGCAGCCAAATGCTGCTGACAATGTATTATTGATGCGTGGGAAAAAAGCTTCGTCGAACAGTCACACCATCGCGCTTAATAAGAAGGCGCGGCACGATTATTTTCTGGAGGAACGATTCGAAGCCGGCCTCGCTCTCGAAGGCTGGGAAGTCAAAAGCTTGCGAGCCGGACGCGCGCAACTCAAGGAAGGTTACGTGATTCTGGAAAATGGCCAAGTGTATCTCGTCGGTGCCCACTTCTCGCCGCTCGCCTCTGCCTCGACGCATGTGCGCGCCGACCCTCGTCGCAGCCGAAAGCTGTTGTTGCATCGCGCGGAGATTCGAAAGCTTATCGGCGCGACCGAGCGCCGCGGTTATACCCTCGTGCCGCTCGCACTTTACTGGAAACGGGGGCACGCCAAACTGGAGATTGCGCTGGCCAAGGGGAAGCGTAAGTACGATAAGCGTGCCGCGATCAAGGCGCGCGAAGCCAGCCGGGAAACACAACGGGCTCTGAAATCGGTGAAACGCTGAGCCCGTGTTTGCGGGTGCTGCCCGCGTCACTTGTTCCAGCGCCTCCCAGCCCCTACTATAAAGATCCGAGCCGGTAGTTGTGTGGCTTGAAGATTTGGGGGCGACATGGCTTCGACGTGGGTCATGAAACCTTCGGGGCATGCCGAGGTGCAGATCTCCTCGTAAATCCAGCTGCAAACCAATAGTTGCCAACGACGACAACTACGCTCTAGCGGCCTAAACCCCGCTAGCCTCTTGCCCGGTTTGCCTGTGGGCTGGGAACCAAGGGGTCATCACATGCAGGATCGCGTTGCGCTGCGCCCGTTAGCACTGCGCTAAACTACAAGCGGGCTACGCCTGTTGACTCTCCTGTCGGTCGGAGACCAGCGGGTTAAAATGTAGACTGACTAAGCATGTAGAACCGGACGGCGGAGGGCTTGCGGACGCGGGTTCGATTCCCGCCGCCTCCACCAAATTGTAAAGGGTCGCTTTCACGGCGGCCCTTTGCAATTTCGAGGTGCTGTGAACGAGAGCCGGTGTAGTGGGTCGCGACAGCCTAGCTCTTAGGGCAGAACCTAAGGGAAAAGTTACAACTCGCCGTCCACACGAGATTACCTCCGCTGTCTGCAGGGATGTATGTCACCGTGCCACTGGCTGCCTCACTCAAGCTGGCGTCATTCGTCAGTTGGATGACAATGCGCCCCGCTGCATCCGTAGAGACACTGGCAACATACTTCGACTGATAGCTCCCAGCGCTGACCAGCCCGAGGCTCGCCTGCGATGGGATACTACCCAAATCGTAACCTTCGCTGTGCGCCATATCGATGGCGGTCTTCGCGGCACCACTCAGGCTAGCCGCTTCAGTGACGCGGGCCCGAACCGAGTAGTCTTGGTACGCGGGCACAGCAATCGCTGCCAAAATGCCGATGATCGCAACCACGATCATCAACTCGATCAGCGTGAAACCTGTTTGAAGCCTGTGCATCCAGCGCCCCTCTAGATTCAGAGTGTCAATGTCCATTGGCGTACGAGTTCTCTAGACATGCCCGAAAAAATGCAGAAACTGTGCCGGTTGGGCCTTACGGGTGACGAACGGTAGGTTCGTCTGGACGACTGGGTAAGTGGATAACCGCCCTGCCCTGATCGCGGTGGCTCTGTTACAAGTTGCCCATGAGGCTAATTCTTTGGGCAAAATCTTAGGGTGAAGTTGCAGCTCGTGCTCCACACGAGGTTGCCCGCCTGGGCCGTAGGTACGTATACCAACGTTGTTCCTTGCGTTTCGCCGAGACTGGCGTGACCGCTCAGCTGTACCGTGATTCTGCCAGTAGCGTCTGTAGTAACACTGCTCACGTACTTAGAGCGGTAGCTACCGGGGGAGGCCAGATCAAGGCTAATCTGCGAGGGCATACTTCCCAGCGGATAACCTTCACTGTACGCCATGTCGATAGCCGTCTTTGCGGGGCTCGTGAGACTCGCTGCCTCGGCCACACGTGCACGTATGGAGTAGTCCTGATACGCCGGAACAGCGATGGCCGATAACACGCCAATGATGGTCGTTACAATGAGTAGCTCGATCAGCGTGTAGCCTGCCTGCTCCTGTTTCATCAGATCTCTCCCACGAGGCCCGCTCCCTCCGACTGCGGCCCGATTTTGGCGAAAAACACTGGGGAAATAGCACAAACCATGCCACCGCCAGAGAGCCAGGATCGGTGGGCGATTTGCCCAGACAGGCGGGGAAAATTGGCCCTAACGTATGGGGAAAAAAGGAAAAACGAAGCTTCGGAGGGAACGTCGTGCGGCACCGGGAGGAGCGCCCGGCGCGCGGCGGCTAAGCCGGCACTTCGCGCTCAGCCGTAAGCTCAGCCTCGGTCTTGCCAGCGACATGCACCATCCGGTCCACGGCCTGCCGCATGGCCTCCGGCACCTGCTGTAGCGCCTGTCGGTTCTTGGGACAATCATTCACCCTTAGCGCTATAGCGGCGCTGTTCAATTCGCGTACCAGGCCGAGAAAATTATCAACCTCGCTGCGAAGCGCGAGATACTTGCGTCCCGTGCCTAGTAGCTGGTGCGGAAACTTCCATACGCCTACTTCGATAAGCAACATGCCGAGCCCAACCGCAGCTATCTGCACACGAAGATCCGATCGCAAAAATAGCACTGCCCCTAAAATGAGCGCGACGCCCGAGAGCGGGATCGCAATGTCGATAAACTTTCGCAGTGTTCTCACAGATGGCCTCCTGGCTCCCGCCGGAGCCATTATGTGCTTGCCCGAGTAGCCAGTGCGCTACCCCTGCCCCCCCTGCCATCACCCGCTCTTCGAGGACCCCGGTCAGTCTCGCGCCAGCGGATTGGGTTCTAACGAGGCCGCCGACAGCCAACCGCTCGCTGTTGGTAGCGGACCCGTCAACGTCTACCAGTGCCATGTGAAGTAAAGCCTTGCGGCAGCAGGCATGCATTGCAAACGCCCCCCGCCTATCGGTAGATTTGATCCTCTCGTCAGTCGTGCAGAAGAATCTGGTCTCAGCAAACCCGCCCCTAATGACGGGCACCACTTCTGGGTAACAGACGTCAGCCTGGCAAGGAATAAGCGACGGCTCGTGGTCGCGAACCCGGCGCGGCTCACGATAGTCGCGACAAAGGGCTTTTCACGCAGGAGTTTCGTCAACGCTGCACGCGGCCGAAACATTGACGCCCATCTGCGGCTGGGTTAGCGTAGCTTTTGACTCGACGGAGGGACCAGCGTGTCAAAAAAGAACTCGATGCCGGATTTTGAAGCCGCTTTGGCGGAGCTCGAAAGGCTCGTTGAGAAGATGGAAAGTGGCGACCAAAGCCTGGAGGATGCCCTGCAATCATTTCAGCGCGGCATTGAGCTCACGCGCACCTGCCAACAGGCGTTAAAAAATGCGGAACAGCGCGTTGAGAAGCTGGTTAAGAGCAATGGTCGGCTGGTGACGGAAACACTCGACGTTAACGAATAAGAATTCCGACAGCTACTCTACTTGGACGACCTGCCGCAGACTCTGCGCCGCCTTCAGCAGCGAGTGGAAGACGCCTTAGATCGTCGCCTTCCGCTGCCATCGGAACCGCCCAGGCGCCTACACGAAGCGATGCGGTACGCCACCCTGAATGGTGGCAAACGTATTCGGGCGTGTCTCGTTTACGCCGCCGGCGCGGCGTTCGGCGCACCGGAAACGCTGCTCGACAACCCAGCCTGCGCCGTGGAGCTTATCCATGCCTATTCCCTGGTACACGACGACCTGCCGTGCATGGACGACGACGACCTGCGGCGAGGCAAGCCGACGTGCCACCGCGCCTACGACGAGGCGACGGCTTTGCTGGTCGGCGATGCCCTGCAGTCGCTGGCGTTCGAGATCTTATCAGGCGATCCGGCGCTCGCTGTCGAGCCGGCACAGCGCGCGCAAATGATCGCGCTTCTTGCATACGCTAGTGGCTCGCGCGGCATGGCGGGTGGCCAGGCTATCGATCTGGCAGCTGTCGGGCGCAAACTATCTGAATTAGAGCTCGAGGATATGCATCGGCGCAAAACCGGGGCGCTGATTCGCGCCGCGGTGCTCATGGGGGCACTCGCCAAGGGGCAAACGGACAGCGAAGGTTGGCACGCGCTTGATACCTACGCGCAATGCATCGGCCTGGCCTTTCAAATCACTGACGACATTCTCGATGTCGAGGGTGATGCCAATACTCTTGGGAAGACCCCGGGGGCGGACGAAGCACTTAATAAACCCACCTACCCCGCGGTCTTGGGGTTGGAGCAGGCGAAGGTTAAAAGGACTGCGTTGACACAAGCGGCGCTTGCCGCACTGGCACCACTCGGAGAGAAGGGTAAATTACTGACGACACTGGCGCGCTTTGTGATCGAGCGGAAACAATGACGATGTCACCAGTCCGTTTGCCCGCACGTCTGACAAAACCGGATAACCTGTCCTGTAATGTATGCCGGCTGCGCCCTTGCTCGAATATTAGGATCCCCTTAAACTGCTCTGTACCCCTTCAAACGGTCCCTCACCGAGGGCGACGGCGGAGCAAATAGTAGCGCGATGAAGATATTAAAGCTCGATACAAAAGCGGAGTCGCAGATTGTCGATGTCCAGAGCAGTCCAGACACGCGTAATATTCCCATCGACAAAGTCGGCATAAAGGACCTTCGTCACCCGGTCCGAGTCAAAGACCGCAGCCAAGGTGAACAACATACGATCGCACTATTCAATATGTATGTGGAGTTACCGCATAATTTCAAAGGTACGCACATGTCGCGCTTCGTGGAGATCCTCAATAATTATGAGCCCGAGATCTCTGTTGAATCGTTCAAAGATATCCTGGCCCAGATGGCGCGTCGCCTAAAGGCGGAAACCGGCCATATGGAGATGAATTTTCCCTACTTCATCACTAAGGCCGCGCCAGTCTCGGGTGTGAAAAGCCTGATGGATTACCAGGTGACACTGAGTGGCAAGTTCTCAGGCGGCAAACACATGATGACAATCAAGGTGATTGTCCCTGTTACCAGTCTATGCCCATGTTCAAAGGAAATCTCACAGTATGGCGCGCATAACCAACGGTCACACGTCACCGTAAGTGTACGTACCAATACCTTTGTGTGGATCGAGGACTTGATTGATCTGGTCGAACAGCAGGCGAGCTGTGAGCTCTACGGTCTGCTGAAACGTCCGGATGAAAAGTACGTAACGGAACGCGCCTACGATAATCCTAAATTTGTCGAGGATATGGTGCGCGATGTGGCTGCTGTTCTCAACGAGGATGAGCGCATTGACGCCTATATCGTTGAGTCAGAGAATTTCGAATCGATACACAACCATTCGGCTTACGCCATGATCCAACGTGACAAGCGGTCTGAGTCGACGCACACTTCTACGGACTAATCCTACTTTCTCCTTTCTGGTTCCAAGGATCTGTCAGTAGCGCTTGGTCAGCTCCATCTTGTCACCATCGTGCTTCATGTCAACCCGCCCAAGAAAAGACATGCCCAACAAGACATCCGTGGGGTGGTTGCCTTCTATGACGCCCGCCTCGACGTTGTATAGAGTGATGTCGCCCACTGTCACGCTCTCGAGTGTGATGCTGTACATGGGCACCATGCCGCCGGCCGTGTTCGCTATGCCGCGACGGCCCTTGCGTTTGTAATCAAGGCCGATACGCTCTGCCGCTTGACTACTGAGTGCGACAGCATTAGCGCCCGTGTCGACGAGAAACCTGACTGGCGCTCCATTGATCTTGCCATCGCTATAGAAGAACCCTCGATCGGCGTACAAGGTCACGTTGCCGGATGTCTTCGGGTCGGCGAACCCCACCGCTGAGACAACACCGAGTCTGAGTGTCTCGCGTCGCCCATTGAGCTCGATCTCGGCTACCTCCAGCAATGTGTCGGTAGCCAGTAATCTTACGCCCTCCGGGCTCATCCCGCCGCGCACAAGTAGGCGTCGGGCACCATCGATTTTTATGATCGCTTTGTCCTTAAAGAGTGCAAACAGCTGGATCTTCTCCGCAGCGAATGGAGAGGATACTGCGAACGTTGTCATTGCCAGCAAGAAAAGTGTTGTCAGTCGACTCAGCATGTCAGCTCTCTGTCTTGCTCACGCAGGCCTGAGCGAAAACTCCGCGGTGTGCGTGTATAAAGCATAGACTAACTCAAATCAAGTTGCTGCTACGTGCCTTGAGCTGCGGCTCCTGGGTTATACTGCAAGCATACGACCGACAGAAACAGGTGAGAAGCATATGCGCGTATCGCGTTATTTGCTGTCGACAGTAAAGGAGACCCCGGCGGATGCCGAAGTGATCAGTCACAAGCTGATGCTACGTGCCGGACTGATCCGCAAGGTCGCCGCCGGTGTCTACACTTGGTTACCTCTCGGCAATCGGGTGTTGCGCAAAGTCGAGCGGATCGTGCGAGAGGAAATGGATCGCGCAGGTGCGCTCGAAGTCTTCATGCCGGCGATACAACCTGCGGAGCTCTGGCAGGAGTCCGGTCGCTGGGACGAGTATGGTCCGGAGCTGCTGCGTATCACCGACCGCCATAATCGGGAGTTTTGCTTCGGTCCCACGCATGAGGAGGTTATCACCGAACTCGCCAGACGTGAGATCAAGAGCTATCGTCAGTTACCTGCCAATTTCTACCAGATACAGACCAAGTTTCGTGATGAGATTCGCCCACGCTTCGGGGTGATGCGCGCGCGTGAGTTCATAATGAAGGACGCCTATTCTTTTCACATCGATGAGGCATCACTGCGCGAAACCTATCAGGTCATGCATGATGCCTACTCGCGCATCTTCAGTCGCATTGGCCTTGAGTTCTGCGTGGTCGAGGCCTACGGCGGCGTCATCGGCGGTAATGTTTCGCACGAATTCCACGTCATCGCGGACTCCGGCGAAAACGCTATTGCCAGCTGCGGGAAATGCGATTACGCGGCCAATGTGGAGCTAGCTGTCGCGCACCCCCCATTAGGCAAGCGCGAGATACCTTCGGCACCAATGGAAACCGTTGATACCCCCGGACAACATACGATTGAGGATGTTAGCGCGTTTCTTAAGGTCGATCCGGCGCGCACGGTTAAGACCTTACTCGTCAAAGGCGTCGGCGGTGTGATTGCCTTGGTGTTGCGTGGTGATCACGAGCTCAACGAGGTCAAAGCGGAACGATTGCCTCAGGTGATGAAGCCACTTGTATTTGTCACTCCGGGCGAGGTTGAGCTAGCCGCCGGTTGTGAGCCGGGATCCATCGGCCCGGTAGGATTGCAGATACCCGTTATTGCTGACGAAAGCGCAGCGCGCCTTGCCGATTTTATCTGCGGTGCCAATATCGATGATAAACATCTGCGCAACGTCAACTGGGGCCGGGACTTGCCAGAACCGGAGGTGGCAGACATACGCAACGTCGTGGAAGGTGACCCGTGCCCACGCTGTCAGGGCAGCCTCAATGTTCGTCGCGGTATCGAGGTAGGCCACATCTTCCAGTTGGGCACCAAGTACAGCGAGCGCATGGGTGCCACCGTGCTCGATGAGAACGGTCAGGCGGTGACCATGCCGATGGGATGCTACGGTATCGGCGTCACCCGCATCGTTGCGGCAGCGATCGAACAGAATCACGATGCTCAAGGGATAATCTGGCCTGAACCGATTGCGCCGTTTCAACTGAGTCTCGTGCCGATCGGCATGCATAAGTCGCCAGAGGTGGCGCGTGCGGCCGAAGAGATCTACGACGAGCTCAAGGCAGCTGCCATTGACGTACTGTTTGACGACCGCGACGAACGCCCTGGCGTTATATTTGCCGACATGGATCTCATTGGTGTGCCACATCGGCTCGTGATCGGCGAGCGCGGTCTGCGCAAGGGCGTAATCGAATATAAGGGTCGGCGGCAAGAACGAGCGAGTGAATTGCCGCGCGATCGGCTGCTCGCTGAGTTGCGTCAACGTATCACCGGCTGATCGACTTTTTCGCAACAAGCAGCGCCTGTCCACGAAAGCCCTGATCGATGTTACCTGCTAGCCCCTCTTCGCGGTACACCATCAGCTGTAACGGCGAGAACATCGCCAGCAATTCACCGTCTGCAAGCAGATAGTCAGGGTTATGCGGGGCACGTTCGTCGGCGCGGCTACGGGTGAATGTCTGATAAAACACCAGCCCGTTGGCACCCAACGCCGCGATCAAGTGGGGCGTAATGCTTCGATCAAGGAAATGGCTGACGACGATGACGTCGAAACGCTCCGGCTCTGGCGGGCGCTGCACGACATCGCGTACCTCGGCTTGCAGCGTTAGGCCACGTGCCTGAGCAAGCGCATGAAGTTTATCGATCGCAACGCTGGAGCTGTCCCAGGCGACAACCTCGAGCCCCCGCGACGCTAGCAGTAGCGCATTGGCCCCCAGACCGCAGGCGAGATCGAGTGCTGATCCACGGTCTGGTAACAGGTGTACGTTCTCCAACAACACGCGTGCTGGCGGCGTTTCCACCGCATCGGCATAGCGTGCATCCCATTTTTCGGTATCCCCAGTCATACGAGCATTATGCGCTAGCCCATAGCTGCCTGCGAGCGCTCCGGCGCCACCTTAATTACGCTGACATTGTTACCGCAGACGACTATGCTTGCTAGTAACAACCGTTACGAAACCGGGAGGGCGCAATGTATCGGGTCTGGGCGTGGTGCCTGATCGCGTGCCTCGCTTTACCGATGCTCAGCCCAGCATCGTCGGTCGATGCACCCGATGATCCAATCTTAAAAGAGCTGCTCAAACGGGCAGCAAGCGAAACCACCAGTTTCGCTGATGAGTTCGACGCCTGGGTGTGGCTTGCCGATATGTCACGCCGCCTGCAGAAGAAGATTCCCGTGGCGGACGCACGCGTGAGTTTCTTGAAAAGCGTGCATCGCGAGGCCCTTCGTGCTGGCCTGCGGCCTGAGCTGGTGCTCGCCGTCATCGAAACCGAAAGTAATTTCGATCGCTTTGCCATTTCCAGCGCGGGTGCTCGCGGCCTCATGCAAATTATGCCATTCTGGCTCGAACAGATCGGGCGGCCCGACGATAACTTGTTCGACATCGACACCAACCTGCGCTACGGCTGCACGATCCTGCGCTATTACCTGAACGAGGAAAAGGGTGATCGTCGACGCGCGCTTGCACGTTACAACGGCAGCCCGGGCCGCAACCACTATCCGGCGCGTGTTTTCGAGCTGTGGAATACGCGCTGGTTTCCCCAATGAGCACGAATGCCCAGGTGCCGCGGAGGCCGGAAGCGGCCAATAGTCAACCCTCAGCGCGTTTCGAAATCAGCATATGCGCGTCGCTCGATCTCTTCCGAGACGACGTCGTCAACCCGTGCGTGTGTCGGACCTTGCCACAACCAACGCTCCAGTTTCTCTAAACTCGCCAACTCGCCACAAGCAATGACCTCAACGCGACCATCGCTCAAATTCCTGGCCAAACCACAAAGATGCAAACGCCGCGCTACCAGTTGCGTGGCGCCACGGTAGTAAACACCCTGTACCCGGCCGGAGACGAGATAGCGCATGCAACGATTCATTGGCTATGCCCTTCTCTTTGCCCCTCGGTCACGGTTGCAACCCGTACCAGCGCAGTAGCAGTGCCGCAGGCAGTACACGAGCAAGCACGGTGACAAGTGCCAGGCCTAGCACCGCCGATAGCCAAAGCTCCACATTCATCGGCAAACCAACCCACCACATGAGCATGACGGCGTTCAACAACGCTAGCGCCGCACCGACACAAAGCATTAACGGTCTCCACAGGTTCGCGCTCAGTGTGTTGAACAGGCGAGTGATCGCACCCTGTAACACGATGCCAAAACCACTAAAGATGAGTGCATAGACCCAGTTGAACGAGCGAAACCAGGCAGGTCCCTGCTTATCACTGAACAGTCCCGGGTAGCGCAGTTGCACAGCGATCAACAGCACGTAGCAAAGCGTGGTGAATCCGAACCAAAGGGCTTTAGAGACCAACATGAGGGTTCGCTCGATAGAGATCCTTGCATTCCCGCCAGAAGCATAGCGCGTGCCCCTAGCTCCGGCCCCGTGCACGGTGGCGCGGCACCTGTCTCAAGAAGTGCAAAGGGCCCCGTCGGGGCCCTTGCTAAAACCACTTGTCGGCGATCGCAGTTATTGCTTCAGGTACGCCTGATCGGATTCCTCTACCACACCGAGTGACCAGGCGCCGCGCGTACGCGCGTGACTAATCGCGGCCTCGATATCAGAGGCAGACATATCGCGCGGAATCGCGAATACCTGCCCCGGGTAGATAAGATCAGCGTCCTTGATCTGATCCCTGTTCGCCTTATAGATCAACGGCCACTGGTAAGGATTGCCATAAATAACGCGGTAACTCGCAATATCCCACAGGCTGTCGCCCCGTACTACGGTATAGCTCGTCAAACCCTCTTCCATGACGACGACGGCTTCTTTCTTTTCTTCCACCTTCATCTCTTCTTTAGGTGCGGGCGCGGGCTCGGCCTTCGGCTCCGGTTCGGGTGTCGGGCGAGCCGGTTGCGTGTCTTTGGTGGTCGCACAAGCACTTACCGCCAGCGCGACGCTCACCAGCAATACTTTCCAACCGTCATAAACGTTATTCATCTTGAGCAGTCCCTCCGCTTCGCTGTTTTTGTCCGCAGGCTAACCTTAAAATCCATACTACAAAGTATCTTCGCCCATGTATAGAGTGTCAAGGAACTGATAGACGAGAAAACGGCCAAAATGGCGCCAATTTCGCCTCTCTGAGCGGCCTACGACCGGATCACAGCCGCGGCTATACCCTGACCGCACAAACTGCCCAAAAAAGCATGAAAGACATTCTGGTGCTCTATTTTAGCCACTATGGCGCCGTTGCTGAAATGGCACAGTATGTCGCACGCGGCATCGAGAAGGTCGAGAGTATGCAGGCACGTCTCCGTACGGTTCCAGAAGTCTCGCCTTGCAGCGAGACGGTCGCAGCGAGCGTGCCAACCAGCGGTGCCCCTTATGTCACCCTTGACGACCTTAAGGAATGCGTCGGCCTGGCGCTCGGGAGCCCGACCTACTTCGGCAACATGGCTGCGCCGCTGAAGCATTTCTTCGACACGACTGTGCCACTGTGGTTGTCAGGAGATCTTGCCGGCAAGCCCGCGGCAGTGTTCACTGCATCCGCCAGCTTACACGGCGGTCAGGAAACAACCCTTCTTTCGATGATGCTGCCGCTCTTACATCACGGCATGATCATCGTCGGATTATCCTACGAATCAGCTACACTCATGCGCACGACCACAGGCGGCACACCGTACGGTGCAAGCCACTTCGCGGGCGCCAATAGCGACCGTCCATTGACCACCGACGAAAAAGAACTCTGCCAAGCGCTCGGCACACGGCTCGCCAATGTAGCCAGCGCGCTCGCCGGTTAACGATCACCTCACCCCGAGGCTGCGAATAAACGGAATGGTAACCCGCCGTTGCCTCGCCAGCGATGTCTCGTCGATCTGCTCCAAAAAATCAAATACAGTGCGAGCATCCCGCGGATAGTGATTCAACACATACCGCGCGACCTTCTCGGACATGTGTAAACCGCGATTGCGCGCGCGCAATTGCAACGCCTCTATGATCTCGTTGTCGCTCAACGCGTGAAGCTGATATACGAACCCCCATCCCAAGCGCGTTGCCAGATCGGGCAATGTCAGATTCAGGCTCGCGGGGTTGGTCCTGCCAGTCGCCAGCAATATGCCCTTCGCTCCGTGTAGGCGCTCGACCAACGCGAACAATGCGTTCTCCCAATCCAAACGACCACAGACATGTTCAATGTCATCAACACACACCAGGTCAATCCCCTCTAACCCTTCAAGTAGAGCAGGCGATACTTCCTGTGCTATCGCCAATGGCACGTAGGCAAAGGAGACATTGGCGCTTTGCTCGACTAGACGACACGCGGCCTGCAATAGATGCGTCTTGCCAGAACCACGTTCTCCCCAAAAGAAAAGCGATCTATCTGCGCCAGGCAGACGATGGCGCAACTTGCTCAGTACTGCGTGCAGGCCCGCGACAGGCTCACGGTTGCGGGCGATGAGATAGTTGTCAAATGACAGGTCATCTCTGAGCCTTATATCGAGATGAAGCTGTTGGCTCAATTAACTCCTCCGGAATCCGTCATCAACGATGACCTTTTAAGTATCCGACCCGTTGACGCCCGTCTCCGGCTGCCGTTTGACCCCCCAGATCCATACATAATGGACGCCGCTGGCAATAGTGGTTGCAAATACAGCATACACGAGGTAATGATTGATCATGCCCACGGGCAACAGTTCCGCCTGCTGCCCGAGAATACCCACCACCAGCGCAATCTGCAGAAAGGTGTTTAACTTACTGAGGTAGGTCGGCCGCATTTGTGTCGGACCGATCAGCGATGTATACGCCAAGTAACCGCTGACGATCAGTAAATCGCGAAAACCGACAGTTAGCACCAACCATAACGGCACATGGCCCAGAATCGCCAACATGATGTAAGCCGTCACCAGCAGGATCTTGTCTGCCAACGGATCGAGAATCGCACCGATTCGCGTGACCAAGTTGTAGCGCTTGGCGATAAAGCCGTCGAGGCTATCCGAAATCCCCGCCACTACAAATACCGTAAGCGCAGCCACGTAATTGCCGTCGTTGAGATACAAAATAAACACCGGCACCAGGGCGATGCGAAAAACAGTTATCGCGTTCGGCAAATAGTAGAGTCTCATGGGCAGCGGGAGAATCCTTGTCGTTGTGCTGCAGGCACCAACGTACACCGTTTCCGGCATTGGCGTTACGCCGCTATACAGCGAGCATCCGAGGTCGACCTGCGCCAAGCTACTGATGGGCACGCTATGCAAGCACACATGCTAAGTCAAGGTTTACACCCTGCAAGGCGCGTCCTACCATAGACACTCCTTTCGCGGAGCCGCACGTGAGCGAGTCTCGCCGACCACCCCTTAGCTATGCTGACGCCGGTGTCGATATCGATGCTGGCGACGCGCTGGTTGAGGCGATTAAGCCCATCGCCGCCCGTACCACGCGTCCCGGTGCGCTCGGTTCTATCGGCGGGTTTGGCGGCTGCTTTCAGATCGCTATGGAACGATACAAGGAACCCGTGTTGGTTGCCGGTACCGACGGCGTGGGGACCAAGATAAAGCTCGCTGGTGAGCTTGGCTGCTACGACACAATCGGCATCGACCTCGTGGCGATGTGCGCCAATGACATCATCGTGCAAGGCGCCGAGCCCCTGTTCTTCCTCGACTACTACGCCACCGGCAAGCTTGAGACCGCGGTGGCAACACGCATCATCGAAGGCATCGCCGAAGGTTGCCGCTTGGCTGGAATGGCGCTCATCGGTGGTGAAACCGCCGAGATGCCCGGCGTGTACGCCGCCGGGGATCATGACCTTGCCGGTTTCGCCGTAGGGATTGTAGAACGTGCCAAGCTGCTAGATGGTTCTGCGGTCGCTGTCGATGATGTGCTCGTGGGTCTGCCGTCGAGCGGTATTCATGCTAACGGCTACTCTTTGGTCCGCAAGATCGTTCAGGACCAGAAGGTCTCATTGCAGACGCGGTTCGCGGAGACCACCCTCGCTGACGTGCTACTTGCGCCTACGCGCATTTACGTAAAGCCCGTACTGGAGGCAATACACGCGCTCGGGGTGCACGCCTTGGCGCACATTACGGGTGGTGGTTTAGTCGGCAATCTGCCACGAGTATTGCCTGAAGGTATGTGCGCTTTGATCGATTCAGGCGCCTGGCAACGGCCGGCAATCTTCGACTGGTTGCAACAACAGGGGAACATAAACGATCGGGAGATGTATCGCACGTTCAATTGTGGCATCGGCATGGTGTTAGTGATCAGCGCCGCCGACGCGGACGCCGCGCTCGAGCTGCTGCGTAAACAAGGCGAGATGCCCCTTATGATCGGTCATACCGCGAGGCAAAGCCGCAACGAGCGGGTCATCATAAAATGAGGCGATTGCTGGATGTGGTGGTGCTGATCTCCGGGCGCGGCAGCAACCTGCAGAGCATCATCGACCAGACCCGGACCGGTGCTTTACCCATTCAAATTCGCGCCGTCGTCAGCAACCGCGCCGACGCTTACGGCCTCGTGCGTGCGCAGGCCGCGGGCGTGCCGACCCGGGTGCTGGATCACCGGCAGTTTCCCAGTCGTGGCCAGTTCGATCAGGCGTTGATGGCGCTCATCGACGAATACTCTCCGCAGTTGGTTGTGCTCGCCGGCTTCATGCGCATTCTCGGCAGAGACTTCGTAGAGCATTACGCCGGCCGACTGATGAACATTCACCCCTCCCTTCTACCCGCGTTTCCTGGTCTACACACACACGAGCGCGCGCTCGAGAGCGGTGTGGCGCAGCACGGTGCCAGCGTGCACTTCGTGACCCCGGACCTAGATGGTGGACCGATCATCGTCCAGGCGGAGGTACCGGTGCTGGCAGGCGATACCCCCGACCGCCTGGCAGAGCGCGTGCTCAAGGAAGAACACCGGATATTCCCGCTCGCCATTCGCTGGTTTGCCGAGGGGCGGCTGCAGGTGCGCGCAGGCCAGGTCTTGTTGGACGGCGAAGTACGCGCGGAGCAGGGTCTCGTCGCGCGACCTGTGGTTGCAACACCGACTAGTACCCCGGGTGCAGCACAGCAGAGAGAATAAATGGGCTGCTGTTTGAGTCCTACCTTACCTACCAACGAGAAAACAACACTATGGCCCATCTCGTTAGCCGGTATATTATTCAGGCCCGGCTGCTGCCGGGTGCGGCCGTGACCGAGTCTGGGGTGGCCGACATCTTGCGCCGCCAGCAGCAAGGCTTGAATTACATCCAGATCTAGTAAACCCAACCACTATAAAAGGTGACTCTGATGAAAAAGAATGTAATGAAGACAGCCGCTCTCATCGCGGTTATCGCGGCATACGCCGTACTCGGGACAACGGTAGCCGGCGAAAAGGCAAGCGGTCAAACGACCGGGGCTAAGAACCGGGTAGTTATCCAGGTGAGTGACGACAGCCCCAAGGTGCATAAACTCGCGCTGAACAACGCGGAAAACTTGCAGCAGGTCTTGGGTGCCAAAAACGTCGAAGTCGAGGTTGTGGCCTATGGACCGGGTCTGAGCATCATGACGGACAAAAACCCAGATTCGATGCGCGTGACTCAATTATCGATGATGGGTGTCACCTTCAGCGCCTGCGGCGTCACCATGAAGAAAATGACGAAGGCAACCGGTAAGGAACCAAAACTCATCGATGGCGTGCGCGTGGTTCCAGGTGGCGTCGTCAGGATCATGGAGCTTCAGCAACAGGGGTGGACCTACATACGGCCATAGCATGGCAATTATGAGCCGCGCTGCGGCACGGTGGTTGCGCGTCGTCGCTGCTGAGCACCCAATACCACGTGCATAGCGGATGCAACACAACTATGGGGAGGAGTTTATGAAGATAACCAGATTCGCCATCACCGTAATTATCGTCCCAGCGATCCTCATGCTGTCTGTGATCTTTACGGCTAGCCCTGCGGAGAAAAAGGATGCGGCCAAGCTCGGCCACGACTATCGCACCTTTCATACGGACGGCAAGATCGAGTACGGCAAGATCGGCGATTCGTACACAGCCGAACTGGTCATGTATCTCGCCGGCAACCAGTTCATGGTAATGGAAGAACTGATCAAGGACTTTCAGAAAAAGCACCCTGGCATCAAGACCGTGTATGTCGAGACGATCCCCCCTGGACAGATCTTGAAGGGCCAGATTCTCAAACAAGGCATGATAAACAATCAGAAGACCGCCCAGAATCCTGACGTGTTCGCCAGTGTCAGCTACGGCCACATGAAGACGCTCAAGTCGAAGGGATTGACTGACGAGGCCATGATTTACATTCGTAACAAGCTGGAGTTGATGGTGGCACCAGGCAATCCCAAGAACATCAAAGGGCCGGAAGACCTCGGCCGCGACGATCTGATGCAGTCGCACCCTAACCCGATTACCGAGGGCATCTTCAAATTTTACGGCTCGCAAATGCTAAAGGACCTAGGGCTTTACGAAAAGGTAACTGGCAACAAGATGTGTAAGAGCTGCTGGGCCGTCGAAGGGAAGACGTGGTTTACCTCGCGTCACCATCGCGAGACCCCGCTTCGTATTGAGGAGGGGCAGGCTGATGTGGGCATCGTATGGACGACCGAGGTAGTCCATGCCAAAGCAGAGGGCAGGAAGGTCGATGGCGTACCGATCAAAGCTCCTCTCAACATGTCGCACAAGGTTAATTACGCGATCGGCGTCCTGAAGACTGGCCGCAACCAGAAGAATGCACGCATTTTTCTGGACTATCTCGCCACTGACGCCGCCCAGGAGATCTATGCCAAACACGGCTTTGTGAAGGCCAACCGCGACGAGCTGAAGCTCAAGCCGATTACAGGCTAGGTAGATCGACGCGCGCGACTCTCGGGACAATCAAGAACGACGTCTCAACGTTTGATGCCCCGACAGGATAATTGCGGCCCCCTGTGGGACTGCCGTCAGTGTTGTGCCGGGATCGGGCATTTTCCAGTCTGTCGGTACACAAGGTAGTCCCGCAATATAGAGTCATGATCGAAGGCAAGCTCGCTCGGCAGCTGCATAGGGTCAAAAATGCCAACTGCCGCTGCGTCGTCACAGGCTTCAGGGCGACCGTGCGCTTCCGCCACATAGACGACAGAGACCGTGTGACCACGGGCGTCGCGGCGCGGGTCGGAATAGCAACCTAGTAGCGTCGTCAGTGTCACATCGAGCCCAGTTTCTTCCCACGCCTCGCGGATAGCCGCTGCTTCGACGCGCTCACCTACATCCACAAAACCCCCAGGCAGCGCCCAGCCGTGTGGTGGATTCTTTCGCCGGATCAACGCGATCGGCCGGCCTGGACGATCCAGCAGCTCGATAACGATATCCACCGCCAACAGTGGAGTTGTAGGCCTGGGCAATGTTTTGATCAGACGCGCGTAACGGCTGCAAACTTGACGCTGCCGCGCAAACCGGGTTACGGTGCACGAAACTCGCGCTGCCCTCGGCACATGTTAGCGGGTCGCGCGACGACGAAAATGCGATGGCGGCAATATGGTTCTTTGTCGGCTGCCGTTGCTATACTGCCGCTGGAGGGGGGTTTCAATACGTCATGCTCGAAGGGCTGATCGACCTGCCGTGGTGGGGTTATTTGCTGATCGCGCTAGGCCTCACACACATCACCATCGTTTCGGTCACGATCTATCTGCATCGTAACCAGGCCCACAAGGCCCTCGAGTTGCGACCCGCAGTCAGCCATTTCTTCCGCTTCTGGTTGTGGCTCACCACCGGCACGATCACTAGAGAATGGGTCGCCGTGCACCGCAAACATCACGCTAACGTCGAAGGCCCGGACGATCCTCACAGCCCGCAGCAAGTAGGTATCAAGCGTGTCCTCTGGGGTGGCGTGCTGCTTTATCGCAGAGCCGCGCGCAATGGGGCAACGCTTAAGAAGTATGGTTACGGCGCGCCGAATGACTGGCTCGAGCGAAACATCTACACGCCCATGGACTATCTTGGCATTTGCATCATGCTTGCCATTGATGTGGTTCTTTTCGGCGCCGCTGCTGGCACGATCATCTGGGTTATCCAAATGGTGTGGATCCCGTTCTGGGCAGCGGGCGTAATCAACGGTATCGGCCATTGGTGGGGTTACCGCAACTACGAGCTCCCCGATGCGAGCCGTAATATCGTTCCCTGGGCGGTGTTCATTGGCGGCGAGGAGCTACACAACAACCACCACACTTATCCGAGCTCTGCAAAATTTTCGTCCAAGTGGTGGGAGCTCGACATTGGCTGGGTATACGTGCGCCTGCTGCAGGCACTTGGCCTCGCCAACGTCAGAAAGGTTCCCCCCAAACCGGCGTTTAATCCTGCCAAAAAAGCCTGCGATGTCGAGACGGTGCGCGCCGTGGTGGCGAATCGCTTTCAGGTAATGGCGGGTTTTGCGCGCGACGTATTGCAACGCGTGTGTCGTGAGGAACTGAGAAAAACCAGTCCGGATGACCGTGAAACCTGGGTGCTGCTGAAACGCGCGAAACGTCTGATGGTACGCGAGGCGACGCTGCTCGATGATAGCAGCCGCCGGTGGTTGAGTTCAGCGCTGCAGCGTTATCACTCGTTGCAGACTGTATATACGATGAAGCAGCGCTTGCAGGAGATCTGGCAACGTTCCGCGGCTACCCAAGAGTTGCTGCAACATGCGCTAGAAGACTGGTGCCGTCAGGCCGAGGCAACGGGTATCCAGGCACTGCGAGACTTCTCGCGCAAACTCAAGACCTACGCCCTCAAGCCGGCCAGTGCTTGAGCTGATTCGGGATACATAAAAAAACCCGCCGTGTGGCGGGTTTTTTTATGCTGCCATGGTTTTCGCCAACCGCTGGTGTAGTGGGCTCGTGCGCGGAAAATGTGCCAGCAGAAACTCCATCTGATCGGCTAGCACGCGCTTGCCTTGGAGAAAAACGTACTCGGCGTGGGTCGGTACGAACGGCACCGCCAGTAGCTCAAGGCCAGCTTGTTCAGGCGTTTGCCCAGCTTTATGGTTGTTGCAACGGCGGCATGCACTCACAACGTTGTTCCAAGTATCCGTGCCGCCCATGCTAAGCGGCTTGATATGATCACGCGATAGCTCCCCCGCGGGGAAACGTCCGCCACAATACATGCACAGATGCGCATCACGCGCGAATAGCGCCGAATTGCTCAGAGGCGGCACGTAATGCTCACGCGCCTTCAGTAACGCGTGGGTGTCGCCAAGCGTGGCGACAATGCTGTTGACTTCGACTACGCTGCGCTTGCCGGAGATCGCATTGTAACCACCGCGCACAGTGTAAAGTAGTACACCGCACGTGTAGGCAACCTGTCCCAGATGATACGCACGAACAGCCTCTTTGAAGCCGATCCACTCAAGCGGCATGCCGGTAATATCAGTCCGTAAAACCTGCTGACTTAACGAGTACACAACGCTAGTTCCGATAGAACAATTAGGCCAAAATCAGCATCTTTATGCCAGAAAATCAAACGCTTGTACATAGGCGTGCGGATAGGCGCCCGAAGTGGCGGCGTGTTTTGGAAGTGCAAACGAGGATCGGGACGCGCAGCGAATCCAATGGCCGGTTTGGCACCAGCTTGGTACGCGTTACTTGATCTTGCCTTCTTTGTAGATAACGTGCTTGCGAGCGACCGGATCAAACTTCTTGACCTCGAGTTTGTCCTGGCTGGTGCGTTTGTTCTTGGTCGTCGTGTAAAAATGTCCCGTCCCGGCACTGGAAACGAGTCTAATTTTTTCGCGTACGGCCATCTGGCTGCTACCTTTGTATCAGTCTGTGTTTGCTCTATATCTTCATGCCACGCGAACGCAGCTCCGCGAGCACAGCGTCAATACCTTTCTTGTCGATGATGCGCAGCCCTTTACGCGACAGGCGCAGGCGTACCCAACGCTTTTCGCTATCGACCCAGAGGCGTCGGTCATGAAGATTGGGCAGAAAACGGCGCTTGGTCTTGTTGTTGGCGTGCGACACGTTGTGACCACTCATGACACGCTTACCGGTAACCTGGCAGACTTTAGCCACTACACTGCTCCCACAATATTTCCGCAATACGCCGGGCGGTTTATACCAGAATCAGCTACCGAAAGGTAGTGCTGTGCAAACCGGCATTCATAGCAAGCCGCGCTCGCTAAAGGAGACGCTATTACGATCACCGATGACGATATGGTCCAGCACGCGCACGTCGACCAGGGCCAAAGCCTCTTGCAGACGCGTGGTTAACACCTGGTCAGCCTGGCTCGGCTCGGCCATGCCGGAGGGGTGATTATGGGCGAATATGACAGCGGCGGCGTTATGAAAGAGCGCACGCTTGACTACTTCGCGGGCGTACACTGCTGTGCCATTGATAGTGCCCTGAAACAGCTCTTCAAAAGCAATCACGCGATGGCGATTGTCGAGATAAAGGCTGCAGAATACCTCCTGCTCACGGTCCCCCAGCCGGGCATACAGGTACTGCTCCGTATCGCGCGGCGAGGACAGCGCCGCACCCTTCTCTAGGCTCTGCCCCAGGTGTCGCCGGCTGATCTCCATCGCAGCCTGTAACTGGGCGTACTTGGCCATACCAAGACCGGGAGTAGCGCAAAAGGCGTCTTGCGACGCCCCCAGCAGCGGCCGCAGACCCCCGAAACGAGCCAGTAACTCGCGGGCAACGTCGACCGCGGTCTTGCCGGCCACCCCCGTACGCAGAAAGATCGCCAACAGCTCCGCGTCAGAAAGGGCCGACGCGCCGCGTAACAACAGCTTCTCGCGCGGCCGCTCATCAGCCGGCCAGTCAGTGATCGCCATTGCACCCATCCCCTCGGTAACGTTTGTATAGCCTGGCGAACGCCAAGTAAACTGTAACATATGGCTACACTCGTACATAAGCGCATCGTTCTAGGCGTTACCGGTGGTATCGCGGCTTACAAAAGCGCCGATCTTGTGCGGCGCCTGCGGGATGCGGGTGCCGACGTGCGGGTAGTAATGACGCAAGCGGCCACCGAGTTCATTACACCACTAACGATGCAGGCCGTTAGCGGTCATCCTGTGCACCTTCATATGCTCGACGCCGAAGCCGAATCCGGGATGGGCCATATTGAGTTGGCACGCTGGGCGGATGTGGTTCTAGTAGCGCCGGCCAGCGCCAACTTCATTGCTAAGCTGGCGCATGGGCGCGCCGATGATTTGTTGAGCACCCTTTGTCTCGCCACCGAGGCGCGTATGGCCGTAGCGCCGGCGATGAATCAACAGATGTGGCAGAACGCGGCTACCCAGGCGAATCTCATCGCCGTGCACAAGAACAGCGTTGCGGTATTTGGGCCCGCCAGCGGTTCCCAGGCGTGCGGTGAGGTCGGTCCCGGGCGCATGCTCGAGCCGACAGAGCTTGTCGAGCTGACCACCGGGCTTTTCACCAGCGGCTCACTCGAGGGCCTGCGCGTGGTAGTAACAGCAGGCCCGACTTGGGAGGCCATCGATCCGGTGCGCGGCATTACCAACCGCAGCTCCGGCCGTATGGGTTACGCCGTCGCTGAAGCCGCCGCCGAGGCCGGCGCCAACGTCGTGCTAGTTTCTGGACCCACGATGCTGACGGACCCTGAACGTATGACGATTGTGCGCGTCAGCAGCGGTCGGGAGATGTACGCCGCGGTGCATGAGCATATCAGTGGTTGCGACATCTTCGTCGGCGTCGCCGCCGTATGCGACTATCGTCCGAAGAAGGCGGCCGCACAGAAGCTCAAGAAGCACGCTGATACGATGACAATCGAGCTGGTCAAGAACGAGGACATTCTTGCCAGCATTGCCGCGCTAGCCGAAGCCCCCTTTACTGTCGGCTTCGCGGCCGAAACCGAGAATGTCGAAGGGTACGCGCGAACAAAACTAAAGGAAAAGGCTGTCGATCTGATCGCAGCGAATGATGTAAGCGCACAAGGAAGCGGATTCGAGTCAGATTACAACCGATTGTTGCTGGTCGATAAGCATGGTGTTATCGAGCTGCCGCGGCAACATAAGACGCAGCTTGCACGGACATTGATCGAGTGTATCGCGCAAAAATATCATGCCAAGGGTGCAGCTCAAGATTCTCGATACGCGCATCGGTAACGAGTTTCCGCTGCCGCGCTATGCGACCGACGGCTCGGCTGGCCTCGACCTTATCGCTTGCCTGGATGAACATCTAGGCGTAGAACCAGGCGAGACGCACTTGGTGCCTACTGGGATCGCCATTCACATGCGCGACCCGCAGCTTGCTGCAGTGTTGCTACCGCGCTCGGGCTTGGGGCACAAACACGGAATCGTGCTTGGTAATCTCGTCGGGCTGATCGATTCTGACTATCAGGGACAAGTGCTGGTGTCCTGCTGGAACCGCGGCAAAGCACGTTTTGTCATCGAGCCCGGAGATCGCATCGCGCAGATGGTATTCTTGCCGGTAGCGCGCGCTGAGTTTGAGATCGTCGAGCAGTTTGACGAAAGCGGTCGCGGCGCCGGCGGCTTCGGACACAGCGGCCGCAAGTAGTGGTTGTCCACAAGGGAAACTGATCGATGTCTGAGAAAGCTCACGCCGCGGAAATACCCGCCGAGATCTTCAAGGCCTACGATATCCGCGGCATCGTTGGGCGCACGCTAACTCCCGCTATCGTCGAGTGCATTGGCCAAGCCTTGGGTAGTGAGGCACGTGCACGCAAGCAGCGCGCTTTAGCGGTCGGACGCGATGGTCGCTTATCCGGCCCGGAAATTTCGCAGGCACTCAGTCGGGGTCTTGCGCGCGCTGGATGCGATGTCATCGACATTGGTATGGTGCCGACACCCGTGTTGTATTTCGCGACCCACCATCTCGGTACGCATTCCGGGGTGAGTGTCACCGGCAGCCACAACCCGCCGGATTACAACGGCTTGAAGATGATGCTCGCTGGCGAGACGCTGGCGGCGCAGGCGATCCAGGCGCTACGCCAGCGCATTGTGAACGGTGATCTGCTCGAGGGTCAGGGCCGTATCTCGAGCGCCGACGTGCGGGAGGCTTATCTCGAGCGCATTACCGGCGACGTCAAACTCGCCCGGCCGATGAAGGTGATTGTCGACTGTGGCAATGGAGTGGCAGGCAGTGTCGCACCACAGCTGCTCCGCAGCTTAGGCTGTGAGGTGCAGGAGCTCTTTTGCGAGGTCGACGGCCATTTCCCCAACCACCACCCGGACCCCGGGCAACCAGCGAACCTAGTGGATCTGATCGCAGCGGTGAAAAGCCGGGCGGTCGACGTCGGCCTGGCGTTCGACGGCGATGGCGACCGTTTGGGCGTGATATCACCTGACGGCAACATCATCTGGCCCGATCGGCAGATGATCCTTTTTGCCCGTGACGTGCTTTCACGCCACCCGGGTGCGGAGATTATCTACGACGTCAAGAGCTCGCGGGCACTCGAGCAGGTGATCCGCGAGGCCGGCGGCAAACCGACTATTTGGAAAACCGGGCACTCACTGATCAAAGCCAAGTTAAAGGAAACGGGAGCGTTGTTGGCCGGCGAGATGAGTGGGCATGTGTTCTTCAAAGAGCGCTGGTACGGTTTTGATGACGCGCTCTATGCCGCCGCCCGTTTGTTGGAATTACTGTCGCGCGATTCCCGCACGCCGGCGGAGATCTTCGCGGCACTGCCGGATACCGTCAACACACCTGAGCTACACCTGCAGATGACCGAGGGTGAGCACCATGCCTTCATCAAGCAGCTGGTTGCACACGCCCGTTTCGGCGACGCCAAGGTCACCACCATCGATGGCTTGCGGGTTGACTTCGACGATGGCTTCGGCCTGGTACGCGCCTCAAATACCCAGCCGGTGCTGGTCTTTCGCTTCGAGGCCACCAGTCAGCAGGCGCTACAGCGCATCCAAGCTCAATTCAAAGCGCTCCTACTCGGACTGCGGCCGGATCTCGTGTTGCCGTTCTAACGGAACGGACACTGGGCCGCCACACTTGAAAACGGCGGTCAAGGCCATCATCCAGACCTTTAAGGAACTGTCCTCCTCGGTGAGGCTCCAAATAGCTATGAACCGAAAACGCCTTTCTGCACACAAGCTCAACAACCTACTGCAATCCGTGTCACTGCTCGGGGGCATGGCTGCGCTCGTGGCCTTGCTGGGTTGGCTGCTGGCGGGCGCCGATGGCGTGCTGTGGGCCGTGATCATCGGCGTGTTGATCCTCTGGCTTAGCCCGCGCGCCTCGCCGCGCCTAACGTTACGCTGGTACGGTGCACGTGCACTAAGCCGTACCGAGGCACTCGGCTTGTACACATTGACGGACACTCTTGCTGAACGAGCACAGCTACCGGTTGCGCCCGAGCTCTACTACGCACCGACGCCGGCCATGAATGCCTTCGCTGTCGGACATCGCCATCAACCGGCCATCGCCGTTACCGATGGGCTGCTGCGTAATCTCAGTCAGCGGGAGCTAGCTGGGGTGCTGGCGCATGAGATCAGCCACATTCGCAGCAACGACATCTGGGTTATGACACTGGCCGACACCGTTAGCCGACTAACCGGCGGGTTGGCACTGATGGGTCAACTACTGTTATTTATCAACTTACCATTACTGCTGTTCGGCACAGCCGCCATCTCGTGGTGGGCAATTTTCCTACTGCTGTTCGCGCCGACGATAAGCCTGCTACTGCAACTCGCCCTGTCGCGTACCCGCGAGTTTGACGCTGATATGGACGCCGTGGAAACCACCGGTGACCCGTTGGGGTTGGCATCAGCTTTACGCAAGCTCGACCATCATCAGCGCGGTCTGTGGCAGCGCCTGTTCTTCCCTGGGCGTCGCACGCGTGATTCGTGGATCCTAAGCACCCATCCGAGCTCCGAGGAGCGCATACGGCGTCTGACCGAGATTGCCGAGACCAACATGCCATCGGCGAGCTCCTCGGTGAGCCTACGCGTAGCCGATTTTTTTCCGCTGCTGGGCCAAGCACCATCGCCCCGCCGCTCACCCCGGTGGTGGTTTGGTCGTCTGCAACACTGATGCATGCGCGCAGCTTGGTGCGGGCGTTGCGTTATGTGGTGACGCGGTTCTAGTTAAAACCTAAGTCTTGGGGAGGGTAACACCGATCTGGCCCATGTACTTACCGCCGCGATCTTTGTAAGAGACATCACACTCTTGGTCGGCTTCGAAGAACACCACTTGTGCCACACCTTCGTTGGCGTAGATCTTCGCAGGTAGCGGCGTCGTATTGGAGAACTCAAGTGTCGCATAGCCTTCCCACTCGGGCTCGAACGGCGTCACATTGACGATGATACCGCAGCGCGCATAGGTCGATTTGCCAAGACAAATCGTCAACACATTTCGTGGGATGCGAAAATATTCGACGGTACGCGCGAGCGCGAACGAATTAGGCGGAATAATGCAGACCGGGCCTCGGAAGTCGACGAAGCTAGTATCGGCAAAGTTCTTCGGATCGACGATCGCGGTATTGATGTTGGTAAAGATCTTGAACTCTTCTGAGCAACGGATATCGTAACCGTAGCTCGAGGTGCCGAAGGATACGACCCTCTCAGTGCCGTTGTGCTTGACCTGACCCGCCTCGAAGGGTTCGATCATGCCGTGCTCGCGCGCCATGCGCCGAATCCATTTGTCAGATTTGATACTCATGTGCGGCGTCCGTATGACACCTGATTTCCTCACGTATTCTGGATAACGATGCTCGGAAAGGCGGCCGAGTAATCCTTCTTTCTCAAGGAAAGCTTGGCCGCCACCCGGCGGGCGATATCACGAAAGATCAGGCCTATACGACCGTCCGGATCGGCCACTACCGTCGGTCGGCCAGTGTCGGTTTCCTCGCGGATACGCACATCGAGCGGGATCGAACCCAAGAGATCGACGTTGTATTGCTCGGCCATGCGCTGACCACCACCTTCACCGAAGATGTGCTCCTCGTGCCCACACTGGCTGCAGATATGGGTACTCATGTTCTCGATAATGCCCAGCACCGGCACGTCCACCTTCTCGAACATTTTCAGTCCTTTGCGTGCATCAAGCAGTGCAATGTCCTGCGGCGTGGTCACGATAATGGCGCCGCTGACAGGGACCTTCTGTGCGAGCGTCAGCTGGATGTCGCCCGTACCGGGGGGCAGATCGATCACCAGATAATCGACTTGATCCCAGTGCGTATCCTTGAGCAACTGCTCGAGTGCCTGCGTGACCATCGGGCCGCGCCAGATCATGGGGGTCTCCTCCTCGATCAGGAAACCGATCGACATCGCCTGCAGTTGGTAACTGCGTATCGGTTCGAGTGAGCGACCGTCCTTGGATTGTGGCTTGGCCTTCACGCCGAGCATACGCGGTTGGCTCGGCCCGTAGATGTCGGCATCCAACACGCCCACGTTGGCCCCTTCTGCGGAAAGCGCCAATGCAAGATTCGCAGCGACGGTGGACTTACCAACGCCACCTTTGCCGGAGGCCACGGCAATCATGTTCTTCACGCCTTCTAGCGGTTTGACGCCGCGCTGTACGGCGTGCGTGGCGATTTTCGAGGAGATGTTGACCGTTGCGTCACTCACGCCGGAAAGCGCCCCGATCGCCGCCTTCAGCTTTGCAGCCAACTCCGCCTGGAAGCCTTTGGCGGGATAACCCAGGGACACATCGACCGCGACCTTGCCGCCGTCGATGTCTATACTCTTGATCGCTTTCGCGCTGACCAGATCCTGCTTGAGGTAAGGATCGGTCACCTCTTTAAGGGCAGCCTCAACCTGCAATTTCGAAACAGCAGTCATGCAAACGCTCTTCTACCTCGCTAACTTCGGGGGCCGACATGCTACACCGCGTATCCAAAAAAGTCATGCCGCCATCGCGGCGCCACGCGTGTTTCGCTCGGCACCACGGTGGTGGCAGTGACACAAAACTGGTAGTGTTGCGCGCTGCGGCCGTCCCGCTTCAGGGCCGGCCTTTGTAGTTGTATGGTAATGTCCATGGCGCCACCGAAACGCACCATCCTCGTCACCAGCGCGTTACCCTACGCCAATGGCTCGATCCACCTCGGGCATCTAGTCGAGTATATCCAGACCGACATCTGGGTACGGTTTCAGAAGATGCGCGGGCATGATTGCCTCTATGTCTGCGCGGATGATGCCCACGGCACACCGATCATGGTACGCGCTCAGGACGAGGGTATTAGCCCCGAGGCGCTGGTGGAACGCTTCGGTGCCGAACATCGTTCGGATTTCGCCGAGTTCGGTATTGCGTTCGACAACTACTACACGACGCATTCACCGGAAAATCGCCACTTCGCCAACCTAATCTACCAGCGCCTGAAGAATGCCGGCCATATCACCTCACGGGTAATTGAGCAGGCGTTCGATCCTGAGAAACAATTGTTTCTGCCCGATCGTTTCATCAAGGGTGAGTGCCCCCGCTGCGGCAGTCCGGACCAATATGGCGACAGCTGCGAGGTGTGCGGGGCTACCTACTCGCCTACCGACCTGAAGAATCCGGTATCGGTCCTATCCGGGGCAAAACCGATATATAAGGAATCGGAGCACTACTTCTTCAAGCTGCAAGACTTCGAGCAGATGCTGCGCACCTGGATTCGTGGCGGCCACCTGCAAGTGGAGGTGATCAACAAGCTCGACGAATGGTTTGCCCAGGGGTTGCGTGAATGGGACATCTCGCGCGATGCCCCCTATTTTGGCTTCGAAATCCCCGATACCAAGAACAAGTACTTCTATGTCTGGCTGGACGCGCCGATCGGCTACATGGCGAGCTTCAAGCACTTATGTGAGCGCACTGGCCTCGATTTCGATGCCTACTGGGGCGAACACAGTGCTGCCGAGTTGTACCACTTTATCGGCAAAGATATTCTATATTTTCATGCGCTGTTTTGGCCGGCCATGCTCACCGGTGCAAACTTTCGCAAGCCCACGGCGATCTTTATCCACGGGTTCTTGACGGTAAACGGGCAAAAGATGTCGAAATCGCGCGGGACCTTTATTACCGCGCGTACCTACCTCAAACATCTGAACCCCGAATATCTGCGCTATTACTTTGCCGCCAAACTCAATAGTCGTGTCGAAGACCTTGATCTCAACTTAGACGACTTCGTTGCGCGGGTGAACTCCGACTTGATCGGTAAGCTCGTTAACATCGCCAGCCGTTGTGCTGGTTTTATCAACCAGCGATTTGCGGGGCGTCTCGCTGAAGCGCTGCCGGAGCCGGCGCTGTACCAGCGCTTTGCCAACGCCCGCCACGTCATCGCCGAGCATTACGAGGCACGGGAGTATGGTCGCGCGATACGCGAGGTCATGACGCTCGCCGATGAAGCAAACCAGTATATCAACGACCGACAGCCGTGGGTGCTGGCGAAACAGTCGGGGAAGGACCATGACCTGCAAGCGATCTGTACCCAAGGTCTGAATCTATTTCGTGCACTGGCCATCTACCTCAAGCCGGTGCTACCGCGTACCGTGGCCGGGGCGGAAGCCTTTCTCGATGTCGAACCATTTTTCTGGGATGCGAGCGCAACACCGTTACTCACGCATACGATAAAACCCTTCGAGCATTTGCTTACGCGTGTCGAGCACACGGCTGTCGAGGCGCTGCTCACCGACACGAAGGAGGAACTGACAACAATGAAAAACACATCATCCTCGGCAAGTCCACTGTCTGCCGACCCGATAGCTGCCGAAATCAATTACGACGAGTTTGCCAAGGTCGATCTGCGCGTCGCGCGCATCACCAAGGCCGAGCATGTTGATGGTGCGGACAAGCTGTTGCGCCTGACGCTAGACCTCGGCGGGGAAATGCGCACGGTATTTGCTGGCATTAAGTCCGCGTATGCACCCGAGGATCTCGAAGGCCGGCTAACAGTGATGGTAGCCAACCTGGCGCCACGCAAGATGCGCTTTGGCGTTTCCGAAGGTATGGTGCTCGCCGCTGGCCCCGGCGGGCAAGATTTGTGGCTGCTCGCACCCGACGAAGGTGCGCCTCCGGGTTCGCGCGTCAAATAGTGAAAGGGTCATAGCATGTCTGACGACACCCTACCTGCGCTAACCGAACGCATTGACGCTCATTTGCCACAGACACAATGTACCCAATGCGGGTATCCGCGCTGCCTCGCCTACGCCGAGGCCGTCGCGCGCGGCGAGGCCGACATCAATCAATGCCCGCCGGGCGGGACGGAAACGATCGCGGCATTGGCCAACTTGCTCCGCATGGAGCGTAAGCCGCTCGATCCGGTTTTCGGCGTGCACCGACCGCGTACCCTCGCCGTGATCAAGGAACCCGAATGCATCGGCTGCACACTTTGCATACAAGTTTGCCCGGTGGACGCTATCGTCGGCGCATCCAAGCAGATGCACACCATCATTGCCAAGGAGTGTACGGGCTGTGAGCTTTGTGTAGCACCGTGCCCGGTTGACTGTATCGAAATGGTGCCGTTCGTTGACGGCGATGCCCGCGATGATTGGCCGTGGCCAGAGTATTCGCGCGAGCACGCTGAGCGTGCGCGCCGACGCACCCAAGCGCGTTTCGCGCGTCTTCAACGTCTTGCTAGGCTCGCAGACGCCCGTGCTTTGGCTCCCTACCCGGCTCGCGAGCAGATTCGCGAGGAGATTGCGGCGGCAGTGGCGCGCGTGCGCACGAGCAAGGCGCGACGCCAGACTCCGAGGCGGCAACCGCAATAACAGACAATGCAGGCCAGAGCGCGACGTGAGATGTTTGAGCGTCTGCGACGCGCAAATCCCGCGCCCACCACCGAACTCAAGTTCCGCACGCCGTTTGAGTTACTCATCTCCGTGATGCTGTCTGCGCAAGCAACTGACGTCAGCGTCAACAAGGCAACGCGCGAGCTTTTCAAGCTCGCCCGCACGCCAAGTGCCATGCTCAGACTCGGTGTGAGGGGCATCAAACGCCATATTAAGAGTATCGGCCTTTACAACACCAAGGCTGTCAATATCGTCAGAACCTGCAAGATACTGATAGAGCGTCACGGCGGCCGTGTGCCGTCCACGCGTGAGGAACTGGAGGCCCTGCCAGGCGTAGGACGCAAGACCGCCAATGTCGTGCTCAACACGGCCTTCGGCGAGCCAACCATCGCTGTCGATACCCATATCTTTCGCGTTGCCAACCGCACCGGACTGGCATCTGGGCGCACGCCGTTTGCCGTGGAACAGGAACTGTTGAAAGCAGTACCGCCCCGCTACAGGCAACACGCGCATCATTGGCTGATCCTGCACGGCCGTTACACGTGTTTGGCACGCAAACCTCACTGTGGGCGCTGCGTGATCTATGATTTGTGTGAGTATCCGGATAAATTAGCTTTATGAGCCAACGGCTAGTTGCGACAGGCTTGAGCCGCGGCACCCGGACCCACCCGGAGCACGCCGCCGATGCGGTTACGCAGGCGCTGGCGCGGGCCGGCGTAGGCCACGCCAACGGCGTGCTGCTGTTCCTGACTCCGGATTACGCGCGACACCCCGAACCGGCTTTGCGCGCAGCCGCGCGCGCCGCCGACTGCATGCAAGTGGTCGGTTGCACTGGCGCTGGCGTGTTCACCGAAGAAGAGTGGGTACTCGATGCACCAGGAGCGGCGGCCATGGTGTTTAGCGGCCGTGTGCGCCTGACGCTGCCGGCGTCTGATCACGCTGACCCCCGTCCGGTGCTGAGCTTGTGCACTCCGTCTGGGCTCACTGCAGACTGGCTCGATGCGGCGGCCGCCCGTATCGGTGCTGTTTCCGCCGATCTGGAGGGTGAAGGACCCTTCAAGGTGTGGAGTGGAACGCGTGTGGCGGAAAGTGGTTGCGTGGAGAGTGTAATCGACGGTGTCGAAGGGTCCATAGGCGCTTCACAGGGGATGCGCGCACTCACCTCGCCGATTGAGGTGGTCGAGGTCGAGGGCTACGACGTGTTGCGACTCGGCAATTCGTCCGCGTTAAACGCACTCACTAGCGCGCTACCCGTAGCCGTGCGAAAGATGAAACGTCTGCCGTGGCATCTGATCATGGGGGGCGTGACCTTCGGTGACCCGAGCACCGCCATACGCGAAGGTCGCTACCGACTAAATCACATCGTCTCCGCTAACTCCAAGGAACAGTCAATCACCCTTTCCCACCCCCTTAACCGTGGCGAGCGCCTGTTTTGGGCGATGCGCGATGCGCTCGCAGCCGAGCGCGATCTGCGTGCTGTCATCGATCATACTGGCGAAGCGTTAAGGGGCGAGCCCGATTTTGCACTGCTGTTCCCATGCATGGGTCGAGGACCGAATTTCTACGGTAACCGCGATCGCGACTTGGAGTTGATGAAAGAGCGTTTTCCTGGCTTACCGCTTATCGGCATCTACGGCAACGGCGAGATCGGCCCGTTGGAAAACGGCAATCATCTATATCAGTACTCCGTCGTGATGGGCTTATTCCGCGCCCTCCCCGCCTAAAGGGCATGCTTTATACCAGCGAGCGTCAACACATGCGCGAAGTGTTCTTCCGCGCATGGCGTAACTACCGGGAACAAAGGTCTCTGGAAGAAATGGAGCGGGTGATTGTCAATATCGCCTTGCGCCATCCCGAATACCACGACGTGCTCGACAATCCTTCGCGTCATGAAGACCGTGATTATCTACCAGAGAGCGGACAAACGAATCCATTTCTGCATATGGCGTTGCATATCGCCGTACACGAGCAGCTATCCACTGCACGCCCCACCGGCATACGCGAAGCTTATCAGGCGCTACTTAAGCGCTTCGATGACACCCACACCGCCGAGCACCAGATGATGGAGTGCCTTGCCCAAACGTTGTGGCAAGCACAACGCCAACACGAGGCATCCTCTGAGGCCGATTACCTCGCGTGCCTCGGCCACCGAGCGGCTGCGCGTTAGGGCTCGCCGCCGTCGCGCTGGGAATGCCCATCGAAATTGGGCAAACTTGTCTTCAGCAACGCGTCTCATAGGTGATCTTCGCGCTCGACCCGCTGGCGTTACGCGCTCACTCGGGCGCACCCCTACAAGCACATCAATTCTAGGGTTTTGTCGCCGAAATGGAATTCTCCTAGTAGCGGTCTTACTTATTTATTTCGACCATCACTTATGGGACCATCGCGGCGGCCTGACCATCACCCTAGACCGACAACCAAGCGAAACACAATGAGAGCTGCCTGCAAGATACCAGTCTTGGAAGAACCCGCATCGTTCACGCGTGTGTTGCACGCCCACGGCGTCGGGCCCCTGCGCCGTGCAGCATTGCGTGAGCTGCAGATAAACGTCGGGCGATTATGCAATCAGGCCTGCGGACACTGTCACGTCGATGCCGGCCCTAAACGCACAGAGATCATGGCGTGGAAAACCATGCAGCGCATTGTGGCATGGGCGGAACGCGCCGCGATCAGCAAAGTTGACATTACCGGCGGCGCACCCGAGCTCAATGCGAATTTTCGTCGGCTGGTTGACGCTTTCACGGCGCTCGGGACAGACATCACCGCACGTTGTAACTTGACCGTACTGCTGGAACCGGGACAGGAAGATCTCGCGGCTTGGTATGCGACACGGCGCGTACGATTAGTCTGTTCGCTACCCTGCTACAGTCGCAACAACGTCGATGCGCAACGCGGTGATGGCGTGTTCGATAAGAGTATCCGGGCGCTTCAGCTTCTCAATCGCCATGGTTACGGTGGTGCAGAAGATTTGTTACTTGATTTGGTCTACAACCCAGGTGGTGCTACGCTGCCGCCGTCGCAGGCACAGTTGGAAAAAGATTACCGACAGCGTCTGGACGAAGATTTCGGAATCCGTTTCAACAACCTGTTGACGCTTACCAACCTGCCCATCAACCGCTTCGCACATTATTTGGATCGCACCGGGCAACGTCAGGCATATCAGCGGCTGCTAGTCGAGAACTTCAATGCCAATACCGTGCTCGGGCTTATGTGTCGTCACCTGCTGAGTGTTGACTGGCAGGGGCACGTTTACGACTGCGACTTCAACCAAATGCTCAGTCTACCACTCGGCGCGGGTCGCCAACGTTACCTGTGGGAGATTGATGCCGAACAGTTGCACAACAGCACCATCGGCGTTGGTACCCATTGTTTCGGCTGCACCGCTGGAAATGGCAGCAGTTGTGGCGGTGCGCTTGTTTAGACGATCCAGCGGTGAGAGAGCCCATTAGCTACAATTGTTCGCTCAGCTGCTGGGCTAGTAGCCGATAGAGGAATGTGCGCAGTGGCTCAAACGCCTGCGCGGCAAGCCAAAGATCCTCCGTCGTATCAATATCGTTTAGCACCGGCAGCATCTCGAATCGAAGGCCGAGGCGGCGGGCGCGGGCAAGCGTCAGCTCTGCCACCCTGTCACCACCCCAAGCGATCCCTTCAAACAACGCGGCCTGTGCCTGCTGTAAGCCGATGAAGTAATAGCCGCCATCCTCCGCGGGCCCGAGCACACACTTGCCATTCGCGAGGTGTTCGTGCGCTTGCTCGATGATCTCCCACGGGCAATGCGGCACATCACAACCGAGTATACCCGCCGCGCCGCTGCGAGCGATGCCCTCACGCATGGCCTGCAACATCTTCTGCCCCAAATCTCCCGGTGCCTGTGGGGCAAGATGAATATGAAAATCTCGGGCCAGTTCTTTAAACAATGCGTGGTCCAGGTCCGGCGCAGCATAGAGATATATCTTACTCGGCCAACTGCTGCTCGCCAGTTGCACTGACGTCCGAATCAGATAAGCGGCGATCTCTGCCACCTGTAATGGCGCGTAATCGCGCTGCAGACGCGTCTTGACTTTACCTGCCACCGGTTGTTTGGCAAAAAGTATGAGGTCAGGCGATTTCATATCAGCGTGCGACCCTGTAAAAGCGCTGCAGCCTGGCCGGTGCCACACCGAACCAGTAAAGCAGTCGCAGGCCCCACATCAGCATTACCGTACGCACGATACCACCGGAGCGCCAACGGCGGGTCGACGCAATTACGCTAGCGCGGATGCGCGCGGGTTGCCCTACCCATTTGAGGCGTGAACAAAGCTCCACGTCTTCCATGAGGGCGATGGGCGCGTAGCCGTCAAGCATGTGGAACACGTCACGGCGTACGAAGATCGCCTGATCACCCGTAGCGACGCGGGTAAGTGCCGAGCGCGCATTCATGAACCATTCGATCGCGCGAAATAGTCCATGCTCACCGTCTAACCGGGTGTCAAAGCGGCCCCAGCTCGCGCCCCGACAGATCGCTTCGCGTACCTGCTCAATCGCGCCAGTCGGTAGCCGTGTATCCGCATGCAAGAATAGCAACACGTCAGCATGCGATTCGGCAGCACCGGCATTCATTTGCAACGCGCGTCCGCACGGCGCGTTGATGAGCTGCACCGTTGTACGCCCGGCACCCGCGTCATCGTTGATCAGCTCCTGGACGACCTCGCGCGTACCGTCACGGCTACCGCCGTCGACGACAATCACGGCGTTCAAGGAAGGATGCTGCCGCAACTGGCTCAAGTGTGGGCCGATATCGACAACCTCATCGAGCACCGGCATGATGATATCAATAGACGGCCGGATAGCATTCGCGATGTCGTTCACGTGCTAACCACCCACGATCCCGCCTCGGAGACGTTATCAATGTCGTTGGATGAGCTCGATCTTGTAGCCGTCGGGATCTTCGACGAAAGCGATCACCGTGGTGCCATGTTTCATCGGCCCGGCTTCACGCACCACCTTGCCGCCACGTTGCTTAATTTCCGTGCACGCGGCGTACGCGTCTTCCACGGCGAGCGCAATATGGCCAAATCCGTTTCCCAAATCGTACGTAGCTGTATCCCAGTTGTGAGTCAGCTCTATAACCGCTTGCTCCGACTCTGGACCATAACCGACAAAGGCCAAGGTAAATTTTCCGTCCGGATAGTCTTTCTTGCGCAGCAGCTTCATGCCCAACACTTCAGTATAGAACTTGATAGAACGATCCAAGTCGCCCACACGGATCATCGTATGCAGAACGCGCATGTCACCTCCTTTCTGCTGTGAGAAAATGGGGGTCTTCTGGGTTGCTCGTCGCTTACTTGCCGGTCAGGAGGGCCGCCGCTTGCGCGCGGCTATGCGCATGCGCAGCGCATTTAGCTTGATAAATCCGTCGGCATCAGCCTGATTGTAAGCACCGGCATCTTCTTCAAACGTTACAACGTCGGCATCGAACAGGCTATCCCGGGAGCGCCTGCCGACGACCAGAATGCCACCGCGATAAAGCTTTAGGCGCACCTGTCCGTTCACATTTGCCTGCGAGGCGTCGATCGTTTCCTGCAGCAGCCGGCGCTCCGGGCTCCACCAATAACCGTTGTATACCAGGCTTGCGTAACGCGGCATAAGCTCATCTTTCAGATGCGCTACTTCACGATCGAGCGTAATGGACTCGATTGCCCGATGCGCCTTTAGCAGCACCGTTCCCCCCGGCGTTTCGTAACAACCCCGGTTCTTCATGCCTACATACCGATTCTCGACGATATCGGCTCGGCCAATACCGTTGCGTCCAGCGATATCGTTCAACGCCGTTAGCAACTCGGCTGGGTTGAGCCGCTGACCATCGATCGTCACCGCATTACCTGCCTCGAAACTGAGCTCAATATATGTCGGCTTATCCGCTGCCTTTTCCGGCGCGACCGTACGCAACCACATTTCCTCCTCGGGCTCGAACCAGGGATCCTCGAGCACGCCCCCTTCATAAGAGATGTGTAGCAAGTTCGCATCCATTGAATACGGAGCCTGTGTACCGCGCTTCCGTTCTACAGGGATACCGTGCTGATCGGCATACGCCAGCAGCGTTTCACGTGAAGTGAGGTCCCACTCGCGCCACGGGGCGATGATACGGATATCCGGACGCAGGGCGTAGGCACCTAACTCAAAACGCACCTGATCGTTGCCCTTACCGGTTGCACCATGGGCGATGGCGTCAGCACCGGTTTCATTGGCAATCTCCACCAGACGTTTGGCGATAAGCGGGCGAGCAATCGCCGTTCCCAATAGGTACTCGCCTTCGTAAAGCGCATTGGCGCGGAACATCGGCCACACAAAGTCGCGGACGAATTCTTCCTTCAGGTCTTCGATGTAGATCTCGCGTACCCCGAGCGCTTGGGCCTTGCTGCGCGCGGCGGTCACCTCCTCGCCTTGACCGATGTCGGCGGTAAAAGTCACCACTTCGCAGCCATACGTTTCCTGCAGCCACTTGAGGATGACCGAGGTGTCTAGACCGCCCGAATATGCGAGCACGACTTTGTTAACGTCAGCCATAGCGAGAGTCGACTATCAGGTAACGTAGGGCATTGCGGGGTCGGGACGACACGTCGCAAGCTTAAGGCACATGTCACAGTCTATCGAAGATGCGCTGAGTCACGCGCCCAAGTATGATGGGTTGTTTGCCGATAGAGGTCAAGGCAAGCGGGTACAGTACGGACCGTGTTATGCCGCCAAGCGTGGCGCCAAGTTACCTCAGGCACGCGAGCACCACGACGATCGGTCGCTCGGACATACAGCGTCGGCGAACAAAACTGAGGTCCGCCGTATCGCTGGATGGATTCTCTTGCATTCGTTGGAAATCTGCCTTAGGCTAAATCCCTTAGTAATCCGCTCAACAATTGCGGCTCGGAAAGGATCACAAACCATGAAAAATCCGCTCGACTCCATCTGGGGAACGATTATCTCGGGGTTAGTTCTCACATTTGTGCTCTACGTTTTTGCGCGTGCGTTTCTACCGTTCTGAACAGGCACAGGGGGCAACACTAAGGGTATAGACGCGAAATCGACAAACAAGGAAAAGACATGGAACACCTTCATCTTATTCTCGATCGTTGGCTGCACATCATGGCAGGGATCACCTGGATTGGCCTGCTGTATTACTTCAACTTTGTGCAGGTACCGGCGCTTGGCGCGGCTAGGGCCGACGGTACCGCCGCCGGCATCACCAAACATATTGCGCCCCTCGCACTGCTGTGGTTTCGCTGGGCAGCACTGGTCACATGGCTTTCGGGAGCGTTTTATCTTTCCGTGGGTGGCCACGGATTCATTAATGCCTTTCTGCTTCACGGGTCGGCGGCCTATATCGGGCTTGGCGCGTGGATGGGCACAATCATGTTGTTCAACGTGTGGGTGCTAATCTGGCCGAACCAAAAGAAGGTATTGGGGATGGTAGAGGCCAGTGATGATGAGAAGAAGAAGGCCGGCCGCATTGCGCTTCTGGCCTCGCGTACCAACACCATGCTTTCGATACCGATGCTGTTCTTTATGATCACCGGCTCACCCGCGCATCAGTTCGGCATATACATGGCTGGCGGCGGGTAGGCGCATCGCTCCGCCGGACGTGCTTGGCAGCCTACCCGTTTCGGGTCTAGAATCGCTTCCTTCGGTAGCACCTGACAGGGCGCCCTGCGTGCAGGGCGCTTTTAGTTTCTATGACCGACGACGCACATCTGATGCAGACGTATGCACGCTTGCCGGTCGCGTTCACCCACGGCGACGGCGCTTGGCTCTGGGATGCTCATGGCAAGCGCTACCTTGATGCCCTCGGCGGCATCGCCGTGTGTGCCCTGGGACATGCACACCCCGCGGTCACCCGGGCCATCTGCGAGCAGGCCGGGACGCTCATGCATACGTCCAATCTTTACCAGATCACGCTGCAGCAAGAACTGGCGGACCGACTTTGCGCGGTTGCCGAGATGGATCGGGCATTTTTCTGCAACTCGGGCGCTGAGGCGCTAGAAGCGGCGATCAAGCTGGCGCGCCTGTACGGTCATCAGCGCAATATCCGTAGTCCTTCCATCATCGTGGCCGAGGGGAGCTTCCACGGCCGCACCCTCGCCACCCTATCGGCTACGGGCAACCGCAAGGTGCAGGCGGGCTTTGAACCACTGGTGCAGGGATTTCGGCGTGTACCTTACGACGATCTCGAGGCTGTGCGCGCGGTCGCTGCCAATGCCGGAGATATCGTCGCCGTGCTGGTCGAACCTATCCTCGGTGAAGGCGGCATCAAGGTACCGCAAGATAACTATCTCAAGGGCTTGCGCGAGCTCTGTGATCAGCGCGGCTGGTTATTGATGCTCGATGAGGTGCAAACCGGAATGTGTCGCACGGGACGCTGGTTTGCGCATCAGCACACGGGCATCAAGCCTGACACGATGAGCCTGGCAAAAGCGCTCGGTAACGGCGTGCCCATCGGCGCCTGCCTTGCCTACGGCAAGGCTGCCGAGTTGTTTCAGCCCGGCAATCACGCCACCACATTCGGCGGTAACCTGCTCGCCTGTCGCGCGGCACTGGCCGTAGTGGAAATCATGCAAACTGAAAATTTGGCGCTGCGCGCGGCCACACTCGGTCAGCGTATGCTCAATGCCTTGGAACAAGCGCTAACACCACTGCCCTGGGTTAAGGCAGTGCGCGGTAAAGGCTTGATGCTCGGTGTAGAACTCGACCGCCCCTGCAGTGAGCTCGTTGCAGCAGCGCTCGAGCGGGGGCTGTTAATCAACGTCACTGCGCAGTCGGTAGTGCGTTTGCTGCCGCCGCTTATCTTAAGCGATGAGGAGGCCGACAAGATCACCAGCACGGTGATCGATCTTGTCACGGACTTCGGTGCTCGGCAATGAAGCTACGGCATTTTCTCACGCTAATGGATCTCAACCATGCCGAGCTCACAGGCTTGCTGCAGCGTGCAATCGAGCTCAAGACGATGGTCAAGCGCGACGAACACTACGAGCCGCTACACGGCAAGGTGCTCGCCATGATCTTCGACAAGTCCTCGACACGTACGCGTGTGTCGTTCCAGACCGGCATGGCGCAACTGGGCGGCACCAGCCTTTTCCTGGCACCGCGCGATACCCACCTCGGTCGCGGTGAGCCGATCGAGGATACTGCGCGTGTGTTATCGCGCATGGTTAACGCGGTGGTCATCCGGACCCACGCGCACGCCACACTCGAAGCTTTTGCGGCACACGCAAGCGTACCTGTGATCAATGCTCTCACCGACATGTATCATCCTTGTCAGTTATTGGCCGACTTACAAACCTATACCGAGCGGTGCGGCGATATCCGCGGCAGAACCGTTGCCTGGATTGGCGACGGCAACAACGTCTGCCACTCGTGGATCAATGCTGCGCATCTCATGGACTTTGAGCTGCGTATTGCTACGCCTCGGGGCTATGAACCAAACAGTGCGTTGCTCGAGCGCTCGCGCAAGCATCTCGTGCTTACACATGATCCTGCCGAAGCTGTACGCGATGCCGACGTGGTGGTTACCGATACCTGGGCAAGCATGGGCCAGGAAAATGAGAAAAGCCGCCGAGAGCATGATTTTGCCGGCTTCCTAGTTAACCAAGATCTCATGGCTCGAGCCAAGGCCGATGCGCTGTTCATGCACTGCCTGCCGGCTTACCGAGGCTGTGAGGTTACCCCCGAAGTAATTGACGGGCCACAAAGCGTCGTATGGGATGAGGCGGAAAATCGCTTACATTCCCAGAAGGCGTTGCTCGAGTTGCTGCTCAACGTCCGTCGCTGAGTCGGCGACGGGCCCAAACAAATATGCGACGCGCCAGCACGGCTGTGCTCGAGCCGGCTTTGATCCAATTTGCTATTATCGCCTGCGGTTTCCCGGCAATATCTCGCAGTGACTGATCTGTTAACACTCCACGGTGTCGAGTGCCACTACGACAGGCGGGTCGCTGTACGGGCACTCGAGCTGCATATCGCCTCAGGTGCTTTGGTCTCGCTGTTGGGTCCCAGCGGAAGTGGTAAGACGACGGTATTGCGAGCCATCGCCGGATTTCACCCGCTCAGCGCAGGCGAGATACTTATTAACGGGCGTCTTGCATCCTACCCGGGTTTCACGTTGCCCCCCGAACAGCGCCGTCTCGGTATGGTGTTTCAGGACTGTGCTCTATTCCCGCACTTGGACGTAGCCGAGAACATCGGCTTCGGTCTGCGTGGCACGGCGAGTGCACAGAAACGCAAGATCGTCGCCGATTTGCTGGCAACGGTCGGACTAGCAGCTATGGAGCGCCGTTACCCACATGAGCTCTCCGGTGGACAGCAACAGCGCGTCGCGCTCGCGCGGGCACTGGCACCCCGACCCGACCTGATCTTGATGGACGAGCCCTTCTCCAATCTGGATATCGACATGCGTGAACGCCTGAGCGTAGAAGTGCGAAACATACTGAAACAGCAAGGTACCACTGCCGTGCTGGTAACTCACGACCAAAACGAAGCGTTCTCGCTTGCGGACAAGGTGGGCGTGCTGCGCGACGGCGAGCTGCTACAGTGGGACACGCCCTATAATCTCTACCACGAGCCCGCCTGCACTTTCGTCGCCGACTTTATCGGACAGGGGGTTTTCCTGAGCGGCACGTTGCTAGCTCCCGATACCGTCCATACTGACCTCGGTGTATGCAAAGGTAATCGCGCCTACCCGTGGGGTAAGGATGCGCCCATAGAGGTGTTATTTCGCCCTGATGATATCGTGTTCGACCCGGAAAGCCCGTTGCGCGCGCAGATCACACAAAAGGCGTTCAAGGGCGCAGAGATCCTCTATAATCTGCAGCTGCCGACCGGCGCACAGGTGCTGTCGCTGTTCCCCAGTCATGCCGACCATCCTGTGGGGGCCGTTGTCGGAATTCGGGTCGAGCCCGATCATCTAGTGGTATTCCCTCGAGCAGACAGTGCGAAATAGGCTGACAGACCTACGAACCCTTACTGCGCGGTACACGCACTGCCTATTTTGGCCTAAACTACTCTAGAGCCCCGAGATTAGTTCATTAGTTCATTGGAAAAGAACATCCTTCGTTTACTGGTCATCGATGACTCGCCGGATGATGCCGAGCTGCCAGTGGGCGTTTTGCGCAAAGCCGGTTATATGCTGAAGTCACAGCGCGTACACGACACGGCCAGCATGCGGAATGCCCTAGACAAGGGCAGCTGGGACCTGGTGATCAGCAATCACACGCTCGCTCATTACGGCGCGCAGCAGGCGCTCGAGACCATGAAGCGCGCGCACCGCCACATGCCGCTGATCATTCTGACGGAAAAAATCAGTAATGAAGACCTAGTCAAAATCATGCGTGCCGGTGCGCGCGATGTTGTGCTCAAGAGCGACCTTGGCCGCCTGGTTCCGGCAATCGAGCGTGAGCTGGCCGTAATACGCGAGCGCGAAGAGTATCAACAGTCAAGCGCGCGTCTCAAGGAGATCGAAGGCAAACACCAGGCGATGATCGACGGCGCACGTGAAGCCATCTGTTACAGCCACGATGGCATGCACGTCGACGTGAACCGTGCGTACTTGCGGCTGTTCGGATACGACGGCCTGGCGGAGCTCGAGGGCGTACCTGTACTCGACCTGATTGATAAGACTGACCACGACCGATTCAAGGAGTACCTTCGGAAGGTCACGAAAGGGAACCATAAGGCCGATGAGCCGCAACAGTTCCAAGCGCTACGTAAAGACGGCTCGAAAGTAGCGGTGGAGATGAGCTTGTCGCTCATCGATATCGGCGGCGAGATCTGCACACAGATTGTCGTCAGTGACGTCTCGAAACGCGTGGCCGTGGTCGCCGCGGATGCTGGAAAGGACAATGAGCGTGATGCGCTCACCGGCACCTACGATCGCGAGCACTTCCTGCGAGAACTGGGTAAAGCGATAGAGCAGGCCAAGGGTGGTGGTAAGAACAGCGCCCTCATCTACCTTGAACTCGACGGCCTGAAGGAGGTCAACGAGAAACACGGTTATGACACGGGAGATCAGCTGCTGCGGGAAATCGCCCAGCGATTCCAGGCCATCATGGTCAAGGACGGCATGATCTCCCGCTTCGGTGGTGATGAGTTCGTGGTGTTACTGCCCGGAGCGACCCAGGGGCCAGCCCAGCGCCTCGCTGAGGGGCTGAAACAAGCCGTTGGGCAAGTGGCAACGCGTGTCGGCCTAGCAGCCAGTGCCGTCAGCGGCACCACGGGATTGATCGTGATCGAACGCACTTCCGGCAGTGTGGAGAAGATCTTGTCGCTGGCCTATGGGGCCTGCGAACAAGCCAAGAAACAAAAGAAGACGACACCAACAGTTAGCGCTCCAAAAGCGCGGGAGGCCGACGCTGAATCCGCGCGGATGGAGTTATGGCGAGAACGCATCCAGCGAGCGCTCGATCATGACAGCTTCCAGCTCGTCTACCAGCCGGTTATTAACCTTATCGGCGATCCCTCAGAATACTATGAGGTGCTTATTCGCTTGGCTGGAAACAACGATGAGCTAGTGGCAGCCGGCGAATTCATGCCGATCGCGGAGCGCAGCGGTCAGGCGCTGGCGATCGATGACTGGGTGCTGCGGCACGCTTTGACGGGGTTGGCGCAACTGCACAAGGACGGGCAACACGCCGCATTCTTCATCAATGTTTCTAACCAGGCGGTTAACGACGAAGGCTTCCCGTCGCGCATCCGAGAGACACTGAAGAACAATAAGCTCGACGGACGTCACGTGATCCTCGAGGCGGATGAATCGTGCGTTGAACAAGATGGGAAGCGCGCCACTGCGTTCATTCGTGCCGTCAATAAGCTCGGCTGTCGCCTATCGCTCGACAATTTCGGTGCGCGCTTGGCTTTGCTCGGGCGCCTGCGCGAGTTGCCAATAGAGTTCTTGAAGATCGACGGTACGCTGGCACGCGATGCCGGCAATGACAATATTAAGCAGATCGTGTTAAAGACAATCGTACAGATCGCCAAGCTACTGAACAAGAAAACCATCGGTAAGTGCGTCGAGGATGAGGAAACCCTATCGCTGCTGTACAGCTACGAACTCGACTATCTGCAGGGCAATTACTTTCAGCACGCCGACTTGCAACCCGAGTACAAGTTTGCCGGCGAGACGACTCTATCCTCGGAAGACCCACTGGGCGGCTGGCCCCCGAGCCCCTAGGCTGTTAGTGCGTTACCTGTACGTTGCCGCAAGCCGCTCGGCTGTGTAGCATCCGCGGGTTCGGGTCTGTTTCTCGCGTGTTCTTTCCACCCCAGTATGCGTAAAAGCAACAGCTTTGAATCGTCGCCGGCCTCCCGCCCCTGGACTGCACTCAGTGCGTTGTTGCCCTTCTTGTGGGAGTTTCGGGCGCGCGTCATGCTCGCCATGGCGCTACTGGTATTCGCCAAGCTCGCCAATATCGCCGTTCCCCTGGTGCTCAAAGAGATTGTTGATGCACTCGACAAACCGCAAACTCTGCTCGTTGTTCCGTTGTTCTTTGTGCTGGCCTACGGGGCGCTGCGGCTTGCCAATGCCGTGTTCGGTGAGCTGCGCGATGTGGTTTTCGCCAAGGTCATGCAGCGCTCGATCCGTCGCATCGCCCTCAAGGTCTTCCGCCACTTGCACAATCTGGCGCTGCGATTTCATCTGGACCGTCAGACCGGTGGTATCTCGCGCGATATCGAGCGGGGCACCGCGGGTATCCGCTTTCTGTTAACCTTTGCCGTTTTCAATATCTTGCCCACACTACTGGAGATCGGCCTGGTAGTGGCGATTCTGCTTGCCCGCTTTGACAAGTGGTTCGCGATTATCACTTTTCTGGCGCTCGCTACGTATATCGCTTTCACCTTCCTGGTCACCGAATGGCGCACGAAGTTTCGTCGCGCCATGAACGAGATGGATTCTCGTGCCAACACGGCGGCGATCGATAGTCTGCTCAACTACGAGACGGTTAAGTATTTCAACAACGAAGACTACGAAGCGAAGCGTTACGATGACAACCTCAGCTCCTGGGAATCGGCCGCGATCAGCACGCAGACCTCACTCGCCGCCCTTAATGCCGGCCAGGGCGCAATCATTGCCTTGGCGATCACGGCGCTCATGCTGCTCGCTAGCCAAGGCGTCGTGCACGGAACCATGTCGCTGGGGGATCTGGTGATGGTGAATGCCTTCCTGATCCAACTGTACATGCCGTTGCGCTTCCTCGGCACAGTCTATCGCGAGATCCGTCAGGCACTCGCCGATATGGAAAAAATGTTTGGTTTGATCGAGCGCGAGCCCGAGATCCGCGACCGCCCAGATGCCCATGCGCTGGTCGTAACCCGAGGCGATATCCGTTTCGAGCACGTGGATTTCGGTTACGATGCCGATCGGCAAATCCTGTTTGATGTGGACTTCAAGATCCCAGCCCGCCACAAGGTGGCCGTGGTTGGCGCGAGCGGTGCCGGTAAATCTACACTGGCACGGCTGCTGTTTCGCTTCTACGACGTTAGCCATGGTTGCATTCTGATTGACGGCGAAGACGTGCGCGACGTGACCCAAGCGAGCTTGCGCGCGGGCATCGGCATCGTTCCTCAGGATACCGTGCTATTCAACGATACCATCTACTACAACATCGCTTATGGACGCCCGGAGGCGACGCAAGCCGAGGTCGTGCAAGCCGCAAAGCATGCCCACATTCATGACTTTGTCGCCTCGCTGCCCCGCGGTTATGACACTGCCGTTGGCGAGCGTGGACTCAAGCTTTCCGGGGGCGAGAAACAACGCGTCGCCATTGCCCGCACAATCCTCAAGAACCCGCGCATCCTGGTGTTCGACGAGGCCACCTCGGCGCTTGATTCCAAAACCGAGCAGGCCATCCAGGCGCAACTGCGGGAGGTTGCTGCTGATCACACCACATTGGTGATCGCCCACCGACTATCAACGGTAATGGATGCGGATCAAATTCTCGTCATGGAGCGTGGCCGGATCATCGAACGCGGTAACCATGACGAGCTTCTCGCCCGCGGTGCACAGTACGCGCAGATGTGGGACCTACAACAACGCGAAGAGCGAGAACGCCTGGCACGAGCCGTGGGCAACGGACTCGAGGCCCGCTAGAGCACCCACTCGCCGCGCACCAGGCGCGGAATAAGCGGATCGACGATGCGGAAAGTCAGACCCCACATGCGATAAGGGCCGACGCGGTAAAACTCTATCTCGCGTGGTGCCGGCCACTGCGGCAGGTGCTCGATCATTCGACCCCTAGCTTCGGGTCGAGCGAGCTTGGCGACACTGACATCCATGATCTCGGCGATCTCGTGTGCCGCGAAAGACCAACGAGGCGGAACAGCCACACGCGCAAGAAACGGCGACACGCGAAATCCGCTCATCATCGTCTCGGCAACCGGAAGTTCCGTTAAGACCTCAATACTTTCTGGACCAAGACCGATTTCTTCCTGCGTTTCGCGTAGCGCTGTATCCAAGAGTGAGCGGTCCGCTGGCTCCGGTTTGCCACCGGGAAACGCGAGCTGACCGCCATGGATACCGCCCTCGCTGCGACGCACCAGAATCAAGCGCAAATCGCCCTGTGCGGAACGGTGAACCGGCACCAATACCGCTGCCTCCTGCTTGGTGTTGCCACTCACCCGCATAATCATCAAAGGCTCGTATCCGACTGCAAGGGCTGCGTCGCGCCATCGGGTTGCTCGTAGCGTTCCATAAGATAACACAGGCAATCCTGACGGATCGCCTGCACGCTTAATGTCAGCATTGCCGGAATCACCGGCAGGCGCGTACGGATCTCGCCATCCTGCAAGTCGAAGAAGCGCTCGCTCACATCTGCGCCCAACTCGTCCCGTACATCCAGGCTTACGTTGCTGTTTGATCGCACCCACCCGAGGGTCGTTCCAACCGGTAACTCGCGAAAGTTCAGGTGATCCAAATCATTCACCAAGCGGATATCATCGTCGCCCGTGAAGCCGAGACTGAGAGATGCCGGTACCTTCACAGTCGCGATGGTATGAAACAGATCGATGTCGTGCACGGCAACTGTATGATTCGGAATTTCCGACAGATGCAAACACGCGTTGATGTAATCGCGCGCATGCACCACCCCCTGCTCCTGTCCCGGTTTGCCGCATTCCACGGTAACGGCCGGGCAATGATCGGAAAATGCGGCAATGAGCACGCCCTTGGGCCTCCTGTAGTACACCACTGTGCGGCCGAATAGCGTTGCTAACTGTAACGATCGGTGATCGGTCCGACGCAGACTGGCATAGTGCGGATTGATACCAGTGGTGTTATGGATATCGATACAGGCAAAAAGCTCGCGGGCGTGCGCCCACTTTAACACCTCTTGCACCATGCGTTGCTCAGGCCGGCCATCGATAGCGGACCCGCCTTGCCAGATGCGGTTGTAGTCAGGTTGTTCGGGCAGGAATCGCTGGTTCGCCCGCGCCGCAGCCACGTTGCCGATGAACACTGTCAACGCGCGTGGCAGGTCTTTTGTTGCGAAATTACGTAACAATGCGCGGACTGCTAACCAACCGACATCCTCGTTGCCGTGCAACAACACCGACACAAAAAGCGGCTCGGGCCGCCTTCCCGGAAGTTGCAGTAGCGTCGGTCCTGGCAACATTTCGTGCAGCCGCGCAGCGTCGAGCTCAAGCAGCCCATCGGGAATGGTCGTCAATACATACAGCATCTCATAGACCCCATTCGTGCACCGGCGCGCCGCTTCGCAGATGTGTGCGATAGGCATTCACCAGTGCCTGCATATCTTTTCCATGCTTGGCGACGTAGGCCCGCTGCCAGGTCGCGCCCGTTTGCTTGCGACGCAGGCGTTCCTCAATGACACCCAGGTAACGATCGATGTTCGCGGCCGTCAAGCCAAGTCGTTGCAGTCCACGACGGGCCATCGGTAACAACCGTTGCCGCAGCAGATCACAGACTGCGCCCTGCTTTTCTCCCAGCCAGGTGACTTGTGCGTTCAAGCCGTCTTTAGCAGCCGCATAGAAATTGTCCCGCGCTTGGCTGAATGGAAGCTGCGTCTCTGGCGCGCGCGCTTGCGCGGCGAGGCTGGTGACCAGCCCGTAAAACAGCGCGGCATTGGCGATCGTGTCGATTATACTGGGGCCGGCCGGAATCACGCGATGTTCAAGGCGCAGGTGTGGTCGCTGGTTGTCGCTGAAGCCGATCAGGGGACGATTCCAGCGCCAGATCGTGCCGTTGTGCAGGCGCAGATGGGCGAGTTTTTCTAGAGGCTCGTCCATTATCGTTGGCAGCAAGGGCACAAAACGTTCCAGGTTTTCTTCAAAACATTCGAACAACGATGACCCCACGTAGCCTGTCCCGAAGCTGACGCGGTTGGTCTTGGCCGCACGCGACAGCGTCACCTGCACGGCCTGCTCAAAGAGGGGAATGCGCGTTTCGTCCCATAGATCAAGCTCGCAAAAATAGGGTGAGTTTGCGCTGACGGCGACGATCGGCGCGGACAGCACGATAGCGGCATTGTAATAACGGTGTGCGAGTGCGCCCGGGATCTGTAAGTGCACCTGAAACGAAGTGGCGGCAGCCTCAAGCAAGATGTCGCGATGCGATGTTTTCAAGTGGTCGCGCCCCTTGATGTCGAGTTTCAGCGGCTTGCCTTTACGCAGCCGTAAGATCTGCTGATTAAGCGCCTGATAACGAGTCATCGATGACATGTTGGCCACCGTAAGCTCGCGTTCGCGCACCGTCGGTAGGATGCCGATCATCAGCAGCTCGGCGTCAAGCCGGCTCGCCGTCTGGTTGCACTGATCCCAGAGTGTGCTCAGTTCCCCTTGCATCTGGTTCAGAACCGACCCTCGTAGTGGTCGTGCGGTGGTGTTCAACTCGACGTTGAACTGGGCGAGTTCCGACACCACCATTGGCGACTGCATCAGCGCGAGAAAACGCTCATTGACAGGAGCCGCGTAGCCAGCCGGATCCACCAACCACGCCTCGAGCTCGCATCCGGCAACGAGTTTGTCGGTGTCGAACGCACCGTCTAGAAACCATGTCTTCAGCAAGGCGGTTTCCTGGCGCAGTCGATCCCGGAACTCATCGAAATCCCGTTTGCGAAAATGACTACGGTCTATCTCCTGACCCATGATTGCTTTGTGCCCCTCCCTTTTAGATCGAGTCTGCCAGTACGCGCGCACACTCACAAGGCCGCAACCGGACATCTCAGCCAAAAATGTACCTCGCTTAATGCGCTATATAGCGCTCTCGAAAAATGTTGGCAAAGGCACGTCGAATACGGGAACCTTTAAGGCTTGGATGAGCGGTGCTAGCTTGACGATTATCGGTCCGCGGCTAACTGACGGGCATGCTGCCCAGGTGTAAGATAGTGCATCCATCTGTCTGATGTCCCAGGGAAAGACCGAATCAGATAACACGGAGGAGCCATGAGCAACCGAACTCATTGCACGTGGAGAGTTATATCCCCTGGTCTTGGGTTACTCACATTGCTACTTCTGGTCTCGAGTTGCCAGCCGGTCGCACCGACCGACCCTCAAGAAGCACTCATCGCCAAGGGTAGGGATATCTTTTTCAATGAGACATTCAATGGCAACGGCCGCACCTGCGGGAGCTGTCACCGGGAAGAGAATAACTTCACGATTGACCCGGCCTTCATTGCCACACTGCCGCCCAATGATCCCTTGTTCGTCGCTGAGTTTAACCCGGAGTTAAAGGAGAATTTCGAAAACCCCCGTCTCATGCGTGAGTTCGGGTTGATTCTTGAGAATCAAGACGGCTTCGATGATCTGGCGAATAACTTCAACATGCGCGGTGTGCCCCATGTGCTCGCTCAGCGCACCTCGATCGAAAGCCCCCAGGGACCCCGCACCGGTTGGTCGGGTGATGGTGCACCGGGGGATGGGACGTTGCGCTCCTTTGCCACAGGCGCCGTTATCCAGCACTTCACCAAGACCTTGAACCGGGTCGCTGGGGTGGATTTCCGTCTACCCACGGAGGAAGAGCTCGATGCGCTGGAGGCCTTTCAACTCTCCCTTGGGCGCCAACAGGAGTTACAGCTGCCCTTGCCGTTGAAGGGCACGGTGGCGAGGCGCGGGCAGGAGCTCTTTCTCGATGACACCCTCGGGAAATGCAATATCTGTCATTCCAATGCCGGTGCTAACGCAGTGATCGGCGGCCAGAACCGTGGCAACGCCAACTTCAACACGGGTGTGGAGGCTCTACCGGATCAACCGGCCGATCTTACCGGTGAGCGGGTGCCCCCTGATGATGGATTGGGCACACCGGGCGATGGCACCTTTAACACGCCCCCGCTGGTCGAAGCGGCCGACACCGGGCCCTTCTTTCACAACAACGCCATCGAGACCATCGAGGGCGCCGTCGGTTTTTACGATGGCGAGTCGTTCAACAACTCGCCATCGGGACAGGCAGTAGGCGGCATCGAGCTCGATGGCACCCAGATCGTCGCGATCGCTGCGTTCTTGCGCGTGATCAATGCACTCGAGAACATTCGTGAAAGCATCGAGTTTCTCGAGAAGAGCACAAAACGCAAGAGCGCCGAGGCCAAACAGCTGCTCGGGCGCGCGCTGAATGAAACCGATGACAGCATTCAGACGTTGGTCGCTGGAGGCCTGCACCCGCAAGCGGTGGCGCACCTACGCAGAGCGCGAAAGCTTACCAAAGAAGCGGTCCACAGTTGGTTTTCCCGGGTTCGGCTAACGGAAGACGCTATCCGTGAGCAACAGAAGGCACGCGCAGACATGGTTGAACCGTGAGCCACCTACACGGTAGGAGGACAAAAGATATGCGAACGCTATTCCTTGGCATCGGATTGATCACTACCTTGCTGTGCAGCATGTCCTACGCCCACGGGCAAAAAGCGACCGAGCGTTATATCCCAATCGGTCAGTCACCCGGAATATCCAACAAATACACCTATATTGGCGTGATCGAGGCGATCGACCCGCAACAGCGCACGGTCACCGCCGCCGGACACACCGTGCAGATCACCGATGAGACGCGTATCTGGCTTGATCGTTCGCTGCAGAAGTTGAGCAATCAAAAAGGCAGCTTCGACGATCTCCAAAAAGGCCGCAAGGTCGAGATCAAATACACCGACACCACGCAACCCCAGGTTGCCCAGTGGGTGAAAGTACAGGTGACTGCCCCCTAGTCACCCCTGCCCCCTTCGCCAAGGGCGAATTGATCGGGGCCCACTCGTCCGAATGCCCCCTTCGCGCACGCGCCGGTCGGGCGGGACTGCGCCCGTCGAGCCGCGCGCAGCGCTTGAAACTCGCCAAAAGAAGCCCTACTAATAACAGATTCGACAGTGAGGGTTCGTCAGGAGGTAACCCCGGATGAATGTGCAGGCGCATAAAGAAACACTCGGCTTTCAGACCGAGGTCAAGCAGCTACTCGATATCGTTATTCACTCGCTTTATAGCAACAAGGATATCTTTCTGCGTGAACTGATCTCAAACGCCTCGGACGCGGTCGATAAGCTACGCTTCGAGGCCCTGTCCGATGATGCCCTGTATGAGGGCGACACCGACTTCAAGATCCGGGTGTCTTATGACAAGAAGGCGCGCAGCATTAGTGTTTCCGACAACGGCGTCGGTATGTCGCGCAGTGAGGTGATTGACAACATCGGCACCATCGCCAAGTCTGGCACCCAGGCCTTTCTCAAGGCCCTTACCGGCGATCAAAGCAAGGACGCTAAGCTGATCGGCCAGTTCGGTGTTGGCTTCTACTCGGCGTTCATCATCGCCGACGCGGTTACCTTGATCAGTCGCCGTGCCGGCCTCGGCCCCGAACATGGGGTGCGCTGGCAATCCAAGGGTGAAGGCGACTACACCATCGAAACCGTCGAGCGACCACAGCGCGGCACCGAGGTAATTGTGCACCTGCGCAAAGGTGAGGAAGAGTATCTCGATGGCCACCGTCTGCGCTCGATTATCAACAAGTACTCCGATCACATCAATCTGCCGATTGTGATGGCACTGGAAAAGGACAAGGAAGAAACGGTCAACCGTGCTTCGGCATTGTGGGCGCGACCGCGCAAGGAGATCAAACAGGAAGAGTATGAGGAGTTCTACAAGCACGTCGCCCATGACTTCGAGTCGCCGCTTGCCTACGTGCATAACCATGTAGAAGGCAAGCAGGAGTATATCTCCTTGCTCTACCTGCCCTCGCGTGCACCGTTTGACATCTGGGATCGTAACCAGCGCCGCGGCATCAAGCTTTACGTGCGGCGAGTGTTCATCATGGATGACGCTGAACAACTGATGCCGCATTACCTGCGGTTCGTACGCGGCGTCATTGATTCCAACGATCTCCCGCTCAATATCTCGCGAGAGATTCTTCAGCAAAGCAAGGAAATCGATACGATTCGCGCAGCCTCGGTCAAGCGCGTGATTGGCCTACTGGAGGATCTTGCCAAGAAAGAGCAGGAAAAATACGCCAAGTTTTGGAGCGAGTTCGGAAAGGTACTAAAAGAAGGAATCATCGAGGATCCGACTAACCGTGAGACGCTTGCGAAACTATTGCGTTTTTCCTCCACGCACGGCGACAGCACAAGCGATAATATCTCGCTCGATGACTACGTTGGGCGTATGCAAGCGGGGCAGGAAAAAATCTACTACATCAGCGCCGACAGCCTGGCTGCTGCGAGAAGCAGCCCGCACCTCGAGATATTCCGCAAGAAAGGCATTGAGGTCCTATTGTTGCATGACCGCATCGACGAATGGCTCGTTATGCACCTAACGGAATTCGACAAAAAACCGCTCAGCTCGGTCGCCAAGGGTGAGCTTGATCTCGGCAAGCTCGAGACTGAGGAAGATAAGGCGCAACAGCGCGAGACGCCAAAAGAACACAAAGCACTGCTCGAGCGAATCAAGAATGCGTTGGGCGAAAAGGTGAAGGACGCGCGCCTCACTCAGCGCTTGACAACCTCACCGGCGTGTCTGGTGACCGAGGCCAGCGACATGGGCGCAAATCTTGAGCGTATTCTTCGATCGGTTGGTCAGGACGTACCCGCCTCGCCACCAATTCTGGAGATTAATGCGCAACACCCGATTATCGATCGCATGCTAACAGAGGTCGAGGAGCGGCGTTTCAATGATTGGGCGCTCTTACTGTTTGATCAGGCCCTGCTGAGCGAGGGGGGACAGCTCGATGACCCCGCCGCTTTCGTGCATCGGCTAAATGAGCTGCTACTGCAAGTCGAACAGGCCGCACCGGCGCAAGATACGCAACCCAAGGCGTGAGGACGATATTCAACTAGTGGAGAATCGGTTTGCTTGTCGTGCCAGATCTTCCCAGCTCCGCAGCCGAGGAAACTGCAACAGCATCGACAGCAACGACAGAAACCACAACACATAGAACGCCTTGTTAAGCCCGGCCAGAAAAAACAACACGAGACCAAACACCGCCGGAATCTCGCTTAGCGCGTAGCCGAGAAATGTTGCTGTCCGCAAACGAATCCCTAGTGCGCCCTCCCCTTCGTCTCGAGCCGCGGCGGTAACATGGCGCTTGATCAGGTGTGGCACAATGAATGGCAGGATCGCCAAACCATAGAGCACATAGGCGAGTAGCTCGATCTGGCGGCTATCCATGAGATAACCCGTGGTACCCAACTGACCGCGCACGAGCTCGACCACCGCTAGGTAGGGGAATAGGCCGGCGATCATTGCTGCACAGACAATCGCAGTCGTTCGATACGCTTGTCGCAACTCATGATAGGGGCGTATGAGGAAGTCCCTTTGCATGACACACTCCGTGTCGCGCCTGGACAATGGCGCCTAATTGAATTCCTTCATGTAGCGCTTCTTGAAGCGTAGCACCTTGGTTACGTAACTGCGGGTCTCGGTGTAAGGGGGTATTCCATTGTGCCGATCCACGGCGTTTTCGCCGGCGTTGTATGCCGCCAGCACCAGTGTCATGTCGTTATCGTAACGCTGCATGAGGTCGCTCAAGTACCGCACGGCTGCCTGAATGTTCTGTACGGGATCGTAAGGGTCATGCGCGCCGTATTGCTGGGCGGTCGACGGCATCAGTTGCATCAGGCCTGATGCCCCTTTGATTGAGGTTGCCTGCGGGTTGAACGAGGATTCCGCGTGCATCACCGCCTTAATCAAGGCCGGATCAACGTTATAGGCATGCGCCATCTTACGGATCACACGATCGTAGGCCGACGGATCGCCATGGTAGAACGGCGCTTGCCTTCGCGCTGCCGCACCTTCGGCACTTTCTTTCTTACGCACCAGTTGATACTGGCGATCTCTGAGTGCATGATCGCTAAAGAGCCACGAGCCATCCGATGCGCGGTAGGCATAGACGGAGTTGCCGGCCGTGACGTTGCCTGCTATCGACAGTAGCGCCAACGCTATGACTACTTGCAGTTTGATGAGGGTACGTCGTGCGTCTCCCACGTAACCGGCCTTCTGTGCTCTTTCCCCGTGTTAGTCGGAAATCTCTGCACATGGCGTGCCACCCTCGCGCCTGCCGCGTGTGCCTATAAGCTATTGATTTCACTGTAATAATAACGGTTTGCCATCCGTCACGGATGCGAGCGCGTTAACCTTCCGCGTCAGCGAGTTGACCCTAACGGTCGATGTGCGAGCTGCGGTTCTCATTCGAAATGAGCGAGCACACGCTTTGCAAATTCTTCCCATCCCCATGCGCTCATGGCAACAGGGCGCACCTTGCGCACCGCGCTCATCGCCTCACCAACGGACAATCCCGCATGCTGCATGAGAAAGTAGCAAAGGAAGAGTCCCGTCCGATCCTTACCCGATGAACAGTGGACCAACACGCTGCGTTGCCGATTCATCTGTCCCGACACGAACTCGTAGGCCCGTGGCAGGACGTCAAGGCAAATCTGATCATCGCCTGGCAGCGGGGGCGCGTTATCCGACAACGGCATGCAAGCGTAGTTGATGTCGTGCGCCTGGAAATCTTGCGGATGACACAGCATGCCATCGTTCAGCGAAAGCACCGCCCCAATCCCGCCTGCGCGCAGCGCCGCGACATCCCACGGCGCGCGATCCGGCCCTGGCCGTCCAGCCAACTTCTCAGGGATTACCCAAAATACCTGGTTCATCTCTTGGACGCATGTACACAGCTTCCGCTAGAGGAAACTTTGCGGCGGCGGCGCGAAGCGCTGTCCGCTGCATGCCGTTGTTACACCGCTCCTGATTCAAGCGAGGACCCCTTGGGCACGAGCACGATCTTGCCCGTCACGCCTCCCTTCCCAAGCAGCTCGTGTGCGTGTCTTGCCTCGGCAAGAGGAAACCGCACCGCGATGAGCGGTTTGATCTTCTGCTGTCTAAGGAGGTCGAACAGGGCGATCAAATCTTGTCGAAACAATGCCGGTTTCAGCCGTTTGAGCCACTGGATGCTGTAAGGGACCACCCGTTTGCGGCCCGGGAGAAACCAGCCGCCGGCAATGTACAACGCGAAGATGGGGATTTCGCGAAAGCGATGACGACGACCTGAACGACCTGAAGCCAACCGTCCCCCACGTAGCGAGGAAGTAAGGCCGTAGACCACTACCGTCCCACCAGGACGCAGAGCCTTGCGGGAACGCCACATATGGGTACCACCGATGCCGTCAAAGACGACATCTACACCCTCGCTCGTGCGGTCATGAATTTCTTTCACGAAGTCCTGATGCTGGTAGTCAATTGGGATACCGCCCAGATCGGAAACGGCCACCGCCCCTCGCGATGAACAGGTACCGTACATCTCCAGCTCGACGAGGCGCCCAAGCTGCAATAGCGCCGAACCGACTCCGCCTGCCGCGCCGTGAATCAACACACGCTGACCGGGTCTAACTTTAACCGAACGATGCAACATCTGGTACGCCGTGATGTAGTTCAACACGAGGCTGACAGCCTCCGCGGCGTCCAACCCAGATGGCACCGGCACCAGTTCGCGCTGCGGCAGGCAAACGAACTCCGCGTACGCACCGTAGATCGGCAACGCGGCAACTATCTGGCCTGGCTCGAGTCCAGAGGCGCCGGCGCCGAGCCGATCTACCACGCCAACTAGATCCCAACCCGGCGTGAAGGGCAGCGAGGGCGTCTCGGGATGAATGCCCTCACGCATCATTAGGTCGGGCAAGGAGACACCCGCGGCCAGCACTCTCACCCGCACTTCGCCGTTCCCCGGCTCGGGGCACTCTTCTTCCAGCACCTGAAGTGCGTCGGGCCCACCGTAGTGATTGACGATGACTCGCGTGTGTTTCACGGACCGTGTCCTCGCTTACCGGGCGTTCGACCTTGTGCGGTGTAACCACGTGCGCGTAACCGGCTCGCAAACGGCAGGCGAAGCCTTGCGACACTCCATAGCGCTCGATCGGGGCCTGATCATCGTCCCACCCGTTTCTCACGGATTACCCAAAGGCACCCCTAACCCGCTTCTGCTACGACATCGCCCCTTTAGCGCCGAAACGAAAGTCACCCGTCGTACGGCGCCGGACCCCTGTTAATACTCATTGTCGCCGGTTGCTGCTCCCCGCATCCTGGATCCCGCCGCACTAGGACGTCTCTGTATGTGTTAGGTGACACTCTAACCCACCCACACCCTAGCGTTGCGAAACATGCGCAGCCAGGCACCGTCCTCGCCCCAATCGTCGGGATGCCAGGAGTTACTCACCGTGCGAAACACCCGTTCTGGATGTGGCATGAGAATGGTGAAGCGGCCATCCGCCGTGGTGAGGCCGGTGATGCCATAGGGTGAGCCGTTTGGATTATAGGGATAGGTTTGCGTAAGCTCGCCATAGTTGTCGACGAAACACAAGGCCACCAGACGATCGAGTATCAGCTGTTGCGCGTCCTGTTCATTGGCGAACTCAGCGCGTCCCTCTCCGTGCGCAACCGCGATGGGCATCATGGAGTGCATCATTCCCTGCAGGAAAATGGAAGGGTTCTCAGGCACCTGCACCATACACACACGGGCTTCGAACTGCTCGGAGCGGTTGCGTACGAAATGGGGCCATAGCTCAGCGCCGGGTATAAGCTCGCGCAAATTCGACATCATTTGGCAACCGTTGCACACGCCCAGCGCAAAGGTATCTCCCCTGGCAAAGAAGGCGGCGAACTGATCGCGCGCACGATTGTTGAAAAGTATCGATTTGGCCCAACCCTCACCGGCTCCGAGCACATCGCCAAAGGAAAAACCGCCGCAGGCGGCGAATCCCCGGAAATCCTTGAGATCGACGCGTCCATCGATGATATCGCGCATGGCCACATCGACGGCAGCAAAGCCGGCGCGATCGAACGCGGCGGCCATCTCCACTTGGCCGTTGACACCTTGCTCGCGCAGTACTGCCACGGGTGGACGGGCGCCGCTGGCGATAAACGGTGCAGCGATGTCCGCACTCATGTCAAAGGAAAGGCGCACGCTCAAGCCAGGATCGGCGGCATCCAGAATGCGGTCATGCTCTTCCCGCATACATTCCGGGTTATCCCGTAACGACTGCATATGAAATGTCGTTTCCGACCAAGCGCGCTGTAGATTGACTCGCGTATCGCTCACTATGAGCTTGCCGCGGTGGCTGACGCTGATGCGATCATCGTTGCTGACGACACCGATAACATGGGCATGACGGCCCAGCCCTGCCTGCTTGAGCGCCCCGAGGATTCCCGGCAGGCGCTCGCGCGGCACTTGCAGCACTGCCCCGAGCTCTTCGCTGAAGAGCGCCGCCACAGGGTCTCGCCCAAGCTCGCTGATATCGATGCTGACACCAGTATGGCCCGCGAATGCCATCTCGCAAATGGTAGCCAGCAGTCCACCGTCAGAGCGATCGTGATAAGCGATGACAAAGCCGAGCTCGTTCAGCGCTTGGATTACATGGAAGTAGAGTCGCAACACCCGCGGGTCATCCACATCCGGTGCGTCCCGACCGATCTCGCCATACACCTGGGCTAAAGCAGAGCCGCCCAGCCGATTCTTCTTCTTGCCGAGATCGATCAAGAGCAGATCGGTCTCGCCGCGGTCGCACCGCAGTTGCGGCGTCAAGGTCTTGCGCACATCCAGTACCGAGCTGAAGGCCGAGACGATCAACGAAAGTGGGGCAGTCACCTCTCGTTCTTGTCCCGAGGCGTCGCGCCAGACGGATTTCATGGACAACGAATCCTTGCCCACCGGTATCGATATCCCCAACGCCGGACAAAGCTCCAGCGCTACCGCTCGCACCGCATCGAACAGCGCGGCATCCTCGCCCGCGTGGCCTGCTGCCGCCATCCAGTTAGCCGAAAGTTTGACATCCGGCAGTTTTTCGATGCGCGCCGCGGCGAGATTCGTCAATGCCTCGCCCACCGCCATGCGCGCGCTCGCCGCCGGATCCAGCAAGGCAAGCGGGGTGCGCTCGCCAATGGCCATTGCCTCACCGGTATATGCCCGGTAACCGCTCGCCGTGACGGCCACATCGGCCACCGGCACCTGCCACGGACCGACCATTTGATCGCGGCAAACCAGTCCCGAGACAGTGCGATCACCGATCGTAATAAGGAATGTCTTGTTCGCCACAGTCGGAAGCCTCAAGACGCGTTGTGTCGCCTCGAGCGGCTCGATCGCACGCGTGTTGAACCGCGGCAGCTTGCGGCGAGTACGCTTGACGTCACGCAACATCTTCGGCGCCTTACCAAAGAGCACGGACATTTCAAGGTCAATCGGGCAATGTCGTCGGTCGGCGTCGACGTCACTTCGGGGAAAGGCGTTGTCCTCCAACACCAGGCGCTGTTCTTGCGTTACCGTGCCGAGCACGGCCAGCGGACAGCGTTCACGTTCACACAGTGCCTGAAAGACCGATAGTTGCGCCTCGCTGATCGCCAGCACGTAGCGCTCCTGCGCCTCGTTGCTCCAGATTTCCATCGGCGACATCCCGGGTTGCGCGTTCGGCACCGCGCGCAGCTCGAGGCGCGCGCCGCGTCCGCCGCCATGTATCAATTCCGGTAGTGCATTGGAAAGTCCGCCCGCGCCGACATCGTGGACCGAGAGAATCGGATTCGCCTCCGCGAGCGCCCAACACTGATCGATCACTTCCTGGCAGCGGCGTTGCATTTCCGCGTTGTCCCGTTGCACCGACGCGAAGTCCAGGTCCTCGGTACCCGTCCCGCTCGCCACGCTCGAGGCCGCTCCCCCTCCCAAGCCGATCAACATCGCCGGACCGCCGATGACGATCAATTTTGCCCCCACCGGCAAGGGAGCCTTGTGGATGTGCTGCAAACGGATGTTGCCCATACCGCCCGCAAGCATGATCGGCTTGTGGTAACCACGAACCTCGCCGTCGACTTGCTGACAGTACGTGCGAAAGTAACCGCCGATCGCGGGGCGACCAAATTCATTGTTGAACGCGGCACCTCCGACAGGTCCCTCGAGCATGATAGCGAGAGGACTGGCGATGCGATCGGGCTTACCGTAATCCACTTCCCATGGCTGCAAGGCACCGGGTATCAACAAGTTGGAGACGGAGAAACCCGTGATACCGGCCTTGGGTTTGGCACCGCGTCCGGTTGCACCTTCATCACGGATCTCGCCCCCGGAACCGGTCGCGGCACCGGGATAGGGCGAGATCGCCGTCGGGTGATTGTGCGTCTCTACCTTGACAACGATCGCCGTATCGTCGTCGTGGTAGCGGTACTCCTTAGTCGAGGGCAGCGGAAAGAAACGAGCGACGCGTGTACTATCGATCACGGCAGCGTTATCCCGATAGGCCACCAGCGTACCGCGCGGGCTGCGTTTATGCGTTTCCTGGATCATGCCAAATAATGAGGCGGCTTGCGGCCGACGATTGATGACCCAGTCGGCATTGAAAATCTTGTGGCGACAATGCTCGGAATTGGCTTGCGCGAACATCATTAACTCCACATCCGTGGGGTTGCGTCCCATATGGCCAAAGCTCTCGGTGAGGTAGGCGATCTCGTCTTCGGAAAGCGCCAGCCCGAGCTCGCGATTGGCCGCGACCAACGCGTCAGCACCCCTGGATAGGACATCGATGACCGATAGCGGAGCGGGCACCGCTGCAGCAAACAGCTCGCTTATCTGCTGCGGATCCGGCAATACGCTTTGTGTCATCCGGTCATAGAGCAGCGGCAGCAGTCGCGCGCGCTCCTGGGCTGTCAGCAGCGACTTATTCTCAGTCTTGAAATACCAGGCGGTCCCGCGCTCTAGGCGCAAAACAGACATGAGCCCGCAGCTATGTGCTATGTCGGTCGCCTTACTGGCCCACGGCGAAATGGTGCCGAGTCGCGGCACCACCAACAGCGGCTCTCCCTGCGGAACCTGAGACTCAGTGCGCGGCCCGTAACGCAGCAAGCGATCGAGCACGGCCGACTCCGCATCGTCAAGCGCGCGAGTGCTGGCAATGAAATGGCGGTACTCCGCGTAAACCCCGCGCAGCCGTGGAACCTGTACGCGTAGCGCCTGCGCGTACTTCTCGCGCCTGAAGTCCAATAGTGCTGCCGGGCCCCGCCGCTGAACGACGTGCAAAGACGGCAATTCTTCTCGAGCATGGGCTTTGGATTTGGTCACAGTCACGACCCCTCACTCACACCCAGCGCGCCGAGAGCCTTTGCCAGGGTAACCCCTGCGCCTGGTCGGCGACGCTGACCCACGACGGTGCGCAGCCAAGCGCCTCAGCCAGCGCCACACGCGCCAACGCCGGCGTGTTGTTATTCTCGCTCAGGTGTGCCGCGACGATAGCTTGCAAGCAGGAATAATCGAGCTTTGCCAATAGCTCTCCGGCCGTGTCGTTGTCCAGGTGACCGTGAGGGCCGCCGATGCGGGCCTTTAGGGCCAGCGGATAGTGTCCCGCAGCGAGCAACCGGCCGTCATGGTTGCACTCCAAGATCAGGCCTTCGCAGCCGCTCAGCATGACTTCGATATGCGAGGTGGTGCTGCCGACATCGGTAAGCATCCCGAGGCGCAACGCGCCGTCAGAAAACACGAACTGGCACGGCTCACGGGCGTCGTGAGGAACCGGAAAGGGGGTTACGCAAATATCGCCGATTTCGAAGGGTGCGTGTGGACTGAACAACCGGATGTCTGACAGCGGCCCTAAGCGCTCGCGACTCGCATCAAAGGTACCCTGGGTCATCCACACTGGAATTTCGAGAGCGCGTGCCACCGCGCCGACGCCGCTTGCATGGTCGGCATGCTCGTGGCTGAGGACCACGGCATCCAGCTCTTGTGGGTCCTTACCCAAGCGTTGCAAGCGCGAAATTGTCTGCTTAAGCGAGAACCCACAATCGACTAACACACAGGTGTCACCACTCTCGACAAGGATGGCGTTTCCCCGGCTACCGCTGCCGAGGCATGCAAAACGTATGGCGGCTGTACGTGCGGTCAGTCGCTACCTACCGTTTTTACTTGAGCTGCTCGTACAACAAAGAAAGAATCTGTTCGGTTTCTTTTGGCCGTACCGGCTTTCCGTTCGCGTCGGTGATCTGCACAGCGACGCCTTCGCCGGTTTCCTTCAAAGCGACTTGAAATCGATTCTTTTCGTCATCTTTCTGCTTCCTCTTTTTCTTCTTTTTCTTATCGTCCTCGTTTACGTCTCGTACGAAATAGACCCAGTTCGAACGATCTTCACTTTCTACATAGTAACCAAGATTATCGAGCGAGATGCCGACACGCCGCCAGGCATCGTCGAGGCCACCCGTCAATTTAAGCTCCGGCTGCTGGCCAGCCCCCCGTTCTAAACTTGCACGCGCCGGGGTCCTTTCTTTCAGCACGGCTTCGGCTTCCTGCTGCGTCGTGCCGAGATGCACCATCAGCAAGCGCATCATTTCCGCTTCCAACTCGGGATCGGGGGGGCGTGGCTGCCACTTGAGCGAACCGCCTAGCTCGCGATCGCTTAACTCCACAGCGGACTGGCTCGATTCATCGACCACCTGCACCATGCCACGGTGGGTCAGGTAGATTTCCGTTGTACCCTCATTCTGCGTGCGCTCCAGTCGTATGCGGTACTTATCGAGCTGACCTGTACCATAGCCCTGGCCCGTAAGCTTGCTGAAGAACTTCTGCACATTTGATCCCACGTTCGCGCGGTTCTCGGCCCAGTTGGTCTCGACGATACCAGCCTGCGGCTGCTCCTTGGCCACCGACAGCCCCATCTTGTCGACAAAGTCGAGGATTTGCGGCCACAGCTGATCAGCCGGTGTCTCGACCACCAACCACCGCTGTGCGCCAGCGCGTACGAGCTTGATCTTTTCATACTCGGGAAGCAGCTTAGCGTTCTGTGGCCCACCCGCCTGCCGCTTTTGCTCACGCTCAAACTTGGAGTACGTAGCCCCCTGCTTCGAACCCGCCGAGGTCGAGGTGGTTGTATCTGGAGGCAGGCTGCTCAGGTCCGGTGGAATTTCCAAAGGGGCGAGCTTGCGCGTCGATTCGTAATCGATCTTCTTACCAGTAATCGTCTTACTGCAGCCTGCCGCTAACAATACCGCCAATAGGGCAAGCGCGATGCTTCGCATCACCATGGGACAATCAAATGCTGCTAAATGAGAACGTGACAAGATCTACCCGAGCACACCAGCTGCGCGCAGAGCCTGTCGCACGACCGCATGGTATTCCTCGGCAAGCGGCGTCAACGGCAGACGAATGCCGCCCTCTATCATCCCCATCTCTTTCAACGCCCACTTCACAGGAATCGGGTTTGCCTCGACAAAAAGCTTCTTGTGCAAGTCCATCAAGCGCTCGTCGATGGCGCGCGCGGTTGCCTCATCGCCGGCCAACGCCGCTGCACAAAGCTCACTCATCTGCTTCGGGGCCACGTTTGCCGTCACCGAAATGACGCCCTTGCCGCCTGCGAGAATCAGCTCCAGCGCCGTCGCGTCATCACCGGAGTATACCTCCATGCGATCACCGCAAGCTTGAGTAATCTGCTTCACGCGGTCGATTTGCCCAGTCGCTTCCTTGATGCCGATGATATTAGGGATCGGGGCCAAGCGTATAACCGTTTCCGGAAGCATGTCGCAGGCGGTACGCCCGGGCACATTGTAGAGGATTTGCGGAATCGGCACGGCCTCGGCAATGGCCTTATAATGCCGATAAAGACCTTCCTGCGGTGGCTTATTATAGTAAGGCGTCACCAGCAAGCAGGCATCAGCGCGTGCCTCACGAGCATAGCGTGTAAGCTCGATCGCCTCTGCAGTCGAATTGGCGCCGGTGCCAGCGATTACCGGCACACGTCCGCGGATGTGTTTCACCGATTCCTTGATAATCTGGCAGTGCTCGTCCACGTTGACGGTGGCGGACTCACCAGTGGTACCGACCGCGATGATCGCGCTCGTTCCATTCTCAATATGGAAATCAATTAGCTTGCGCAGCGCGGGAAAGTCGATCGACCCATCTTCCCGCATAGGCGTGACCAGGGCGACCATGCTGCCTTGAAACATAGGGCGTACCTCAGGCTTTCTTCGCAGAAAGCATAGTACTTTTCCATCCCACTGTTGACAAGTGAACCCGCCGCAGGTGTGTGTTTCTGTGCCCTGCGAACCGCGGCCGCACCCCTTCCCAGGGCGACTTGCGCGATTCCCGGGAGGGAAGCACAAACCCGGCACGCGACTCAGGGGTCCGCGAGCAGACGCAGCCCGGAGTGCACGGGTAAAATGCTTGGACATGGGCCGGGGCGTATCTTCGCTGCAAAGGAGGAGCGACTATTCATGCGATTCATCATCAACAAAGCGATAACACTGCCGCTCAGCGCTTGCGCGCTGGCGCTTGCACATAGCGGTTATGCAAACTGCACAGATTCTGGTAGCAGCCAACGAATACCTTCAATTGCACTAAAGGAGATTGCGCATGGCCTAAAAAGTCCAGTACACATAACACACGCCGGCGATGGTAGCGGTAGACTGTTTGTCGTCGAGCAGGCCGGCATGATCCGAATCATCGACCACGGCAAGCTACTCTCGCAACCCTTCCTCGATATTCGTGAGCGCGTCAACAGTGGTGGAGAAAAGGGGCTTCTCGGCATCGCGTTTCATCCCCGCTACAAAGACAACGGCTTGTTCTACGTAGACTATACGACCCAACAAAAAGGTCTCCATACGATCATCGCTGAATACAAACGTGGCAATGGCAATCAGGCCGACCCCGGCAGCGAGCGGCTCTTGCTTAAAATCAAGCAACCGTACGGTAACCATAATGGCGGTCAACTCGCTTTTGGGCCCGATGGCTATCTCTACATCGGCATGGGAGACGGAGGTTCCGCCAACGACCCGTTTGACAACGGACAAAACACGCAAACCTTGCTCGGCAAATTGCTGCGCATCGATGTCGATCGACGCGACGGTACGCGCGCCTACGCCATACCCGCTGACAACCCGTTCGTCGGCACACCTAACCATCGGGAGGAGATTTGGGCATTCGGTTTGCGCAATCCATGGCGCTTCTCGTTCGATGCGGAAACGGGCGTGCTTTATCTTGCCGACGTGGGTCAGGACGAATATGAAGAGATCGATGTCATCAAGAAAGGGGGGAACTATGGCTGGAATATCATGGAAGGTCCGATCTGCACGCCAGGGGTCAGTACAAACTGCAACAAGTCCGGGCTCGAGTTACCCATCTTGAGTTATCCGCATCCCGATGGATTCTCGATCACAGGCGGGTTCGTTTACCGTGGTGAGGCCATCCCCAAGTTATGCGGCGTTTACGTCTATGGTGATTACGTCACCCAGCGTATCTGGGGCCTGCGTTATGACGGACACAAGGTAACGCAGCAACAGCTGCTCCTGAAGACGCGTCATGCGGTCAGTAGCTTCGGTGAAGACGAAGCACGCGAGTTATACTTAGCGGACTACAGTCACGGCAAGGTAATCAAGATCGTCCCTGCCGCCGCGGGTTCCCCGTAACCCCCGCAGACCGTTACACCGACGTGCATCACTTATGAGATCGACTCGGTCGTGTAACGCTTTATCGTCATGTTTACTGACCAGTAATCCTTCGGTAGTCCCGCTTTCAGCTTGAGCTGCGTTAGGAACTCACGGGGATCAGGCAGCGCTTTCCATACGGAGGGTAGATACGTCGCTCGACAGGCGCCCTCTTCCAGAATTACGCCATCGATCCCCGGTCGCAACTGCCGAAGCAAGTCTTCCTCGCAAGTGAAGGTCATTGGCTGACACGGGCCGAGTACCGAGATGTGTGCTCGCAGATGCGCGAATTCTTCCGCTGTCAGCGGAGCGAAACGCGGATCGCTGAACGCAGCGGCGTAGGCATTCTTCACCACATCGACAACCAATACGCGCCGGGGTTCGATGGAACCTATGCAACCCCGCAACTCGTCTGCCACTTTGACCGTGACGAAACTTGCTCCCGCTTGTTGCAGGCTCGGCGAATGCTCGCTAGGGTCAACGCGCAGGTTATTGCCATGCAAGCCGCTTTCAATTGAGGCGTACGCCAAATCCAGCAGCGTTTGCCGATCCTGCGACGACAATTGCAGCTCGGCGCTACTCGAAGATGTAGGCTCCATAACCGACTACCTGATCGCGCGACCCAGCGGTATCACCAGAGTTGCGCAAATCTATGGTCTTAGCAATCAGGCCCCGCTTGCGCGCGACATGTAACAAGCCATTGATGGGTATGCGTCCGCAGGCTTGTTCGTACTTGATGTCCTCTGGCCGCAGCTGCTCAATCGCCTGCGAGGTAGTACTGTCCATACGGCGTGCGGTCTCGTAATCATAGTAATGGCTCAAGTCCGAGCTGATAACAATCAGTGTTTCTGCTCCGCCCCATAGACATTCCAGCACCTCGCCCACTTCCACAGGAGAGGCCTCGCCTACGGCCAGCGGCACCAGTGCAAACTCGGAGAGTACGACTTGCAGGAAAGGCAGTTGTACCTCAAGACTGTGCTCGGCGACATGTGCATCGTCCATCATCAGCACCTGCGGCAGTTGCGCAATCTTCGCCACTGCCTCTTGGTCCACGGGGACTGGGCCGAGCGGTGTCATGAAGCTTTGGCAACTCGGCAACGCCAGGCCCTGAAAAGGCACACGGTGGGCCGGTCCCAGTAGTACCACTCGTTTGATGATGTCAGCTGCTGGAACGAGGCGTGCGTAGGCACTCGCAGCGATCGGTCCTGAATATACGTACCCCGCATGCGGCGCGATAATGGCCTTCGGCACTGAACCGCTGCGTTCTGCACTGTGGAGATACTGCTCAACCGTTGCCCGCAGTCGTACTGGTTCTGCAGGATAGAACATGCCGGCCACGGCGGGATTCCTTACCGTTTTGCTCGTCATATTTTGACCCTTACCTAATATTTAAACATGCGCCCGTGCGCGCCGATTTGCAAGCAGCGGGAGTATAATGTGTCCAGGCCCGTTTGATTCCGCGCGCTAGCAACCCCATGTAAAGGTGGTTATCTATGAAGCAAGCGACGACGAAAACGAGGGATCTGGGCGCGGTGGTGCCGGGCCGTTACTGGCACGTACTGACAGACGGCCGTGTTCAATGCGACGTTTGTCCGCGCTACTGCAAGCTACACGAAGGCCAGCGCGGGCTTTGTTTCGTACGTGCCTGCCAGAATGCCGAGATCATGCTAACTACGTACGGTCGCTCCAGCGGCTACTGCGTAGATCCGATCGAAAAGAAACCGCTCAATCACTATCTGCCTGGTACACCCGTCTTGTCCTTCGGTACTGCCGGCTGCAACCTGGCGTGCAAGTTCTGTCAGAACTGGGATATCTCCAAGTCGCGCGAGATCGATACGCTCGCCGATGAGGCGTCGCCCGAGAAAATTGCCCGGGTTGCGCGCGAACTCGGCTGTCGCAGCGTCGCTTACACCTACAACGACCCGGTAATCTTCCTGGAATACGCTGTCGACGTCGCTAAGGCCTGCCGCGAGCGCAATATCAAGTCAGTGGCGGTAACGGCCGGTTACGTTACCGAGCAGGCGCGCGAAGAGTTTTTTAACCACATGGATGCCGCCAACGTTGATCTTAAGGCCTTCACCGAGGAATTCTATTTCAAGGTTTGTGGCGGACATCTGCAGCCGGTGCTCGATACACTCGTCTACTTGAAGCACGAGACTAATGTCTGGTTCGAGATCACGACACTACTGATTCCCGGGGAAAATGACTCAGACAAAGAGCTCGAGGACATGACCCAGTGGGTAGTGGAACACATAGGGCCTGACGTGCCCTGGCACTTCACCGCATTTCACCCGGATTGGAAGATGATGAATAAGTCGGATACCCCGGCTGCGACGCTCACGCGCGCCCGCCGCATCGCATTGAAAAACGGCGTTCGCTATGCCTACACGGGCAACGTACATGACGAAACAGGCGGCAGCACCTATTGTCACCAGTGCGGTGAGAGGTTGATCGGGCGCGATTGGTACGTCATTACGGCTTGGAACCTGACGGCCGATGGGCGTTGTTCGCGCTGCGCTACGCCGCTCGCCGGCATGTTTGAAGCAAGCGCCGGCAGTTGGGGAGCCCGGCGACTGCCGGTACGGCTCAAAGACTTTGCCGCCTGAGGGAGTGCTTTGCGCGCCAGAAACGTGTTGCCCTAAGGTAGGTTGCCCATGGTGTCCAGCGATTGGGAGCTCTTCGAACATGGTGCGGACATCGGCGTGCGGGGGTTCGGCCAAACCAAGGATGTGGCATTCGAGCAGGCGGCAATGGCAATGACTGCGGTCATTACCGATCCACAGAAGGTTGCCGCCGACGTCGAGGTGGACATCAGCTGTGAAGCTCCGGACGATGAACTCTTGCTGGTCGAGTGGCTCAATGCCCTGGTTTACGAAATGGCAACGCGTCATCTGTTGTTCGGGCGGTTTGAGGTTCATACCGAAAATGGGGCATTGCACGCTAAAGCGTGGGGCGAAAAGGTCGATCGCGCAAAACATGAACCGGCGGTAGAGGTCAAGGGCGCCACCTATACCGCATTGAAGGTCAGGCACGATACGTCGACCTGGATGGCCCAATGTATAGTTGATGTGTAGCGTATGGACACGAATCTATTAAAGCGCGAGTCCGAGTTTGCCTGGCGCATTGAGCCGCACGGCAACATGCACGTGCCCGCCATTATCTATGCCGACCAAGCCCTGATTCGTGACATGGATACCAAGGTTTATGAGCAGGTTACGAATGTCGCGACGCTACCCGGTATTGTCGGCGCTTCCTACGCCATGCCTGATGCTCATTGGGGCTATGGTTTTCCCATTGGCGGCGTAGCGGCCTTCGACGCCGATGCCGGTGGCGTCATTTCCGCCGGTGGCGTCGGTTTTGACATTTCCTGCGGCGTGCGCACTCTGCATACCGGACTTACACGCGAGGACATTGAAGCGGCAAAGACACCATTGGTCGAGGGGCTGTATTATCAGATCCCCGTTGGCGTGGGCAGCACGGGACGAATTCGCCTCGATGAACGAGCCATGGATGCCATGCTGGCCGGCGGCGCCCGCTGGGCGGTAGAACAAGGCTATGGGCAGGTCGAGGATTTGGATCGTACTGAAGAGCATGGTTGTATGCCCGGTGCGATGCCGCAGGAAGTGTCAGACCGCGCAAAGAAACGCCAGCGTGATGAAATGGGCACTCTTGGTTCGGGTAATCACTACCTTGAGGTGCAGCATGTGGCCGAAATTTTCGATGCCGAGGTTGCCGCTGCATTCGCTATCCAGGCGGGCGACATCGTTGTCAGCATCCATTGCGGCTCACGCGGTCTCGGTCATCAGATCGGCACCGAGTTCTTGAAGAAAATGGCGATCACTGCGCGCGATCACGGCATTACCCTGCCGGATCGTGAGCTCGCGTGTGCACCGATCGAATCGCCTGTCGGGAAATCTTATCTCGGTGCCATGCGCGCAGCGATGAATTGCGCCATGGCCAATCGCCAAATCATTACACATCTGACACGGCAAGTATTTGCCGACATACTGCCGCGCGCCCGTCTCAGCTTGCTCTACGACGTCTCGCACAACACTTGCAAGGTCGAGGAGCACCGCATCGACGGTACGCGCAAGCGGTTGTTCGTGCATCGCAAAGGGGCAACACGCGCGTTTGGCCCCAAACATTCCGAATTGCCGGTGGCCCTACGCCAGGTCGGTCAACCGGTGTTGATCGGTGGTTCCATGGGCACAGGTTCTTACATTCTCGTCGGCACTGAGCGGGGGGAGCAACTGTCATTCAGCTCATCCTGTCATGGGGCAGGTCGTGCGATGAGCCGACATCAGGCCACACGGACCTGGCGCGGTCGTGAGGTCATCAGCGAGCTTGCCGGACGCGGCATCCTCATTCGCAGTCCTTCAATGCGAGGTGTCGCGGAAGAAGCGCCGGGTGCGTATAAGGACGTGAGCGCGGTGGTGGACGCGGCGCATGATGCCGGTCTGTCGCGTAAGGTGGCGCGACTGGAACCTATTGTTTGTATCAAGGGCTAAAGGGTGCCCACCGTTCTCGGGCGGACGGCTCCAGCTTCGCCCTTTTCCCCCTGCGCTCCGGCGCCTCCCCCGAGAATGGTGTAGTAGTTGGGCTCGAGGCAAGTGATGGCGCGAGCATACATCGGCATCAGCGGTTGGAACTACAAGACGTGGAAGGACACCTTCTACGCCGGGATTCCGCAAAAGCACTGGTTACGTTTCTGCGCCGAGCACTTCAATGCGGTCGAGGTCAACGCCACGTTTTATCGTCTGCAAACGAAGGCTACGTTCGAGCGTTGGCGCGAGCAGACACCGACACATTTTCGCTTCGCCATCAAAGGTAACCGCTATCTGACCCATAACAAAAAGCTTATTAATCCAAGCTCTTCGATTCGGTTGGATCGCCAGCGGGCTAAAGGGTTGGGTGACAAGCTCGCCGCCGTGCTCTGGCAGATGCCGCACACGTTGCGCAAGAATATCGAGCGATTGCGCGCCTT
>QKEI01000124.1 GCA_003251795.1 Candidatus Muproteobacteria bacterium
CCTGCACGGCCGCCTTTTCCGCTTTCCACACCTCCTCGAGATCGGCATACTCGCGTTCAAGCCGCGAGATTTCGACCTCCAGGGTCTGTAGACGTTTCCTCGATGCCTCGTCACTTTCCTTGCGCAGCGCCTCGCGCTCGATCTTTAGCTGAATCAGACGCCTATCGAGACGGTCCATTTCCTCGGGCTTGGAATCGATTTCCATGCGGATGCGTGAGGCCGCCTCATCAATCAGGTCGATCGCCTTATCGGGAAGATTTCGGTCTGTGATGTAACGATGCGATAACGTGGCCGCAGCGACAATCGCCGGGTCGGTAATATCGACGCCATGGTGCACCTCATACTTTTCCTTGAGCCCGCGCAGGATGGCGATCGTGTCCTCCACGGTCGGCTCGTCCACGAGCACTTTCTGGAAACGTCGCTCGAGTGCGGCATCCTTTTCGATGTACTTGCGGTACTCATCAAGCGTGGTGGCGCCGATGCAATGCAGCTCGCCACGGGCAAGTGCGGGCTTAAGCATGTTGCCGGCATCGATAGCGCCTTCGGCCTTGCCGGCACCGACGAGCGTGTGCAGCTCATCGATAAAAAGGATGATCTGGCCCTCCTGCTTAGCCAGGTCCTTGAGCACGCCTTTGAGGCGCTCTTCGAATTCGCCGCGGTACTTGGCACCGGCGATGAGGCCCGCCAAGTCGAGCACGAGCAAGCGTTTGCTCTTCATGCCTTCCGGCACCTCGCCGTTAACGATGCGTTGTGCCAATCCTTCGACGATTGCGGTCTTGCCGACTCCGGGCTCGCCGATGAGTACCGGGTTATTCTTAGTACGTCGCTGCAGCACCTGGGTAACACGCCTGATCTCGTCATCGCGCCCGATCACAGGATCCAGCTTGCCTTGCTCAGCGCGTTCGGTCAGGTCGATGGTGTAACGCTCGAGCGCCTGACGCTGCTCCTCGGCGTTTGCGTCATCCACTTTCTGGCCACCGCGCAGCGCGTCGATGGCGCGTTCGAGGCCGCTGCGCGAGGCACCGGCCTCGCGCAGTAAGCGGCCGAGCTCGCCCTTGTCCTCAAGGGCGGCGAGCAGAAACAGCTCTGTCGATATGTAGCTGTCCCCGCGCTTTTGCGCATATTTGTCAGTCAGGTTCAGCAGCCGGCCGAGCTCGTTCGATACCAGCACTTCGCCACCCGCGCCCTCGACCCGCGCCAATCTCTCGAGCACATTGCCGAGCTTCGAGCGCAGCGCATTGACGTTGACGTCGCCGTTCGCCAACAACTGGCGCGTGCTGCCGCCCTCCTGGTCCAGCAGCGCCGTCATCAAGTGCACCGGCTCGATGAACTGATGGTCACGACCCACTGCCAGGCTCTGGGCGTCGGCCAGCGCCTGTTGCAGCTTTGCGGTCATCTTGTCCATTCGCATAAGCGAGATTCCCCAGTTTTAATAGCGTTGTATTGCTAATTGGGGGAACTGTGGGGCTATTTCAAGCCTTTTTCCCTCGATACAGCTGGGGAACGCCGTCTCCTCAGTGTTCCGCGAGCGCCGCCGCCCGGCCGCGCTTCTCGTCAATGACCGTCAGCAATATCAGCCCGACGAGAAAGAAGGCTGCCGTCGATAGTATCGCCGGACGCTGCTGCCCGTGGGTCAGGTAGGTGATGGTGCCGTAGCTAAGCGGTCCGACGATGGCCGCCAGTTTGCCTGCCAGCCCCCACAGCCCGAAAAACTCCGCCGCCCGCTGCGGTGGCGAAAACTGTCCTACCAATGCGCGACCAGCAGACTGGCTGGAGCCGAGCGCAAGGCCGACGAGATTACCGGCAATCCAAAAACCGGCGTGGCTGCGGGTTCGATAGGCCAGGATCAGCGCTACGATCCACAGCACCAGGGTCAGTGCCAGCGTGCGTTTGGAGCCGAGCACATCCATCCAAGGGCACCAATGGCGGCCGTGACGTTGATCACCAGTATCAACTTGAGCGTGCCCGCCGTGTCGAAACCCATGACCTCTCGGGCATAAACGGCCGCCAGCACGATAACTGTATAAATGCCGCAATAGTACACGGTCAGGCTTAATAGAAACCAAAATAGGTCCTGATAATGATGCACGTGCTTCAATGTGTGCCACAGGCGCTCGAAGCCTACGGCGATATAACCGTGACCCGCGGGCAGCGGCGACGCGACACCGCGCTCAGGCAGCCACAAGAACGTGGGCATGGCGGCCAGCGCAAACATAGCGGCGGTAATCAGCATGGTCACCGGCACGTAGTGCGTGGGACCCTGCCCATGCGCCTGTGCCCACGAGACGTAGAGGAGACACATGCCGAGTACGATCAATCCACCGAGGTACCCCAGCGCCCAGCCGTAGCCGGAAATGCGGCCCATATCCTCCTGCGGGGCAATCTCCGGCAGGAAGGCGGCGATCAAGTTCTCCCCGGTATGGAACATGATGGTTGCCAGAATCACGAGCGCCATACCAAGCCATATGTCGCCTGGACCCACCGTCGCCAGGAGCGCCGTAAACACCACACAACCGGCCGTGGTGACGGCTAAGAAGCGTTTCTTGTCAGCGCGATGGTCAGCGATGGCACCGATGACTGGCGCGCTGAAAAGCACGACAGCGTTTGTAATGGCAATAGCAATGGTCCAGTAGAGCGTACCGGCACCACGCGCGCCGTCGCTTGCGCCGGCGGCCACCACGGCAACGAAATACGCGTTGAATACGGCTGTCAGTACGACTGTGGTGTAGCCGGAATTGGCGAAATCGTACATCGCCCAGGCAAAAACTTGGCGACGTGGTGCAACGCTGACGACTCTGGACAGCGTCGCAGCCCCATCGACACCGGTGCTCACCGTAAACCGAAACTACAACGAGATGAGACAACCACGAGGCTGTCAGACAAATGCGGTCCCTCTACCATCGGGATGTAGGGCACTCGACGTTTCCTCACCTTTAAGCCTGCTCGCGACAAACCCCTGGACGAGCTTCAGCACGTTGGCGCAGTAGGGATAATTAACGCGGTAATAAACTTCCTTGCCGCGCTTTTCGCATAACAGCAACTCGGCGTTGCGCAGGACTTTGAGATGGTGGGAAATGGCGGGACGACTGAGCTTGAATAGGCGGGCGATCTCATTGACGCAGATCTCTTCGTTGGGCTCGAATACGAGAAGAATTTTCTGCCGCGTCGGATCGCCCAACGCCGAAAAAAACTGGGCGAACTTCGCCCACTCCTCAGGAAGACTGTCCGCGTACCGCGCCTTCATACCAAATCTGAACTACCACTACCCACGCCGTACCTGTGGCAGGGCCAGCGATAATGCGTCATATGTCAAAAAATGTAAACCCGTTTTGCGACGGCAGGGCTAATCGCCGGGGCGGGCCAAAACCAGCGAAAAGGCACGGTTCTCGGGCTCGAAATGTTGCTCTGCAACAAAACCGCTTTGGGCAAGCATGGTGTCGATAGAAGCGGGCGTGAACTTGCAGCTGATCTCGGTGAGGATCGATTCGCCCTCGGCAAATTCAGCCTGCATGGGCAAGCGGCGAAGATTAACCGATTGTGCAACCAGCGAATCGAGGTACATCTCCATGCGTGCTAGCGATTCATTGTACACGGCGCGGTGCGCAAAGGTCTGCAGACTGAAATCGCCATCGAGCTCGCGATTAATTACTTGCAACACGTTCAGATTGAACTCGGCAGTGAGCCCTGAGGCATCGTTGTAGGCCGCGTTCAGGATAGCTGCTTCTTTAACCCGATCCAGCCCGAGCAGGAAGCGATCGTCACCGGTCATTACTGAGCGAAGCGAGCGCAAGAAACTCACGCTTTCATGCTGGTCAAAGTTACCGATGGTGCTCCCGAGAAATAGCACGAGGCGCCTGCCAGTACCATCTGCTATGTGCTGGAGATCGTGCAAGTAATCACCAATTAGCACCTCCACGCTGAGCCATGCATGTTCTCGCACGAGGCGCTCGGCAGCATGCAGCATGATTTCCGTAGACACATCAAAGGGCTCGTAGCGTGCATGGCATCGTTGTCGCTCGCACGCCCGTAATAGATGACCGGTCTTACGCGAGGAACCACTGCCGAGCTCCAGGATACTGCTCGGGCGTACCTTCGCTATCACTGAATCGGCAATCCTGGCGAGTAGTGCATCCTCTGTGCGCGTGAGATAGTACTCCGGTGTTTTGCAGATCTCCTCGAACAGCCAAGAGCCGCGCTCGTCATAGAAATATTTTGGTGGCAGGGACTTCGGTATTGCTGAAAATCCCGCGCGTACGTCATCGGCGATGCTCGCTACTGGATCGACGTTGCCAAGACGGTGAAGCGAGATTCGTTCGCGCATCGGGCGCGGCAGTCGTGATTGTGCGTAGTTCATCGGAGCTGATTTGTGGAAACGTTCCTCTTTTTAAAGAGCGACATTAGATCGTGTTTTTGTGTGGATTTGAAGCCTTAACGGGCGTGAAATCGTATACAAGCTGTTGCGGGGGGTTCGAACCCGTTATTCTAGACCGCCCTGACGAACCCCCCCGCGCCGGGGCAGAGACCGGTACTATGGCGGAGCAGCCACCAGATGCAAACGACACCCTACCGCAGCGTCGGCTGGGTAAGGGAATGGTCTACGGTGCCTGGGTGCTGGCGCTAGCCTTGCTAACCTGGGTGTTTGCCGGTTGGCTCGACACCCAGCGCAATCCGAATCGGATCGCACAGACCCAGGTATTGGGTGGTACTCGCGTGCTGACCCTTGAGCGCAATCGCTACGGCCACTACCATGCCGTCGGCCAGATCAATGGGCGCGAGGTCGAGTTCATGGTCGACACAGGTGCCACCACAGTGGCGGTACCGGCATCACTGGAGCAGCGACTAGGCCTGCAACGGCAGGCGCCGGTGCTGATGGAGACCGCCAACGGCACCGCCACTGCCTATCTCACGCGACTGGATAGCGTGCGTCTCGGTGACATCGAGGTGCGTGAGGTCAAAGCCACCATCCACCCGCGGCTAGAGGGTAACGAGGTACTCCTGGGGATGAGCTTTCTGAAACATCTGGACTTCAGTCAGCGCGGCGATTCACTGATACTGCAACAGCCGAAAAAATAGATCCGCATGTTGCCTGATGACATCAGCGACAGCGTACGCCGCGCGCTTGCCGAAGACATCGGCGGCGGCGACCTCACGGCATCCCTGATCCCCGCGGATAGCCAGGTGCACGCGAACGTCATCACGCGCGACGACGCCGTGCTGTGCGGTACATCCTGGTTTGATGAGGTGTTTCGCCAGCTCGACGAACGAATAGTCATCAGTTGGCAGACACAGGATGGCGATCGTATCCGTGCTGGCCAGACCCTATGCCGGCTGCACGGCCCCGCGCGTGCAGTGTTGAGCGGTGAACGCATGGCACTTAATTTTCTACAGCTGCTCTCGGGTGTCGCCACGCAGACACGACACTACGTCGATGCGGTGCGTGGTACACGAGCCACCATTCTTGATACACGCAAGACAGTACCAGGACTGCGCAAGGCACAGAAATACGCGGTAACCTGTGGCGGTGGGAAAAATCACCGGCTCGGACTGTTCGATGGCGTGCTCATCAAGGAGAACCACATATTTGCTGCCGGCTCCATCGCACGCGCCGTGCAGCAGGCAAAGACCTCTACGCCACAAGGCATACCGATAGAGATCGAAGTGGAAGATTTGCAGCAACTGCAACAGGCGCTGGCTGCGGGCGCTAATAGTTTATTGTTGGATAATTTTGATCTCGATATGTTGCGAAAGGCGGTCGATTACACGGGTGGACGCGCGACCTTGGAGGCGTCCGGCGGTATCACTTTGGAAAACGTACGGGCGATCGCTGAGACCGGGGTCGATTTCATCTCGGTGGGTGTTCTGACGAAGGATGTTCGTGCCGTCGATTTGTCGATGCGTTTCGAGGCCCCCTAGACCATCCATATCAACGAAGCCATGTGACCGCACACACGATCGCGGCGGTAGGAAAAAAACCGTTGTCGCTCGAGCACTGTGCAGTAGTTAGCGCCGGAGATTTTGGTCACACCTACGGCCTGCAAACGTTGTCTCACCAGCGCGTATATGTCAGCCAACCAGCGGCCGTTCTCCTGCCGCTTAAAGGCCGTGCCTGCGGTTCGGTCGTGAACCGTGAACGCCTCGTAAACATCGTCACCCACTTCAAATGAGTTCGGGCCAATGGCAGGCCCGAGCCACCCCAATAGATCCGCGGGTGACACTTTCATGCGTGCGACACCTTGCTCGATCAAGCCACGAGCGACGCCACGCCAACCGCAATGTAATACCGCGACTCCATTACCATGGCGATCACACAAAAAAACCGGACAACAATCGGCAGTGAGCACCGCGCACACGACCCGCGGCTGCTGCGTGTAGCTGCCATCGGCTTCGCTGTAGGGTTCGCTGTCGGCAGCGTCGATGACGCGATTGCCATGCACCTGTCGCAGCCATACAGGCTCCGCTGGCAAGCCCGCGCTCTCGATGAGCAGCGCCCGATTGCGTTTTACATGCTCGATGTTATCGCCCGAGCGCAGACTCAAGTTAAACGAATCGAAGGGCGCCGCACTGTAACCGCCGACGCGTGTCGTCGTCAGCGCTCTCACGTTCTGTGGCGCTGGCCAATCGGGATAAATAAACTCAGGTGTCACCGCCCTTCTCCACGCTTATCCCAAATATACTAGATCGATATCGATCAGCTCTAACTAGCGCACCCGTCGGTCAAGTAGGGCTTCCCATGCTCGCTGCTCATACTCTCCCCTTGTGGGAGGGGGTCGGGGGGAGGGCATCCTTTTGAAGCACGCCAATCAGCTGTTGCATGTCATCGGGCACAGGCGCGGTCCAGGCCATGTGTTCGCGGCGCGTCGGATGAATCAGGCCAAGACCGACCGCATGCAGAGCCTGGCGGCGGAAGGTCCGCAAGGCTTGGCGCAAGTCTTCACTGCAATCCGGCGGCACGCGCAAACGCCCGCCATAAAGCGGGTCGCCCACAATCGGAAATCCGATATGCGCCAGGTGCACGCGGATTTGATGGGTCCGGCCCGATTGTAAACGCACTTCGACTAGCGTATGTGCGCGATAGCGCGCCTTTACGCGATAACGGCTGACGGCCGATTTGCCACGTATGCTCACCGCCATGCGAGTGCGTTGTCGCGGATGGCGCCCTATCGGTGCGTCGATGTCGCCACCGGAGATCATTACGCCGTTTACGACAGCCAAGTACTCGCGCCTGAGAGACCGTGCACGCAGTTGCTCGATCAAGTGCAGGCGAGTCGGTTCGGATTTCGCCACCACCAACAAACCGGAGGTGTCCTTATCTAGGCGATGGACAATGCCGGCACGGGCGATTTCGCGCAGGGCCGGTACATGGTGTAGCAATGCGTTAAGCAGCGTGCCCTCTCGGTTTCCAGGTCCCGGATGCACCACTAGGCCAGCCGGCTTGTTGATAACCAGCAAGTCATCGTCCTCATACACCACTTCCAGTGGGATCGCCTGCGCCCGCCAGGGAAGCTCCGGCGCCCGTGGCACGTGCAACTCAATGGTTTCCCCACCCTTAACCTTATCGGCACCCTTGGGTTGACTGCCGCCCCGTCTCACATAACCCTGGCGCAACCACTCCTGCAGCCTAGAGCGCGAGTACTGCGGGCATAGCTCGGCCAGCGCCAGATCAAGTCGCTTGCCGGCATACTCAGCCGGGATATGTACCATGAGCTTCTCAGTCGTCATCATTACGGATATCGGGAGTGCGGCTTTCCGTGCTCAATATTTACCAGTAAGCTTCCTACTACGCGAGTGTAATTTTTCAATGGACCCGCTGGAGCCATGCGTCTAGCTACTATTCTGATCGCCCTGCTCGTCAGCGCTATGCTTGCTGTCGGTTGTCAGTCTCTAAAGAATCCGCGAAAGAACTGGACGGCACAGCGCTACTACCAGGAAGGCAAGGCTGCCCTTGCGGCTGGAAACTATAAGGATGCCATTGAGTACTTTGAAGGGCTGGAAGCCCGCTATCCGTATGGCCGCTACTCCGAACAGGCGCAAATGGAGATCGCGTATGCCTACTACAGAGACAACGAACCGGAACTCGCAATACAAGCCGCCGAGCGCTTCATCCGTCTGCACCCTACCCATCCGCACGTTGCCTACGCCTATTACCTCAAAGGTATAGTCAATGTACGCGAGGAAAAAGGCATCAACAACTTACTGAAGACGCGGGGCACGAAGGCACTCGATCGTGACGCTAAGGCGGCACACGACGCTTATCTCGCATTTAGCGAAGTCGTCGAACGCTTTCCGAATAGTCAGTACGCACGCGATGCGGCGCTGCGCATGGCATACCTTAACAATTCGCTAGCAAAGTACGAGGTAGAGGTAGCGCGATACTATCTCGACCAAGACGCTTACGTTGCAGCCGCCAACCGTTGCAGGTACGTGATTGAGAACTATCAGCGCTCACCAGCGGTGGAGGACGCCATTGGCATTCAGGCGTTGGCTTACAAGGCCATGGGCTTTGAGACGCTTATGCAAGATTCTATCCGAGTGCTGGAAACAAATTTTCCCAATAGCAACTACCTGGCCGAAATCAAAGGTCAGCCCGTAAAGAAAAAGAAGAAAAAGAAGCAAAAGAACAAACAGCAACAACAGAAGCTTCTATACAAGTCCTCGTAGCAAGACAAGAGCTAACGCGGGTCGCGACGCCGGAAACCCGAGGTGATGGGATAGCGCCGGTCCCGCCCGAAGGCGCGCGGCGTAATGCGCACCCCGGGTGCTGCCTGCCGTCGCTTGTATTCATTGCGATCAACCATTGTCAGCACCTTCGCTACGGTCTTCGCATCGAAACCGGCGTCAACGATATCCTGATATCCCTGATCTCGCTCGACGTATCTCTCCAGTACGGCATCGAGCAACTCATAGGGCGGCAACGTGTCTGTGTCCTTCTGATCCGGCGCCAACTCCGCGGAGGGTGGCCGCTCGATCATGCGTTGCGGTATTACCGGAGCGACGTGGTTGCGGTAATGTGCTAGCCGATACACCATGGTCTTTGGTACATCTTTAATGGCGGCAAAGCCTCCCACCATATCCCCGTACAGAGTCGCATAACCTACCGCCATTTCGCTCTTGTTGCCCGTTGCAAGCACTATCTTGCCGCTCTTGTTGGAAATGGCCATGAGCAACACACCGCGTATGCGTGCCTGGATGTTCTCTTCGGTTGTGTCACGCGGCAACCCCCGAAACTGCTCAGCCAGAGACTTCATAAACGTCTCGAACATCGGTTCGATTGGGATCATCCGACAGTCGACCCCGAGCGCGGCGGCCTCAGAGCGCGCGTCCTCCAGACTGATGCTGGAGGTGTAACGTGACGGCATCATCACGGCTTCCACGCGCTCTGCACCAATCGCATCGACGGCGATGGCAAGTGTGAGCCCGGAATCGATGCCGCCGGAGAGACCCAGCACTGCTCCATTAAAACCGTTCTTGTTGATGTAATCGCGCACACCCAGCACGATCGCGCGGTATGCGCTTTCGACTTCGGTGAGCGACGAGGTTAGCTTTCCAGGTACCGGTGCCACGGGAGTACTGCTGGTGCCAATGTCCACCACAAACAAATCTTCTTCGAAAGCTGCGGCGCGCTGGGTAACGGCACCGGCAGCATCCACCACAAACGACTCACCATCGAACACGAGCTCGTCCTGACCGCCGACAAGATTCACGTATATGATCGGCACCTTGCTCGTACGCGCGCGCTTTGCGACGATGTCGATGCGCTCATTGCCTTTATTCAAGTGATAAGGTGAGCTGTTTATGTTGATCACTAACTTAGCTCCGGCTTGTGCCGCCTTATCGACGGGACCAGATTCCCACACATCTTCGCAAATAGTTATTCCCACAGCGGTCCCGCGCACATCGACGACGCAGGGCTTCGCACCGGCGACGAAATAGCGCTTTTCATCAAACACGCCGTAATTCGGCAGGTGTTGCTTGAAGTAAGTAGCGTGGACCCGACCTTGGCGCAACAGCGAGGCTGCGTTGTAAAGTTTCCCGGACTGTCGCCGCGGGTGGCCAACAATCACATCTATCCCACGGGTTTCCTTCGCCAGCAAGGCCAGCTGTGTTTCAGCTTGCGTCAGCAGATCGTTACGAAACAACAGGTCTTCCGGAGGATAACCGGTAAGCGCCAGCTCGGGAAAAGCAATCAAATCTGCGCCCAAGTCATTATGGGCCCGTCGGGCAGCATGGATGAGCTTCTCGGTATTGCCGACGACATCCCCGACCAGCATGTTCAACTGGCCCATTACGATTCTCAAGTGTTGATTCATGCTCTCTAACTACCTGGCGATCGCTCTCGGCCATCCCTGGCCTTCGCGGCACTCGGGCGTCCTGTCCATCGCCGCTCTCGGCCATCCCTGGCCTTCGCGGCACTTGGCCTCCTGCCCATCGCCGCTGCACTATTGTCGCGTAGGCACCCTCAGATGCCAATCATTCAATCAAGATTGAGCTGTTACATCGCTTCGCTACGCGCCGTAGTACAATACGTTGTTCATTATGCACCTGAGTATC
>QKEI01000055.1 GCA_003251795.1 Candidatus Muproteobacteria bacterium
CCGGCATCGCTAACATCGCTGACGATCACATGCACCCCGTGCTTGGCGTAAGTCTCAGCGATGGCGCGACCGATGCCGCTTGCTGCGCCCGTTACCAGGGCGATCTTGCCTTGCATGCTCATAGCTAGATCCTCGCTCTGCTGCGTTGCCCGCCGCTATTTTCTATCGTTGAGGCGAAAGCGATGCTCGACGGTGCTGTAGCGCTCAGGATCTCCTTGAAACGTGCGCTCAATAAAGGTGACCTCATCATTGTTGTCGATCCATAACACGGTGGATGAGCGCGTGCCATAATCGTTACCGCTAACGAAGAGGGGGGACAGCCAGAGTTCCCGTTCACCGCTGGGAACCGTATGGGGAAGCTCTGCTTCGTCCGCCGGTGCACGGTCGGCCAGGATGGCAAAGAGCTCCTCCGCGCTGGGGCCGTTGTCACTCAACATGGCCTGCGTCAACGCCTGCTTGCCGCGTACCACCTTGGGCCAAGGCGTATCGAGCAGATGGTTGCTCAGCCCGTACAGGCCGGGTGCGAGCGCGCGGGGCTCGCGTTCGCGGTTGGCGTAGTAGTAAAACTCATCGCCGTGGCCGACGATCAGGCTGAACCCGTTATATTCATGCGCCCGCTTGCTGAGCTCTGCGACGTATGTCGAGGGCGTGTCGTTGCCCTGCAGGAACGTAGTTATTAAGTGTCCGCGGGACGGACGATCGGCGCGCTTAGCCGGCGGATCGCGGAAGTTTGTCAGTGCGGCAAAGCGCCCACCGCGTGTAATGCCGAGCCAGGTACCGCCCTGTGAGAGATCGCGACCGGCCAATACCTGCGGCGCGTCTTGCCAAAAACCGGCCGCCTGGGTTGGGCGCGCGAGGAACTCGTCGCGGTTGGCGGCGACGATCAAGGGATATTTTCGGTGTTGCCCGAGCGACAACAACAGCACGCACATAACGCAAGCGGATAGTTAGACCAAAGTTCAGCTAATTGTGCCCCCGACGGTAACAGCGTGCCACCCAGCAGCTCAGCCGATCGCTACTGGAATCTTGCCGATTTTGGCGCGCCATTCGGCGGGTCCGTTGGTGTGTACTGATTGACCACGACTGTCGACGGCCACCGTCACCGGCATGTCTTTGACCTCGAACTCATAGATCGCCTCCATACCGAGGTCTTCGAAAGCCAATATACGGCTCGCGCGTATCGCCTTCGATACCAGATAGGCGGCGCCGCCGATGGCGATCAAGTAAGCGGCCTTGTGCTTCTTGATCGACTCGATCGCCTGGGGGCCGCGCTCGGCCTTGCCGATCATCCCGAGCAGGCCCGCCTTGGAGAGCATCATGTCGGTGAACTTGTCCATGCGCGTGGCTGTGGTCGGTCCGGCCGGTCCGACGGCCTCGTTACGCACGGCATCGACTGGTCCCACGTAGTAGATGAAGCGGTTGCGAAAATCGACGTTGGCCGGCAGCGGCTCGCCACGGGCATAGAGGTCGGCGATGCGCTTGTGCGCGGCATCGCGGCCGGTCAACAGCTTGCCGCTCAGCAGCAGGGTTTCACCCGGCCTCCAGGTTTGCACCGCAGCACGCGTGAGCGTATCGAGGTCTACGCGACGCGCGCTCTCCCCAGCTTGCCACGTAACCTGCGGCCAGTCTTTGAGATCTGGCGGCTGCAGGTTTGCCGGGCCGGTGCCGTCCAGCACGAAGTGCGCGTGTCGGGTGGCAGCGCAGTTCGGTATCAACGCGACCGGTAACGACACGGCGTGAGTCGGGTAGTCGTGGATCTTTACGTCGAGCACGGTGGCGAGCCCACCCAGGCCCTGTGCACCGATACCGAGCGCATTGACCTTGTCAAAGAGTTCCAGGCGCAGCTCCTCAATGCGATTGCTCGCACCACGCGCCAGCAGTTCGTGCATGTCTATCGGATCCATGAGCGCTTCCTTGGCCAATACCATCGCCTTCTCGGCGCTGCCACCGATGCCGATACCGAGAATGCCAGGCGGGCACCAGCCGGCCCCCATGGTCGGCACCGTCTTTAGTACCCAGTCGACCAAGTCATCGCTCGGATTGAGCATGGCGAATCTCGATTTGGCCTCGGACCCACCGCCCTTCGCCGCCACGATGACCTCGAGCTTGTCGCCCGGCACGAGCTCGGTGTGGATCACCGCCGGGGTATTATCGCGAGTGTTTTGGCGCGCACCGACGGGATCATGGACGACCGACGCGCGCAAGGGATTGTCCTTGTGGGTATAGGCACGACGCACGCCCTCATTGACCATGTCCGCAAGCGAGAGGTCGGTATCCCAGCGCACGTCCATACCGACTTTGAGAAACACCACGACGATGCCGGTGTCCTGGCACATCGGCCGGCGCCCCTCGGCCGCCATGCGCGAGTTGATCAGGATCTGCGCCATCGCGTCTTTCGCCGCCGGCGATTGCTCACGTTCATAAGCGTTCGCCATAGCGCGGATGAAATCGACGGGGTGGTAGAAGGAGATGTACTGGAGACCGTCCGCGATGCTGTCTATCAGGTCTTGCTTGCTAATAACGACCATGGCATTCAGGGCTATCGCTGCAGTAATGGTGTGCTCACGGTGATTCTGGCACAGCGCCTCTACTGAGGCCAACCGTTACGGGTTGGATGCTGGGGTGCTCAATTCAGGGCTGAACTGGTCTCATCGAACGAGTAGAACTGGCTCTACTAGCGGTGCCCGGCCGCGGCTTATCTTGCCGGCACACTGGCGTAGCCCAACCGCAACGCGCTCTTTGAGTAGCCTGTTCAGGCCGCGGATTGCGTTCCGCAAGTCGAGATTGCGGCAGCGAAGCGGCACAGTGTATGTTTACTGGCCGCACCGCTCATCGCCAGTGATAGCGGCGTTTTTTGCTGATTTGCCGATCACCAATGGCAAGAAAAGGAGGACGTGTGAACAGATTTGGTAAGCAACTATTGCTCGTGCCTGCTGGTATCTTCGGTATGAGTCTCATGACATCGCTGCCGGCGGCCGAGATGATGAAGAAACCGGGCGATTTTCCCCAGCGCCCGATTACCCTGATTGTCCCTTATGGCGCTGGCGGCGGTTCGGACCAGCTCAGCCGCGCAATGGCTTCGGCGGTCGAGAAGGTCGTCGGTACCGGGATCCAGGTCGTGAACAAGCCCGGTGGCGGGGGCCGCGCCGCCATCCCTGATTTTATGGCTGCACCTGCCGACGGTTACACTGTGATGGAGCACATCGACGATGCCGCGACGCTCTATGCCTCCGGCAAGATCAAGCAGAACCCTGCCAAGGACTGGATGCCGTTGGCGATTGCGCAGGTGACATTCAGTCAGATCTACATCCGCCCCGATGACAAGCGCTTCAATGACTGGGACTCGTTCGTAAAATACGCCAAGGCCAACCCCGGCAAGGTAACCATCGCCAATGTCGGTAATGTCGGTGCGATGGAACGCGTCAATATGCTGTTCCTGGAGAAAGAGCTCGGTTTCAAGACGCAGCAGATCAGCTTTGACAAGCCGGCAGAGCGTTACGCTGCTCTGATCGGCGGTCATGTGGACGCGCTGTTCGAGCAGCCCGGCGACGTGCGCAAGTTCCTTGAGGCTGACAAGATGAAGCCGATCCTGACATTACTGAAGGATCGTCCATCGGCGTTTGCCAATGTGCCATCGATGAAGGACATTGGCGTCAAGTTCGAGCCATTACTGCGCTTTCGCGGTTTTTATGTACGTTCGGGTGTGCCGAAGGATCGGGCGAAGTATCTCGAGTGGGCGTTTCATGAGGCCTTCAAGTCGGCCGATTTTCAGGCCTTTAATAAGAAAAAATATATGCACCTGATCGATAGCTACCGCGATACCGCTGGGGCCAAACGTATGATCGATAATGCCGTCAAGACCTATAAGAAGGTCTACAAAGAGATCGGCCTGACGAAGTAGCTAATCTGAAATTCATTCATGTTCGGGCGCGCCGGACCCGCGGTGAAGGGTCCGGCAGCCGGGTTTGCAATGCAAATGCAATGGCGCGCCAACAAAGACCTGTGGATCGAGCTGGGTGTCTGGCTCACGCTCGCCGCTGGCGCTTTTTACCTGAGTTTTTCTTTTGATCAGCCGCTGGATGTGTACCGTTTCGGGGCGGCGGCCTGGCCGCGTGCGCTTATTGCGGCGCTCGCGATCGGTGCGCTCGTGCAGTTCGCCTTGACCTGGTATGCGCGCCGCCTCATAGGTCTTACCGTTGCGCAGAGCTACTGGGCGCGTCTGAAGGAATCGGGGCTCGCATTCAGCCTCAAGGTAGGCGGGACATTCGCGATTCCGCTGCTGTACGTGTATCTGCTGCCACGCACCGGCTTCTATGTGACGACGCCGTTTTTTCTCGCCGGTTATATGTACTTGATGGGTGAGCGCCGGGCGTTGCATCTACTCGGTAGCACCCTGGTTATCTACGGTTTCAGTCTGTTGATTTTCACCACGCTGCTGTTTGTTGCACTGCCGGTGGGCAATTGGCCGGGTTTCTACGATTTCAGCAACTGGTTGCTTGTACGGATCCGCTAGGCCCGGTACCGCAGTCATGACGGACTTTCTCGGCGGCACGGCGCACCTGTTTGGCGATCCGGTGGGAATTGTCATTTTCCTCGCGGGCCTTGTGGGCGGCTTGCTGTTCGGCGCCATCCCGGGTGTCAATATGCTTACGCTCGGTGCGGTGATTCTACCGTTTACCGCCTACATGAGCGCCACGCACGCGATCATGCTCTACGCGGTGATCTATGTCTCCGGGGTCTACGGAGGGGCGGTAACGGCGATACTGTTCAACATCCCCGGTTCACCGGAGAACGCCCCTACCGCATTTGACGGCTACCCGATGACACAGCAGGGCAGATCGGGCAAGGCCATCGGCGCCGCGGTCGTGTGTTCTTCAGTCGGCGGGACGGCGTCGGCTTTGCTGATGATGATCGCCACACCGCGCATTGCCGACTGGGCCGTGCGCGCATTCGGGCCGCAGGAGATTTTTGCCCTGGTCTTTTTCGGCCTCTCGGTGGCCGCCGCCGTCGGCGCGGGTTCGATTTGGAAAGGCTGGCTCTCGGTGCTGCTGGGTCTGCTGCTTGCTACCGTCGGCACCGATCCGGCAGGTGGTCTGCCGCGTTTCGCCTTTGATAGTTACTATCTGTTGGCCGGCATTCATTTCATTCCGTTGATCCTGGGGTTTTTCGCGGTATCCGAGGTCTTTGTTCAGGGGCACAAGATTGCTGCCGGTTTGCATCTGCCACCGAAGATCGGCGTGGATTTTCCGACATGGCGTGAGTTCTGGCGTCTTAAGTTTGCCGCGCTGCGCTCAGTAGTGTTGGGTTTTTTTGCCGGTATCATGCCAGGCATTGGTGCCACACTCGCGGCCTTCCTCAGCTACAACGAGGCCGTGCGCTGGTCGCGGCACCCGGAACGGTTCGGCAAGGGTGAACTCGAAGGGGTGGTGGCTTCGGAGACGGCCAACAATGCCGCCACCGGGGCGGCCATGATTCCGTTGCTCGCGCTCGGGCTGCCGGGCGGCGCGTTGACGGCAATGATGATGGGGGCATTTCAGATCCATGGCATGGACCCGGGTCCCCTGGTATTCATGACTGCGCACGACCTTGTATGGGTCACGTTTGCCGCCATGTTTTTTGCCAACGTTTCCATTATTCTGTTGGGGTTCATCGAGACCAAGACTGTAGTACACCTATTGCGTATTCCATTCAGGATACTGGCGCCGGCGATACTGCTGCTCGCCACTATTGGTGCCTATGCGTTGCGCAACCTGCTAGTTGACGTGTGGGTGATGTTTCTCGCCGGCATCGCTGGCTACTTTCTGCGACGAACAGGCTACTCGGTGGCCGGCATAGTGCTCGGACTGATCCTCGGCAAGATAGGCGAGGGGGCATTCGTGAAATCGATGCAGATTATGCATTACAATTTTCTAGGCTTCTTTGAGCGCCCGATCGCCGCCGCGCTAATCTTGCTGGGTCTGGCGACGATCGTGGTGAATGTGGTGAAGCCTAGCCGTGTCGCGCGGCAGGCGGCCGAATGAGATCGTATTGGCCCGGCGGGCCGGAGCTAGTTGCAGGGTATAACCATGCGGCAACTTGATTCCGCACAGCTGACACGGGTGCCGACCTTCGCCGATGTCCTCGAGGCGGCGGCACGCTTGCGCGGGCACGCAGTTCTGACCCCGTTACTCGAGTCGCCAGCGCTAAACGCAAAGATAGGCGGGCGCTTGCTGATCAAGGCCGAGGTGCTGCAGCGTACCGGCGCCTTTAAGTTTCGCGGCGCCTACAACAGCCTCTCGCGTCTGGACCTGAAGGCACGCAAGCGCGGCATCGTTGCTTGCTCCTCGGGTAATCACGCGCAAGGTGTAGCGGCCGCGGCGCAGATTTTGGGCATACCGGCAGTGATCGTGATGCCGGCAGACGCGCCTGCGATCAAGATTGCCAACACGCGGTCTTATGGGGCCGAGATAGAATTGTACGATCGCTATCGTGACAATCGCGAGGCCATCGCCGAGCGCATTGCCGCTGAGCGAGGTGCCGTGCTCGATCGTACCTTCGAGGACCCCGACGTCGTCGCCGGCCAAGGTACCGCCGGGCTCGAGCTCGCCGACCAGGCGCATGCCTGCGGTGCGGCGCTCGACGCCGTGCTGATCCCCTGCGGCGGCGGTGGTTTGATTTCCGGTTGCGCCATCGCCTTGGCCGAGAAGTGTCCGGATGCGGCGGTCTATGCGGTGGAGCCGGAAGGTTTCGATGACACCCGGCGCTCGCTGGCGGCCGGCAAGCGTTTGCGTAATGATCCCGAGGCCCGTTCCATATGCGATGCGTTGCTGCTGCCGACACCGGGTGCGTTGCCATTTAAGATCAACTCGGCGTTGTTGGCCGGCGCGCTGGTGGTGAGCGATGCCGAGGCCGGGCGGGCGATGGCGGCGGCGTTTCGCCATCTGAAGATCGTCGTCGAGCCCGGTGGCGCGGTGGCGTTGGCGGCGGTACTCAGCGGCAAATACGATTGCCGTGGCAAGACGGTGGCCGTGATCTGCTCGGGTGGCAACGTGGATCCGGACACGTTCTGTCGTGTGTTGCAGCAGGCGTCATCCAAAGAGATCTAGACTGGCAACAGAGGTAGAGGCAATGGCTAAACAATCGATAGCGGCGGCGAGTGACAGCGCCGCCGAGACTCAGACCGTCGCCGAGTTGATGACGCGGGCACGCGCGGCCATGACCGTGTTCGCCGACGCCACGCAAGAGCGCGTGGATGAGGCCGTTACTGCGCTCGCCTGGGCGTTGTACAAACCCGAGCATGCACATGAACTGGCTGTCTCTGGCGTGCGCGATACCGGCCTGGGCAATGTGCCGGACAAGGTCACCAAGAATCAGCGCAAGACCTTCGGCACCTTGCGCGACTTGCTGCGCGTCAAGACCGTAGGTGTGATCGAGGAGGACCGCGCCCGCGGTATCGTCAAGTACGCCAAACCAGTGGGTGTGGTCGGTGCCATCACGCCGTCGACGAATCCGGCGGCGACGCCGGTCAATAAGGCGATGATGGCGCTCAAGGGCCGTAACGCCATTGTCATTGCGCCCTCGCCGGCCGGGTGGTCGACTACGGCACGAGCGGTGGAGCTGATGCGCGCCGAGCTTGAGAAGATCGACCTGCCTGCCGATCTGGTACAAGTGTTGCCGGCGCCGGTCAACAAGGCGTTGACCCAGGCCTTGATGCGCGCATGTGATCTGATCGTCGCCACCGGCTCGCAGAACAACGTGCGCAGTGCCTATAGCAGCGGTACGCCGGCGATTGGCGTGGGCACGGGTAACGTGCCGGTGATCATCGACTCGAGCGCCGATCTCGACGATGCCGCGGCAAAGATCTGCGCCTCCAAGATTTTCGACAACGCCACTTCCTGCTCGTCGGAAAACTCGGTGGTGATATTAAATGATGTCTACGATCAGGCGATTGCGTCACTGCAGGCGGTCGGGGGCTACTTGGCTGACGGCAAGGAAAGACGGGCGATACAACAGGCGCTATGGCTGGATGGTCAGCTCAATCGCAAGCTCATTGCCAAGGATGCCGACGTGTTTGCGCGCGAGGTCGGTTTAGCGGCGGAGGCGCAGCAGGCAAAGTTTTTCATGGTGGAGGATAACGGCGTCGGTCCGGATCATCCGTTCTCGGATGAGAAGCTTTCGCTGGTACTCACGGTTTACCGGGCCGCCGATTTCGATGCGGCGGTCGCGCGTACGCGCGCCATCCTGGATTACGTTGGCCGCGGCCATTCCTGCGGCATCCATACCAAAGATCTGGGCCATGCCCGTCGTCTCGCCGAGGAACTCGACGTTGTGCGGGTGCTGGTCAACCAGGCACATACCTTTGGCAACGGCGGCGGCTTCGACAACGGGCTCAACTTCACCCTCAGCATGGGTTGCGGTACCTGGGGCGGAAATAGCATCAGCGAGAACCTGAACTATCGACATTTCATCAACATCACCCATCTGGTCACCTTAATCTCAGAGGACAAACCGAGCGAGGAAGCTCTGTTCGGCCGCTACTGGGCGAGGTACGGAAAGTAGCGGCGCAATGAACTTCGAAGAGTACGCTGCCAAACCGCTGCTGGCCGATGCTGGCATCGCTGTACCCAAGGGTGTGGTCGCGTCCACGGCCGAGCAGGCGTTACGCGGCGCGCAAATGCTTGGTGCAGTCGTGATCAAGGCCCAAGTACCGACCGGCAAGCGCGGCAAGGCGGGCGGCGTGCGTGCGGTCGACACGCCAGAGCGAGCCGCCGCGGCCGCACGCGAAATCCTCGGCATGGCGATCGGTGGTCACAATGTCGAGCGCGTGCTGATCGAGCAGCGCGCCGATATCAAACAAGAGCTGTACGCGGCGGTGTTGAACGATTCCGTGTCGAAGGGACCGCTAGTGCTATTCTCCACACTCGGCGGCATGGATATCGAGGAAGCAGCCGCGACCAAGCCCGATGCCGTGCGTCGCGGCCTAGTCGATATCCGCAGCGGATTTGATCGCGCGGCGGCTGATAGATTGCTCGCGGGCATGGATCTCGCCGGCGCCGAGGGCAAGATCGGTGACGTGTTGGCGCGATTGTATGAGGTCTACCGCGAGCACGACGCCGAGCTGGTCGAGATCAATCCACTGGCGTTGACGGCAACGGGCGAGCTCATCGCACTCGACTGCAAGTTCGTGCTCGATGATTCTGCCGTAGCCCGCCAGCAGGCATTGGCGCAGCGCGGCGTACCCGAACGTCTGACTGACGCCGAGCGTCGTGGTCGCGAGCTAGGCCTTCGCTACATCGAGCTCGAGGGCAATGTCGGCGTGCTAGCCAATGGCGCCGGTCTTACCATGACGACTATGGATGCCGTGCGGCACTACGGCGGGCAGCCCGCTAATTTCTTGGAGATTGGCGGCGAGGCCTACACGCTTGCCAAGCCGGCGCTCGAGCTGGTACTGGACAATCCCAGAGTAAAGACCCTGGTGATCAACTTCTGCGGCGCGTTCGCGCGCACCGATGTCATGATGGAGGGCGTACTCAGCGCCTGGCAGGAGCTCAAACCGAAGATCCCGGCTTTTTTCTCGGTGCACGGCACCGGCGAGGACGAGGCCGTGCAACTACTGCGCGAGCGATTGCAAATGGAACCGTTTGACCTGATGGATGACGCGGTCAAGGCGGCGGTGGAGGCGGCACGATGATCGTGCGCGGCAGCGAACGCGTGCTGGTTCAAGGTATCACTGGCCGCCAAGGCAGCTTCTGGACGGAGCGCATGCAGGCCTATGGCACAAGCATCATGGGTGGCGTCAATCCGAAGAAGGCCGGTAGCACTCACTGTGGTGTACCGGTCTATGGCAGTGCGCATGCGGCCATGGATGCCGAAGGCTTCGATGTTTCCGTGTTATTCATACCGCCGCTTGGCGTGCGCGATGCTGCGCTCGATGCGATTGAGGCCGGCGTGAAAAAGCTCGTGGTCCTAACCGAGCACGTACCGGTGCAGGATGTCATGTATTTTCTTGCGGCGGCGCGCGAACGCAGCATCGAGGTAATCGGCCCCAATACCGCCGGCTTGGTGACGCCGGGAGAATGCTTTGTCGGTTTCATGCCTGCCTTCAATGAGCGCATTTTTCGCCGAGGAAGGATCGGCGTTATCTCGCGCAGCGGCAGTCTCGGTACGTTGGTCTGTTTGAATCTGGTGCGTGCCGGGTTCGGCGAGTCGGCGTTTATTGGGATCGGCGGCGACCCTATTCTCGGTACCACGACGCGCGACGCCTTGGTTACGCTCGACCGTGATGCGCAGACCGATGCCGTGGTGATTGTCGGTGAAATCGGCGGGGCGCTTGAAGAGGAGGCCGCGGAGTACGCCCATACCATGCGCAAGCCGGTGGTTGCGTTCATCGCCGGTCGCGCCTCACCGCCCGGCAAGCGCATGGGTCATGCCGGCGCCATCGTTATGGGCGCGCGCGGCTCTTACGATTCCAAGCGCACAGCGCTTGAGCGCGCAGGTGTTACCGTACTCGATACACCCTCGTATGTGGCCCGCGCCGTCAGTGATGCTTTGGGCCGCTGAAGTCACATCGCCGCTGTCACGATAGCGAGACAACTCTTATGCAAGCTGTGCAGATCGGGGATTACGGCGGGAGACAGCAACTGCGTGTCGCCGATGTGTCCGTGCCCGAGCCTGGCAAGGGAGAAGCACTCGTGCAGCTGGCGTATGCCGGCGTTAACTTCATCGATGTCTACATGCGCGAGGGCCACTATCGGCACTCGGCCACCTACGGGACGCCTTTGCCATTTACGCTGGGCATGGAAGGGGGCGGTACGGTTGCAGCGATCGGGTCTGAAGTGAAGGGCATCAAAACCGGAGATCGAGTCGCCTATTGTCTGAGCCGCGGCAGTTATGCCCAGTACGCCGTGGTGCCGGAATGGAAGCTCGTTAAGGTTCCGCAACGCGTACCGCTCGACGTTGCGACTACCCTGATGCTGCAGGGTTGCACCGCACACTATCTATCGCATTCGTTGTTTCCACTTCAACCGGGGCACAGCTGCCTGGTGCATGCCGGCGCCGGTGGCGTCGGCCAGCTGCTAATTCAGTTGGCACGATTGCGCGGTGCGCGCGTCTTGGCCACGGTCGGCAACGACGAAAAGGCCGATATCGTCAAGCGCCTTGGCGCGGAGCCGATTCTTTATAGAGAGGTGGATTTTCGCGAGGCTGTGATGGCGGCCACCGCCGGCGAGGGGGTGAATGTTGTTTACGACGCCGTCGGCAAGGAGACCATTGATCGCAGCCTACGCTCGCTCAAGCGTCGCGGCACCTGCGTCAACTACGGCGGTAGCTCGGGTCTGGTGGAGAGCATCCGTCCATTGGATCTGGCAGAAGCCGGTTCGGTGTTTTTTACCCGTCCGCATCTGGCCCATTACATGGCCGATAGCACTGAGATCGACACACGCGCCGCCGATCTATTTGCCGCGTTTCTTAACGGACAGATCAAGGTCGCTATCGATCGCACGTTGCCCCTGGCGCACGCAGCCGAGGCGCACGCCATCATCGAGGGCAGACAGACCAAGGGCAAGCTCTTGCTCGAAGTGCCGGAATCGACGTGAGTCGCAGTTCACGGTGAGCTCGATCTTGACTGAGCCCAGCCTAATCGTCATTGTTTGGTGCGCGCTGGTACTGGCGCTGGCTGGCGCCGTCAAAGGCATACTCGGTATCGGTTTGCCGATCATCTCTATCCCGTTGCTCGCGCTGGTGATGCCGGTGCCGCAAGCGGTGGCGCTGATGCCACTGCCTATTTTGTTTTCCAATATCTGGCAGTCCTTCCATGGCGGCTATTTCCTAAAGACACTGCGTCGTTTTTGGGCTTTGCTGCTGGGGTTAATTATCGGGACGGTCATCGGTACAAAGGTGCTTTCCACCGTGCATCCGCACATGCTCTACGTGTTGGTCGGTGTGGTGGTCGTTATCTTTTCGCTCACGAGTTACTTGCAGCCGCAGTTGCGTGTGGCTCCGCACCATGAACGCTGGCTGGCGCCCACGGCAGGGTTGATCGGCGGACTGCTGGGTGGTCTGTCGACCATCTTCGGTCCACCGCTCATCATTTTCCTCGTGGCGCTGCATTTACAGAAGGACGAATTCGTCGGCACCATCTCGACGTTCTATCTGATCGGTGTGCTGCCGCTGATACTAGCACTCGGCGCTTTCCATATGATGGGCCAGAGAGAGCTGGTAGCTTCGTCGCTGGCGACCATTCCGTTACTGGCCGGTGTGGGAATTGGCCAAATATTGCGAACGCGCATTGCGCAGGAAGGTTTTCGCCGGGTGTTGCTGGTGATGCTGACATTGCTGGGGTGTGGTCTGGTGGTGCGGACGCTGCTGGCCTAAAGCAGATCTTTCATATCGCGATGGCGACGGGAGATGTAGTCTTTCATCGCCGCCTCCGCCGCTTCCGGTTGACGGCGACTGATGGCATTAACGACGGAATCGGTCATCTCGTCATGCGCGTGCGCGGTGCCGTGCCAATCGCCGGTTTTTTTGGCGATGTAGAACCACAGACGCAGGTGCTGATTAAAGATCCGTGGAACAACCTCTTCCAGGTAGCTGTTGCGTGACGCCCGTGCCAACAGTTGGTGGAAGCGGTAGTCCAGCGATACGTAGTGGTCGATATCGTTTTCCGCTGTCGCTTGCGCCAGTTGTGAATGCAGCCGATAGAGCTCGGCGATTTCCTTTTCCGAGCCGCGCGTTGCCGCCAATTTTGCCGTGAATCCTTCGATCAGACCGCGGAACTCGTAGATCTGTTGCACGCTGGTGGCGCTGACCTCGGCGACAAACATGCCACGATTGGGCAAGTGACTGACAAGTCCCTCGATGGCCAGTCGTTGCAGGGCCTCGCGTATCGGTGTGCGACCGATACCCAGATCCGCCATCAATACCTTCTCTGCCAATAGCGCGCCTGGCGCCAACTCCAGGCGGGTGATCTTTCTTACCAGAATCTGATAGGCCTTCTCGGCCAGTGACACGCTGGCGCTGTGACCGGCTTCGCTGACTTGCGCCTGGCTCATTGCGACCTTGCTGTGGAGGCGTGTTCCTTTCCTCGACGGACCGAGGCAAAACGGGCCTCGACCGCATCGCGATCAAGACCGCTGCCGATAAAGACCATCTGCTGTTTGTGCTGTACGTCGCTCACTGTGATGTCAAGTTGCCCGGAGGCGAACTGTACCAGTGCGGGTTTGCCGTCGATCAGCATGAACCCCTTGGCGCGCCACACATTGTCCGGTAGCTCGGCAAAAAACCGCTCGACTTCGCTGCGCTCGGCATTGCCGTTGGCCTCGAGGACGAACGATTCGACCGGCGGATGGGTAGTGTGCCCATGGTCATGTCCGTGGGCATCATCCGCGTGGCCGTGTGCGGCCGGCAGCGGGCGCCCGAGCAACGCACTTTCATCGCCATCGAGCAGAAACCCGAGATCAGCCTCACACTGTTCGGTGAACAACACGGTCGCCTTGGGGTTGAGCTGCTGCACCTGCTCGCGCACCGATTCCAGCTCAGCGGGCGTGGCAAGATCTATCTTATTCAACAGCAGCACATCGGCGTTGGCGATTTGGGCGCTGTAGAAATCGCCGAGTCCGTCAAGCAGCCGCGAAAACTTGGGGGCGTTGACCACGGTAACCAGCGGGCCGATATCGACGTTGGAGCGAAAGTCCGGGTCAGCGAGCGTTTCCAGCATATCTTCGGGTTGCGCAACACCCGTTGCTTCCACCACGACGCGGTCGACGCCGCTCACCTCGTGCAGCTCCTCGATCGCGTTCAGCAGCGAACCCTTGAGAGTGCAGCACAAACAGCCGGAGGTAAGCTCGACCACATCGATGTTGCGCCCCTCGATAATGGCACCATCGATGCCGACCTCACCGAACTCGTTGACGATTACCGCCAGTCGCTGCTGCTGCGCGCGTTCGGCCAGGATATGACGCACCAGCGTGGTCTTGCCGGAGCCGAGGAAACCGAACAGCAGATTCACTCTCACTACTGCGCCCCTGCGGCCGCGGAGGCCTGGGCAGTTGCCGGACTCGAGAACGTGATGGCGTCGACGAACACGTCCTGAAACTCGGGGCGAGTTGCCAAAGCGACGTGTTCGATGCGCTGCGCGATCGTATACGTGCGCGCGCGCTCGGTCTCGGACAACAACGCCAGCTGCGCACCCAGGTGCGCGGCATTGCCAAAATAAGTAATCTTGTGCAACGGCAACGGCGGCAGCAAGCGAATGCGCACCGCGCTCTCGATATTGATGTAGTTACCGAAGCCGCCGCAGAGCATGATCTCTTCGATCTGTTGATCGGTGACGCCCATCACCTTCTGCAGCATCATAATGCCGGAGTAGATCGCGCCCTTGGCCAGTTGCAGCTGGCGGATGTCGGTCTGCGTCAGCGTAACGGCCTCATCCTTGCCGGCATCAGTCGCCTTTACCAACATAAACTCACAGCCATGTGGGTTGTCGATCAGACGTTCGCGTATCGCTGGAGGCAGCGCCTCGCGGTCACGCCGGCGCAGCAATCCACTGCTATTCACCACCTCGGCGTCGAGCATCTTGGCCACCGCGTCGATCAGGCCCGAACCGCAAATGCCGATGGCCGGGGCATTGCCGATGACCTGACAGTGCACATCGGTGTCGATTTGGACCTTTTCGATAGCGCCGACGGCACCACGCATGCCATGGCGGATCTGTGCACCTTCGAGCGCCGGACCGGCTGGTGCCGAGCAAGCCATGAGCTTGTCCTTCGAGCCCATCACCACCTCGCCGTTAGTACCGATGTCGACCATTACGCGAATCTTGTCGCTATCGTAGATGCGCGTGGCCAGCACGGCGCCCATGGTGTCGGCACCGACAAAACCGGCCACGATCGGCAACAGGCAAACGCGGGCATTGGGTGCCGCCTTTAGCGGCAGTTCTTTCGCCGCCAGTACCAGCGGGTCGCGTACCACCGGGGCATAGGGCGCGAGCCCGACGTAGCTGACGTCGATGCCTAAGAAGATATGATGCATGCAGGTGTTACCGACTACCACGATCTTGTAGATGTGCTCCGGTGCTACCTTCGCCTGTTCGCAGGCTTCCTTTATGAAGTCATTGATAGCATTGAGCGCACGGACACGCAGAGTCGTAAGTTTCTTTTCGTCGAACTGCGCATAAGCGATGCGCGACATCAGGTCGCCGCCGTAGGTCGCTTGAGGATTGACGTTGCCCACTGACGCCAGCTCCTCACCGGTCACGAGATCGAGCAGGGTGCCGACGATACTAGTGGTGCCGATATCGAACGCCATACCGTATTTGTGTGCGCTGGTATCGCCAGCTTCCACGTCGATAACGTTTTGGTTGAACGTCGTAACGGTGAGCAATCCCTTCTGTGCGCGTAGCACGGCTGGCAGCTTGCGCATGATTTCTAACGGGATCTCGCGGGACACGTCGACGGCGAGCGCCGTCAGCATCTCTTCCACGTCGGAGGTCTGGTGATGCTCGTCGGCAGGTGCCTTGGCGACGATCACACGCTTTTCCACGCCAGAATCGAGGGCGACGCCAGCGCTATCCAGAGCACGCCCGGAAGCGAGAATCTGGTGTCCGACCTCGGTCTTCGGCGGCGCTACCAGCACGGTGCAATCGGAGACGATTCTGGTTTGACAGGAGAGCCGGAACTGCTCGTGCACCTCTTCGTGACCGAGCTGAATCGTGTCCTGCACGGTCGGCGGCGGTACGTCGCCCTTCAGCACCTTCACCCGGCAACTACGACAGCGGCCACGTCCGCCACAGGTAGCAGCGATGTCGACACCGGCCGCTTGCGCCGCCTGCAACACCGTTTCGCTGAGTGCGGCCCGCGCAGTCCGGCCACGGGTTTGTGCGTTCGGACCGACGAAGGTCACCTCGACGCTGCTGGTCATACTATCCCCACGGTTCGCGCGGCTGCTTCACCCGATCCAGCGCCAGCTTCACCGCTTCCATCGCGTCTTTACCCCAGCCATCGGCGCCGCACTCGTCCGCCCAATCCTGGGTCGTGGGCGCGCCACCGATCAGTATCTTAACCTTGTTGCGAAAACCCGCCTTCTCAAACTCCTCGATGGTCACCTTCTGATAATACACGGTGGTCGACAGCAATGCCGAGAAACCGACAAGATCAGCCTTTTCCTTTTGTGCGGTTTCAATGAAGCGATCCGGGTGCACGTCGGTACCTAGGTTGATGACGTTGAAGCCGGCGTTCTCCAGCATGATCGTTACTATAGATTGGCCGATATCGTGCATATCGCCGAGCACGGTACCCATGACAAAAGTGCCGACGGGTTTTTCAGCCTGTGCCGCCAGCAGCGGGCGGATCAGCGCCAGCCCCGCTTTCATGGCACGTGCCGTAATTAGCATTTCAGGAATGAAGATAATCTGCGCGCTGAAACGGTCGCCCTGCAGGTTGAACCCTGGAAATAGCCCGTCATCCAGAATGATCCGCGGGTTGATCCCGACATCAATGGCCTTGCGCACGAACTCATCGGTATAGGTGTGATTGCCGTTTTCGACCGCTTCCCATAAGGAGCTCCACTCCCAGCCATCGGGGGCACGCCCCTGCCAACCCTCTGGAATCTGTAATACTGGTTCTGTCATTCTATTTCTTTCGCCTCCCAAGGGTGTTCAATTAAGGGGATACTTGCCGTACACGCCATAGTCTTTTTGCGCTTCGATCATGGCGTAGATGTTCTGGATCGGCACATCCGCGAGTATGTAATGCGAGGGCGAGAAGATATAACCGCTGCCCGGGGCCAGATTTTTCATGACTTCGAGCACGCCTTTTCTGACATCTTCTACCTGGCCGCGCGGCAGCAAGCGCTGCACGTCGAAGCCGCCGACAAAGGCGATCTTATCGCCATATTTTTGCTTGATGCCGGCCTGGTCCTTGTTGCCACCGGTCGGCTGCATCAAGCCGGAGAGATGCACGCCGAGCTCGACTTCGTCCGGAATGATCGGCGAGTAATCACCGCAGGAGTGCAGCTTGATGAATATCTCTGGATTTTCCTTCTTGAACTCACTAAACATGTGCTGAAAACGCGGTTTCGCCAGCTCCCGCCATTGCACCGGCGATAGCATCATCGATTGCTGGGCACCGACATCGTCACCTACTCGGATCATGTCGACACCGAGCTTGACGGCATTTTTGCCGAGCGCCGTATAGTATTCGGTCAGGCCATCGAGCACGCCGTGGATAAGCTCGGGCTGATCGAACAAATACAAGAAGAAGTTTTGCGTGCCGACCAGATGCGCGTAGGCGGCTTCGATCAACGTCGAAGAAAGATCGACGATAATGAAGTAATCGTCTTGATACGCCTTGCAAATGTCTTTGATCGGGTCCAGCAGGGCAGGGTCATTGGGGTCCGGCCACTTGTAGTTTTTCAGGTCCTCCAACGACGTGATCGGATGCGATTTAGGAAAGTTCTCCGGCACCACCTTGGCCGGTCCCCAGAACTCCTGAGTCTTTATGAATTGATGATGTTCTTCTTCCGTGCGCCCTTTCAGACCGCTCTTTCCGTAGCCCACGCCGAAATGGTTGGTCCAGGTCTCGCCGATAGGAATGGGGCGATGCGAGAACTCGGCGTTGATGCCGATTTGGTAAATGATGGCGTCATTACCGAGTCGCAGCTCGAGCTCGGGGTTGTGCTTGAGCCCAGTGCCGGTCTTGGTGACGCCGTAGACACGGGCGATCTTTTCTTTGGCCTCGCTCTTCATACGATACAGCACCGGTACCCGGTCGACCTTTTCGTGACGCAGGACGCGGATAAAGCGCTCGCGGGGTTTCAGTTCTTTCATGGGATTGCCTCCGGCCGTTGCGGGTGGTGTCCTAGGCCTATAATATATTTTTGATATATTACCGGCTTCGGCCGCCCCGTCAACCTGGGAACGCGCCAAGTTATTGGCGTTTGGGCCTAGGACGTGGTCCGGGCTTTTTCGGCCCGGCAATACTTCAAGTAGCGCAAGGCGTACTCGTCCTTGGCGGTCAGTGCGTCGGCAGCATAACGGAATTCCTCGAAGACTTTCGGGGGATTCATGATGGGGTCTACCATCAGGGCATCGCAGCCCGCCAGGATCGCCAGCGTGACGAAGGCATGGTTGAGCAATTTGCGCCGTGGCAACCCGAAGGACACATTGCTATGCCCACCGAAAATATGAACCTCCGGGTACATCTGCCGGAGCGTCCGCACCGCGTCGAGATAGTGATTACCGTAATCAGGTCCGGCTCCGATCGGAAACACCAATGGATCGAGAAAACGGTCGGTGATGGCAATGTTGCCCTTATCCATCATCTCCATGCACTGAGTTAGATTGGCTACACGTTCCTCGGCATTCTGCGGCATGCCTGAGCGCCCACTGGCATTGGCGATGAGGATGGCATTCTTTTCGGTCGCCATTTCCACCAGCACTTGGCGACCCTCTTCCAGATTCACCGAGTTGATAGCCGGCCGGCTTTTGCTGGCGTCGTGCGCCTCGAGTCCGGCATGTATGGTCTTGGAATCGGAGGAGTCGATGGCGACGACCGAGTCAGTAATAGATTGCGCAGTTTTGACTAACCACTGCATCCATTCGAAACGTTCCTCCGGGTAGACCGACATCTCGTCCACGCAAAGGTCGATAATGTGCGCGCCCGCTTTCTCCTGCGCGCGAATCGCCCAAGTGATGTAATTCAGGTCTTTCTTGCGCAGCGCCTGGGCGATATGCGGAATCATAAAGCTTTTTTGTTCCGCCGGGTTTTCCGGGAATATATCTGTGCAGTCAAGCATACGTTTGCTGCCGTCGAGATCGGTATAGGCGATTCCCACCTTGCCGTCTTCGCGCACCACACGCGGGCTACTGGCCTTGATCTTGCGTGTGGCGTTGAAGTTCTCGCCAATAATTATCAGGCCGCCCTTGTTGTTGATGCTCATTACCCCTCCTCGAAACTCAGATTTGTAAAGGATTGCGCGATGATTGACATCGTTACGTGTGAACCGGCAAATTAATCGAGATATTTGTGGTCATCTTGCATAGACGTTTGGCCGGCATCTTACGCTTTTGATTTTTGCAGCGCCGTAGCCTTGATCGTGTCGTACTGCGCCTCCAGCTCATCCTTAACCGTTTGTGCCACCCCCTGCGCCGTGCCCTCGCGCTCCACGGGTGCACCCCTATTAAAACCTTCGAGATAGGCATCAGTCCCAGCCAGCCCGCGCTTCATCGCGATCAGATCGATCAATTCTTGGAAGCGACTGCTCAGCTGTTGTTTGCTGGTGCCCGTAGCATCAGTGGCTTCTACCACCGAGGGGATCTCTTGCCAGTAGAGAATCGAGTATTTGGCCATCAATTATGCTCCTTTTCTAAGCGGCTTGCGGGAACAGCACATTCACATCGGCAATATCGACCTCGCCGGCGTGGACGCCGACATGGGCATGGTAAAGAATAAGCGATACCGCATCTCAATGGTGATGTCCGATGCTGCAGAGTGAGATCAGCGCCTTCATTCGCGCGCACACAACGGTCGATGCGCCGCCCTTGTGCCCCGAGATCACACTGCATCTGGCGTCGGCGCTTATGCCGATTTGGGAGGCGAGAGAAGCTATGGGTAGCGCTACACCACCACCCTATTGGGCCACAGCGTGGGCGGGTGGCCAGGCATTGGCCCGCTATGTGCTGGATCACCGGAGGCTGGTTCTGCATAAGCGCGTTTTGGATTTTGGCTCCGGATCCGGGGTTTGCGCTATCGCCGCGGCAAAAGCCGGTGCCGCCAAGGTTCAGGCGGCGGAGCTTGACCCATTCGGTCTGCGAGCTATTGCTATGAATGCGGCGCTGAATACGGTGATCGTTCATACGATCTCTATCGATATGACTGTCGTCACCAGATGCAACTGGGACGTCGTACTGGCAGGTGATCTCTGGTACGAGCGCTTGTTCGCCGAGCGCGCTACTGCGTGGCTACGAAACCTGGCAACAAACGGTTGTATTGTCTTGTTAGGTGACATGCGACGTAACTACTTTCCAAAACAGGGTATAGAAGAGTTGGCGCGATACTCTGTCGCCACACCCGTTGAGATCGAGCGCGAGCCGATTTCGACCGGCGTTGTTTGGCGCATGCTGCCCGATGGCATGAGGGCAGCTGTCAGCTGATATCGGCGTCGACGCTGAAGCCTTTGCCGTCCTTGGCGAGCGTAAACTCGCCGTCGATTACTGCATAGCTCCATTTTGCCGACTTGCGCAACCCGCCCAATGGGTACATGTGCACGCCGGCGATGCCGCAGTTGCCGTCGCTGGCGCGATAACGAGCGAGCTCCGTCAGCAGTCGGTCCGGCGCGGATACGGTCATGAGCTTAGCGAGGTTGCGAGCCTGCTTGGTCAGAAATCGCATGGACGGCCCGATGCCACAGGCTTTCGCGTGGTTCAATAGTGTCTTCAACGTCGCCAATCCGGGTATGCCGATATAAACAGGCAGCCGGTTGCCCTCCGCCTGAATCTTCCGGTCCCAGTCGATGATCGGCTGCGCGTCGAAACAGAACTGGGTAACGACATAAAGTCGCGCACCCGTGCGTTCGGCGAAATCGTTCTTCCACTTGAGCGCCTGTTTAATAGCCTCGTCGGCGATATCTGGGCTCCCCTCGGGATGGCCGGCCACCCCGATCTTGTTGATGCCATATCGATCGAACAGTCCGGTTTCCAGGAGCTGCATGGAGTCGCTGAATTCACCCAGCGGCTTATCGATCGCGCCCGCGATCACCAGTGCCTGTGTCAATCCAACCTCCTGCTGCAAGCGCAGTAGACTGCGCTCAAGGAACGCCCTTGTGGGAATGCTGCGCGCGGCGAGGTGCGGCACCGGGTTGAAGCCTTCTTGCTGCAGGCGCTTAGCGACGGCGATGGTCTGGTCGAAATCCGACCCTGGCAGAAAAGTGATGTAGACGGTGGTGCCCGGACGCAGATGCTGGCGATAATCGGCGATCTTGGCGGCCGCCCCCGGGGTCGTTTCGGCGGTAAAGCCCGACATCAAGTCGATGATTTGTTGCTTCACGTTGCCGCCGGCCGCGGCCTCGTTCGCCAGTGACATGATTAACCCTGCAGCCTGCACGGAATAAGGCGTAAGGAATCATCTTAGCATTCACCTCGCGCGCAGAGCTATGCATGCGGATCATATCTGACCAGCGTCAGGCGCGCGCTTCAGCAAGCTCTACCGTAATCTTTACCGGTCCCAGCAGGCGTTCGATCTCGCTGTATGACGGCGCTGCGGCCTTCGCGCGCGCACCCAGGGCCTCGCTCATGGCGCGCAGGTGCACCGGCGTGGTGCCGCAACAACCGCCGATGATACGCGCACCGGCATCACGCGCGAGGCAGGCGTAATCCGCCATAATCTGCGGGGTGCCGTCATACTCGATCTTGCCCCCCTTGCCGATATGCGGCACGCCACAGTTACTCTTGGCGACAATCACTTGATCGGCGCTGGCGCCTTTCTTGAGGCCGATCACCGAGTCGAGCAGCTGCGCCGGACCCACGCCGCAATTGGCGCCGAAGGCGATCGGTTTCACGTCGAGATCATGCGTAAGGCGTATCGCATCATGCGGCTTCATGCCCATCATGGTGCGCCCGCCGGTATCGAACGTCATGGTGGCCACGTACGGCAAACCGGCGCGCACGACACCTCGGATTGCTGCAAACAGCTCGTCATGCGAGTACATGGTTTCGATCCAGGCGATGTCGGCGCCGCCTTCTTTCAACGCAGCAGCTTGCTCGGCGAAGGCGTCTTCGGCTTCCTGCGCAGTGCGCTCCCCTAGCGGTTCCAATAGATCGCCCGTAGGTCCAATGTCGCCAGCGACGATGACGGTACGACCGGCCGCATCGGCAACCTCCCGTGCCAGTGTGGCGGCGGCACGATTGACTTCGTGCACGCGGCCTTCGATGCGATGCAGTTTGAAGCGGTAGCGGTTAGCGGTAAATGAATTGGTCAAAATGATGTCGGCACCCGCGTCGATGAAGCCCTGATGGATAGAGCACACACGGTCCGGGTGGTCTATGCACCAGACCTCGCCGGCGGCGCCATTCGCGAGGCCGAGATCGAATAGGTTGGTTCCCATGGCGCCATCGGCCAAAACGACATCTTTCTTTGCCAGTAGCTGGCTCAACGGGTTTGACATAACTGCTCTCCTTGGACGGCTGTCAGGCCGCTTCCGATCGGCGGCGAGAAGGCGCACGCCTGCTTTGTATGCTTGTCCACAGCGACACCGTGAGTTTATCGCTTCTTGATTTGGCGGATGCGCTGAGGTGTCGGACGTTCGCATCGACCAGGCCCGCAGCGCGGCACCAGCCCATCACCTCATCATCCGCGAATCCGAGACGGCGATGTGCAAATTCGGTGCGCAAGAACTCCAGCTGGTGGCGCGCGAAGTCTACTATCAACAGACGTCCCTCTGGTTTTAGCGTGCGCGCCGCCTCCGCCACGGCGGCGCCAGGGTTGTCGAGAAAGTGCAAGACGTGGTGAATCGTCACGGCGTCGAACGATGCATCGGGCACCGGCAGGTTGTAGATGTCGCCATGGCGCACTTGGCAATGGCGCAGGTTCAGCGCCTCCAGGTTCGCGCGCGCGACGGCAAGCATCTCACGACTGCTGTCGATCCCGAGACCGCGCTTGATACGAGGCGCGAACACCTGCAGGATGCGCCCGGTACCCGTGCCAAGATCGAGCAGCTCCGCGATGGGTTTGTCACTTAATGCCTCGAGCATAGCCTGTTCGACTTTCGCCTCGGCCACGTACAAGGAGCGAATCGAGTCCCAATCCGCAGCATTGCGTCGGAAGTATTCCGCTGCGGCTGCTGCATGTTCCTTAATAATGGTATCGAGTCGTTGCAGGTCACGACCAAGCTGGGGATCATTGGCCGGTACCAGCTCAAGTAGGTTGTGCGCCAGAAGTGCGCCCAAGCCGCGATCCGCCACGCGGTAAAACACCCATGCACCCTCCGGCGAACGCTCTACCAAACCGGCGTCGCACAGTAGCTTCAGATGGCGGCTTACGCGTGGCTGACTCTGACCGAGGATACGCGTGAGCTCTGATACCGTGAGCTCGGCGCGCCCCAGTAATGCCAACAGGCGCAATCGCGTATGCTCACCAGCTGCGCGTAAGGCTGTTAATAGCGGTTCCACGGATAGTGCGGCGGGTTTATTAAGAGTCGATACGTATATAAACATATCTTTATATAACCCGTCAACCGACGGAACCCTTGCCCGTTAGCAGTTCAGCGCATCGCCGCTGTTCTGCGTGGTGGCACAGCAACGCGGAAGATGCATGCATGGTATGCGCTAGGCGCCGGCAATTCGTTTGCGCCATTGCAGTGCGTTGCTAAAATGCGGCAGGTTGTTGCTATCACAATGTCCGCCGCAGCTCGAAGGAGTGCGCAAACATGTACGCCAAACGCTTCCCGATTCCGGAGTTTAACCGTGACGAGCTCAAGGATTTGTCGTGGAGCGAGCCGAGCTTTCTCTCCAAAGACGAGATCGCTCAACTCATCGCCCGACAGAAGTCGGCAGACACTAACGCCTACGGCGGCTATGCGGTCAGCCCCGACGATGCGCTTTTTGCAAAGCTCAAGGTAGAGGGGAGTCACAGGCACGCAGTGATGTGCGTGTTGCCCGATAAACCGGTGAGCCTGCTCGGACGTTCGTGCGCTTGGGCGTTGCAGCGTGCCATTGTGCTCGATAGCCTCGACCCTGACCGTTGCCAAGCCATCGTCGATTGGCGTACACCGCGGCCGATGAACACCCGTTTGGGGCCCGAGGACGGTGTGTCCATAGCTGGCGGTATTATCTATGCTATCTGCGGCCACAAGGTCGGCGACCACTGGGTAGGCAACCGTACCCGCCTAGAGCGGACATGGCGCGGACTACCGGCAGGTGAAGGTCTAGCAGTGCTTTCGAGTTATAACCCGGAGATCAACGATTTTCACGACTGCAACCTCTACTTCTCCTGGGCAGCCTAGCCCGGTTTTGGCGGGGGCCGCAACACGACGCCGACGGGGAGCACCAGGTTCCGGCCCGAGGCCACGCTAAGCGGCCGCTAATACACCTATGCCTGAGGTCTTCGCCGTCGTCGGAGCTGGCCACTGTGCGGGGCAAGCGGCCGCCAGCCTGCGTCAGCAAGGCTTCGCGGGTGACATCGTGATCATCGGCGAAGAGCCGCATGTCCCCTATCAACGACCGCCTTTGTCGAAGAAATTTCTCATCGGCGAGCTGCCGCTCGAGCGCGTGTACCTGCGCCCGCCAAAATTTTACCGGGACAACAATATCGAACTCTTGCTCGATACCCGGGTAGTGGCGTTGCGTCGGCGCGAGCATGAAATCGTCCTCGCGGACGGCAGGCGGCGGCACTACGATAAGCTGCTGTTGGCGACCGGCAGCAGCCCAAGACGCTTGCAGGTTACCGGCGTAGATTTGCCAGGCATCTGCTACTTGCGAACGATCGCCGATGCGCAACGCATACAACCGCACTTGCGGGCCGAGAAGAACCTGGTTGTTATTGGCGGAGGCTACATCGGCTTGGAAGTGAGCGCAGTGGCCGCACAACGCCGGATGCGAGTCACCCTGCTCGAAGTTGACGGTCGTATTCTCAATCGTGTTGCTGCGCCGGTGATCTCGGATTTCTTTGTGCAACTGCATCGCCAGCACGGTGTCGACATCCGTTGTAACGCGCGCGTGCTGCGTTTCGAGGGCAGCGAACGGGTGACCGGTGTGATCTGTGAGGATGGTCGCATAGAGGCGGACTTGGTCGTTATCGGCATAGGAATTGCGCCCAATACCGAGTTAGCACAATCCGCTGGTTTGCCGTGCGGCAATGGCATTATTGTTGACGAGTACTGTCAGACCGCCGATGCCGCTATCTTCGCCGCCGGTGACTGTAGCAACCACCCTAATCCATTGTTGCAGCGCCGCCTGCGTCTGGAGTCGGTACACAATGCCGTCGAGCAGGGTAAGACGGCGGCCGCCAATATGTGTGCCAAAGGGCAGCGCTATGCGGAAATACCGTGGTTTTGGTCTGACCAGTACGACGTCAAGTTGCAGATCGTTGGCCTGGCAGCCGGTTACGATCAGTTGGTGCAGCGCGGCCGTATGGAGGAAGGTGGGTTCGCGCTGTTTTACCTGAAGGACGGTGTGCTTATCGCGGTCGATGCTATCAACAACCCTAGAGAATACATGGCTTGCAAAAAATTGATCCCGCAGCGGCTACGCATCGCCCCTGAACGCTTGGCCGATCCGACCGTTGCGATGCAGGACATGGCCTAGGTGATGGCCAAGGTTACGTTCATTCAGCCAGATCATCGTCGGCGAACGGTGGAAATCGAAAACGGTTATACGGTCATGCAGGGGGCGACCGCGAACAACATAGCAGGTATTAAAGCGGAATGCGGTGGGGCTTGTTCCTGTTCGACCTGCCATTGTTATGTCGAGACCACGTGGTTTGATCGGCTACCGCCGGTGGAGGACGAAGAAGCCGGTCTACTTGAGTTCGCGTGGGAGCCGAAGCCAACGAGCCGTCTCACCTGTCAGCTCGTCGTGACCGACGAGCTTGATGGGTTGATCCTGTATGTACCGGAGCAGCAGCTGTAGCGTAGCCCAAGCTTGGAGAAGTGACGCCCTCAAGTGACACGGCGATCATGTGTTTCGCTTTCGCGCATGAAGTTCGATAAGATCGAACGAGCCAATTCCCGAGAATAGTCGGGGTGTTTTTTGTGGGGAGCAAGACATGAGTGAGACCGGAATCAATTGGTATCGGGTAGCGGATTTGGACGAGTTGGCGGAGGGTGCGGTAAAGAAGGTCATCGCTGGCGAGCGAACCATTGCGCTTACGCATTTTGAAGGAAAATACGGCGCGCTCGACAACACCTGTCCTCATATGGGTGGTCCGCTGGCGGAGGGAACCATCGATTTCGGCGTCCTGATTTGTCCATGGCATGGCCGCGAGTATCATCCGCTCACGGGCGAGTGCGAAGCCTACGGTGAAGCAGTAACCACTTTTCCGGTAGAGGTGCGTAGCGACGGTATCTACATCGGTGTTTCATAGCAGTCGGTGACCACACGCTTGACAGTGTCAGTAGGCGTGATGCAAGGTCTGCGCGGACTGTGTGCTGTCTCTTTTCGTGCAAGTGAGGTGGTGAATGGTTAATAGGCGTGGTTTCATAAAGGTTAGTTGTACCGGCGTTGCCGGACTTGTGGTTGCTCGACATGGCATGCATTCTGTGGCGGCGCAGTCGCCTCAGACATCGGTCTACCCGATTGTCGATATTGCGCCGTTGTCGTCCATTGCCCGCGGTGCTGCCATTCCGTTCAGTTATCCCGACGAGCGCTCGCCGGCGCTGCTGCTACGGGTCAACGAACCCGCTGCCGCAGGCGTCGGTCCGAACAACGAAATCGTTGCCTATTCCACCCTGTGCACCCATAAGGGATGTCCCGTCAGTTACAAGCCTGAGCGCAAGCTGTTCATCTGTCCATGCCACTGGAGCACCTTCGATCCCGTGAAGTCGGGCACGCTCGTGATCGGCCAGGCGAGCGAAGCGCTGCCGCAGATTAATCTGCGCGTGCTCGCGGGCATGGTGCAGGCGCAGGGTGTGAGCGGCCTGATTTACGGCCGTTACACAAATATCGTTTAGCTGGGATGCGCTAATGGCCACGGTTCCGCTGCCGCCGCCGGATGCCCAGCGGTTCAATACGGTCTGTCAATTCTGCATCGTCGGTTGCGGTTATCAGGTCTATAAGTGGCCGCTGGGTCGTGACGGCGGCCCGGCGCCCGCCGACAACGCCCTCGGCGTTGACTACCGACAGCCGTTGCCGGCCCTGAGCGATTGGATCTCGCCTTTGATGCACTCACAAATCACCGGACGCGACGGGCGACGTTACAACGTTGTCATCGTGCCGGATCATACCTGCGCGGTGAATGAGGGGTTGGCGTCGGTGCGCGGTGGCGGGTTGGCACAAACGCTCTACTCGCCCGAGCGGCCGACCAAGGCACGGCTGTCGGAACCACTGATCGCTGTCGGCGACACACATACGCCGCTCGGCTGGGACCAGGCGACCGATCTCGGCGCGCGGGTGATCAAAGCGGTAGTGGATCGCTGGGGTGCCGACGCCGTCGGCATGAAGTTCTATGACCATGGCGGTGGCGGTGGTGGCTTCGAGAATAACTGGGCGATCGGCCGCTTTTTCTTTTCCGGGCTTGGCACGCGCACCGCATCAATCCACAACCGTCCGGCTTACAACAGCGAGATCCATGCCGCCGGCGACGCCGGCCTGGCGGCGCTGACCAATGCGTATCTGGACGCGCAGCTAGCCGATACCATAGTCATTGTCGGTGCCAACCCCTACGAGACGCAAAGTAACTACTACCTCACCCATATGATTCCGAACCTGAACGGGGCGACGCTCAAACGCAAGCGCGCCATGTTCGGCGCTGAAGCGGTTGAGCGGGCGCGCATGATCATCATCGATCCAAGGCGAACCATGACGGTCGCAACCGCTGAGGCGGCGGGCGGCAAGGATCGTGTATTGCATTTGCAAATTGAGCCAGGCGCTGACATCGCATTACTCAATGCTATCGCCCGCGTCGTGCTCGAGCGGCGCTGGCACGATGTCGCTTTCATCCGCGAACGCACTGAATGGCAGACCTTCGAGTCCTACCAGCGCTCTACATTGGCTGTCGATCGCCCGTTGCAGGAGGTCGTGAACGAGGCTGCACGCGTAGCCGGCGTACCGGCGTCGCAGATCCGTCAAGCTGCGCAATGGATTGCCGCCCCCAAGCGCGATGGTGCGCGGCGGCGCACGTTGTTGCACTACGAGAAAGGTTTGATCTGGGGCTTGAAGAATTACGAGAACATCGCTGCTCTGGTTGATCTGGGATTGTTGAGCGGCAATGTCGGCAAGCCGGGCACCGGCGTCAGTCGGCTTGGCGGCCACCAGGAGGCCTATGTGCGCCCGCCATACCCAGGTGGTCGACCCGCACTCAATGTTGACGAGGCCGTACGTCGGGGTGAGGTCAAGTGTTACTGGATCGGTGGCTGCAATCCCGTGCTGACGACGTTACGGGCAGAGGCGATGGAGGCGGCGCTGCGCGAGCGCGGCGCTGTCGTGCGCGAAGTGCTGTTGCAGACACAGGGTAAGCCAGTGGGAGAGCGTGTCACACGCATTGTCGAGGCGTTGAAGGCGGGCGGCATGTTTATTCTAACCCAGGATATTTATATGACCGCGAGCGCACGCTACGCACATCTGGTGTTGCCCGCGGCGCAATGGGGCGAGATGAATCTGACGTCGATCAATGGTGAACGGCGCTTGCGTCTATATCAACGTTTCATGGACCCGCCAGGTGCGGCGATTCCGGACTGGATGATCATGGCGCGTTTCGCGCGGCGTTTGCGCGCGCTCTACCTGCAAGACCGCAATCCGCTAAAGGCCAATCGCTTCCTTGATTTTGACTGGAAGGGAGACGAAGACGTGTTTATCCATGCGCGCTATCAGTTCAAGGGCGACGGGAGCGATGCAATGGAGGGCTACGCAGGTGTCACTTATGACCTTTTGCGCAGGCTTGGCAACAACGGCATTCAGACGCCAACACAGATCGTAAACGGCGTGCCTGTCGGTAGCGTGCGCCTGCACGAGGACGGACGCTTCTTCACCGCTTCGGGGCGGGCACGTTTTATCCCTGCACCGCAACCCTGGCCGGGTTATGCCGCCCAAGTAACGCGCCAACGCGCGCGTTACCCTTTCTGGGTGAATAACGGCCGTAGCAACCACATTTGGCAAACGTTGTACCATCACCAGTTGATACCGTTCTACAGTGAGCACAACCCGATGCCGTTTCTCGAGATCCACGCGCAGGACGCGAAGCGTCTGGGTGTGGCTTCTGGTGATCTGGTCGAGCTCAGTAACGACGTCGGCAAGGTGCGGGCGTTGGCCTATCTGTCGGACGCCGTGAAGCCCGGTCACACCTTCATGATATTCGGCCAACCGCGCGGTGCAGTAGGTGATTTGGTATCGGATCATGTCGATCCGACGACAACCATTCCTTATTATAAAGGTGCCTGGGCAGCAATTCGCCGCATCAGTGGCGCGCCCGAGATCGCCAAGACCGTGTCATTCCTGCCACAGAACGTCGCCCAATGATGCCACTGGACAAATTCGTTCGAGCCTGCTTAGTCGTCTGCGCGGTGTGTGCGAGCGCAGTGGTACAAGAGACACTCGCTGCGCAGGCCACGAATCGACCGCAGTTTGCCGAGCGTAATCAGGCGGGCGCCGATCTGCGCGGCGCCAACCTCGCCTACGCCAATCTCGACGGTGTCGTATTGACCGGCGCTACACTCGTCGGAGCGGACCTGCGCGGCGCAAGCTTGCGCGGCGCCGATCTACGCGAGGCGTATTTGCGCGAGGTACGCGCGCGCGGAGCAGATTTCTCGGGCGCGCAGCTCGGCGGCAGTGACCTCACGCGTGCCGACCTGCGCGAGGCCAAGTTTGAATCAGCCAGTTTGGTGCGGGCTGTGCTCGATAGTGCGCGCCTGGACAATGCTGTACTGCGCAAGGCGTTTCTGCCGGGCGCGCGTCTGATCAAAGCGCAGCTACCGCAGGCCGACCTCGAGGCAGCCGTGTTATCGGCGGCCGATTTGACGCAGGCGACACTGACCGGTACGAACTTTCGATATGCCGATCTCGGCGCGAGTGGACTCGGGCAGCCGGCACCGCGGGGAGCCAGCCTGGTCGGCGCCGATCTGCGCGAAGCCGATCTCACCGGCGCAAACCTACGCAGTGTCAATTTGCGCGAGGCCATCCTTACGGGTGCGGTATTTAGGCAGGCGCAACTGGGGCAAGCCGATCTGATATGGGTACGCGCTCAGGGTGCGGATTTCTCGGAGGCCGTGCTTTCCTGGGCGCTTGGTTACGGTGGTGACTTTCGTTCAGCTATCTTTCGCAACGCGCGTCTGATATTGGCACAGTTTACTGGAGCGAATCTCACTGGTGCCGACCTGCGCGGTGCCACACTCGATGGCACCGATTTCAATCAGGCGAACCTCGCTAATGTGGACGTAACAGGCGCCGACATTCGTCGAGTCCTGACCAATGCCACACGTAATCTACCTACCGTGTTTCTAAGGGGCCAGTAGACCATGAATGATCCCGCCAACAGTGAATCGAGCGTTACCGTCGACGAGGGATTTGGTGCCAAGGCGCAGACGAAAAAGGTGGAGGTGGCGATAACGCGTCTCTGGGCTGCACTGGTCGGTGAGTACTTCGGCACTTTCATCCTCGTATTCTTTGGCGTTGGTGCGGTTAATGCAGCGGTGCTGACCGGCGCGCAGGCGGGGCTCTGGCAGGTCGCAGTTGTTTGGGCCGTCGGCGTGAGCGTGGCGATCTATACGGTCGCCGGACTCTCCGGCGCCCACATCAATCCCGCCATCACTCTGGCGGCCGCGCTCTACGATCGCTTTCCCTGGCCGCGCGTGCTGCCTTATTGGATTGCGCAGACGGCCGGCGCGGCCTGCGCATCGCTCGTGCTCTACGGTATGTTCGCCGAAGCGATCATCGAGTTTGAACGTCACCACGGGTTGTTGCGCGGGGGCCCGGGTAGTGAGTTGAGTGCCATGGTGTTTGGCGAATACTTTCCTAATCCAGCGTTGTACGGCACCGCCGAGGAGGCCTGGCGTGTGGTTAGCCCGGCGGCGGCGTTTTTCGCCGAAATGGTGGGCACGGCAATGCTTGCCTTTATCGTCTGGTCGGTGACGAATGTACGCAATCCGGCACGACCGGGCGCAGCCGCGGCTGCGGTCGTCATCGGCGTTGGTGTCGCCGCCATCATTTCCGTGATCGCGCCGCTTACGCAGGCGGCCCTCAATCCGGCACGTGATCTCGGACCGCGGCTGGTGTCTTATTTCCTTGGCTGGGGCGAGATTGCCATTCCCGGCCCGCGTGGCGGCTGGCTCACGGTTTACGTGCTCGGCCCGCTGGTCGGCGGCGTTATCGGTGCCGGTTTGTATCGCATCGTCGCCTGGCATCTGCCGCGTGCCCATGAGTGAACGCAAACCGAGATGCGGACAACGGAGTAACAGCTATGTCACCTGAAGAGCTGCCGCTGCAGACCTTGTTGTTTGAACGGAGTGAGGGCGTGGCACTGGTGACGCTCAATCGACCCGAGCGTCTCAATGCCATCAGTCGACGCATGATTGGCGAGATGCATCAGTTGTTAGATGCGATCGTTGCGGACGATGACCTCGGTGCGGTGGTGATTAGCGGTGCCGGCCGAGCGTTCTCCGCGGGCATGGATCTGAAGGATGACGCTGCCGTGGGCCCGTCCGACGTCGGCGGGTGGCGCAAAGCCTTGCAGGAGGATCTGGATTTTCTCTTGCGCTTTTGGGATTTCGAGAAGCCCACCATTGCCGCCGTGCACGGTTACTGCCTAGCGGCTGCGTGCGAGCTGGCCATGTGTTGCGACGTGACCATCGCCGCCGAAGGCACATACTTGGGTGAACCCGAGCTCAAGTTCGGTAGCGTCATCACGGCCATGATCATGCCATGGCTGACGGGACCGAAGTTGGCAAAGGAGCTGTTGCTGTCGGCCGACGACCGCATCCCGGCCGAACGCGCTGAACGTATTGGCTTGGTCAATCAGATGGTGCCGCAAGGCACCCACGTTGAAGCAGCGTTCAACCTAGCCCGCAAGATGGCAACCATGGATCGCGCAGCAGTCTCCATGACCAAAGAGGCCATTAACCGCAGCTTCGATGGCATGGGTTTTCGCGAGGTCATGCGCGCTAACCTCGACATTGCCGTGCAGCTTGAAAGTTTGGAAACGCCTTCGCGCAAGCAGTTTAAGGAAATCACCCGACGAGAGGGTTTGAAGGCAGCCATTGCCTGGCGCGATCAGCGCCTGCAGGATGGAGGCAAGGCGCGCTAACCGCGTAACACATGCAGACTTGGGGTGAGGTTAAGGCCTGGCGTAAGCAGATGCGTAGGCAGTTGCTCGAGCGACGCACACGTATTGGCGCCGAGCACTTCTTTCACTGTTGTGCCGCTATCGAGCGCCACCTGAAAGAGCTACTGCAAAACTTTCAGGGCAAAACTCTGGGGTTCTATTGGCCGTTTTTCAAAGGCGAATTCGACGCCCTGCCGCTGGCGGGCGAATTCCTCGGCCAGGGCGGACGCAGCGCCTTGCCGGTGTTTGGCAAGCCGTTTACGCCCATGCAGTTCTGCAGTTGGGCGCCCGGACAGGAGCTTGTTCCTGGCCGTTTTCAGATACCGATGCCGAAAGAACGAAACGTCGTGATACCGGATATCGTGCTGGTGCCATTTCTTGGTTTCGATCACTGCTGTCATCGCTTGGGCTTCGGTATGGCTTACTATGACATTACGCTCGCCGCGCTCGAACCGCGACCCTTTGCTGTCGGTGTGGGTTACGAGTTTCAGCGACTGGAGACGATCTATCCACAGTCGTTCGATGTACCGATGAATCTTATCGTTACCGAAACCGGGCGGCACGAACCGTCGTCTTGAACAGACTCAGCGCGGTGCTGTCAGTGTGGCGTCGACGCGAGCAGGCGCGCGCGCAGCTCCGCGCGACGGATCTTGCCAGAGCTCGTCAGCGGAAAGGAATCGACGAACTCGATCTCGCGCGGATATTTGTACGCCGCGAGATTGTCCTTGACGAATTGCTGCAATTCACGTTTTAACTGGGCGCTTGGTTGCGCGCTTTGCACGAGGCGTACGAAGGCGACTACGACCGCGCCGCGTTCGGCATCGGGTCGACCAACTACCGCTGCCTCGGCGACCTGCGGGTGTTTAACCAGTGCATCTTCCACCTCCGCCGGACCAATGCGGTAGCCGGCACTTTTGATCAGATCGTCGTTGCGTCCCTGGTACCAGAAATAGCCGTGTTCATCGCGCAGCGCGAGATCGCCCGAGCGCAACCAACCTCCGATACGCATGTGTTCCGGCACCCCCGGGTTTCCCCAGTAACCCATAAACAACGTCGGATCGTACGCCCGCCAGGAAGCGATTTCGCCTACCACACCGTCGCCTTGTTCGTTGCCATGCTCATCAATGATCGCTACGCGCCGTCCGGGAAAGGCCCGCCCCATGGAACCAGGGACGATCGGATACAACGCCCGGCAGTTACCGACCATGTGGTTAAATTCGGTGAGCCCGTAAAACTCATTGCAGACGATGCCCAGATCGCGCTCGGCCCAGCGCACGGTCTCGCCCGGCAGGCTCTCCCCGCCGGTGCAAACGACGCGCAATTGCAGTCGCCAGCGCTCGCGCGGTTGCTTGATCTCAGCAAGACGTTTGAGGGCGGTCGGCGTCATGAACGAGTGCGTTACGCCGTGACGTGCCATGAAATCAAACGCCCACTCGGCCTCGAAACGATGGCGCGTAGCGACTACCGTTTGTCCGTGTTGCCAGGCCGGTAGCACCGCGTCGAGCAGGCCGCCGACCCATGCCCAGTCGGCCGGGCTCCAGAAGACCTGTCCAGGTTTGTCGAGCTCCAGGTTATAGACCATCGTCAGACTCGGCCGGTAGGCGTGAATGATGCGGTGGGCGTGTAACATGCCCTTCGGCATTCCGGTGGAGCCCGACGTATACATCAACAGCGCCGACTCATCGGCATTGGTCTCAACCGGTGTTAGCTCAGAGGCGTCGTCAATCAAACATTGTGCAAACGACATTTCGCCGGCGACGGTGTTGCCGGTGACGATGCAGTGTTCGAGCGAGGTGAAACGCGCACGATGGGGGCGCAGGTTGCCCCAGGCACTGTCGTCAGTGATGACGACCCGCGCTTTCGAATCGTTGAGGATATATGCAACGGTATCCGGCCCGTACAGTTGCGACAGCGTCAGCACAATGGCACCGAGCTTGTAGATGGCCATATGGGCGATGGCTGTCTGCGGCGATTGGCCAGTGTGTACCACCACCGGTTCGCCGCGCCGCACGGCAAGCGTGCGCAATCCCTTGGCCAGTTGGTCGGAAAGCCGATCCAGCTCTGTGAAGCTGTAGCGATGAGTTTTACCCTGAGCATCCTCAAACAGCAGCGCCGTGTGCCCGCCGGCATCGCCTTTGGCGTAACGCACGATGGTATCGAGGGCGATGTTCGCCTTGACAGGCAGCTCGACCTTGAGACGTTGCTCCTGTTCGTTGTAGCGCAGATTGGTCTTGGCGACGACCTGGGCATAAAGCTCGCTGTTCATGATCTATCGCTTCCTATTTATCATCTACCACAAAACACGCGCTCTGCGCCGGATGCGGTGTCGCTGCCGCTGCCGCACTGAGACGCACACGTGCGCCCTTTTGAAGCACGCGTTCATCGCCGATAACGCGCGCGAAGCTCGCGTTATCGGCACCGTCGAGCGCTAGCAGGGCGAAGCAGTGATGGCTCGAGGTCTGTGCCAGCGGCAAGCGGCTGGTGCCACACGTGACACTAATGATACGCCCACGCCCGCTGAGCCTAACCCACTCGGTGGTAGACCGGTCATACGAGCACAGCAGGCGCGGTGGGAACCAAATGCGCTGGCACTGCGGGCAGCGGCTGGCTAACGCCTGCCCCTGTTGCAGGGCCTCGAAGTAAGGTCGCAACCCGCCCGGCGTATAGGCGTAGCGCAGCTGCAGCTCGAGAGTCAGCGGCCCAGCGGTAACGGGTTTGCGCGGGTGTGCCATCAGTCGAGTCGTCGCAACACGTGGGTGATGCTGACCGCGCAAATGCCGCCGTGGGCATCGGCCAAGCCGACGCGCAGGTCTCGTGCCGGCTGCGCCTCTGGCCAATAGCGCCCTGTGAGCAAGCGTTGGATGGTCAGCGCCTGCAGAACACCGGTGGCGCCGGGCGCTCCACCCTGCCCAATCAGCCCCCCCGACAGATTCACTGGCAGACGGCCGTCGGCGGCGAATTCCCCGTCGCCGCACGCCACACCGCCGCGACCCTCCGCGCACAAACCGAGTGCCTCAACGCCCTGAATCTCGGCGCCGCTGAAGGCATCATAGATCTCGGCGACATCGATCTCGCTGGCAGGGTCAGTAATTCCGGCCATAGCATACGCTGCTTGGGATGATTGCACCTTGGCGGTAAAGCGATAGCGCGCGCTGCGGTCACCGAGGCGTACGTAATCCGAGGCGCAGCCGCTACCTGCGATACAGACGCGCGGGCGCGAGGATGCCGGCACGTATTGCGGATCGGACAATACCACGGCGGCCGCCGCGTCGCTGATCGTCGAGCAATCGAGCAAGTGATAGGGCGTGCTTACCATGGGCGAGGCAAGCACCTGTTCTATAGTCAAAGCCATCGGTCGATGTGCCCATGGGTTGTGGCCTGCATTAGCGTGATTCTTTACTGAGACCTGCGCCAGTTGTTCGGCAGTGGTGCCGAACTGTTGCATATGTTCCTGTATCGATAATGCGTACAGATTTACTGCGGTGGCACCCGCCATGCCTTCCAAGTCAGCGTCGAAGGACAACCCGTAGATCATGCGCACTTCGTCGCTGCTGAGCCGACTGGCTGTTTGTTCGAAGCCGATCACCAGCACTGTACGCGCCTGGCGTGCGGCGATCTGCATAAAGCCGGTGCGCAGGGCCGCGGCGCCGCTGGCGCCTCCGCTTTCCACGCGCATCACCGGACACGGTACCAGCCCGATATCGTCGACGATTACCGAACCCGGTGCGACTTGCAGGGAAAAGAAGTCACTCTCGGAGGCGACAATGACGGCGTCGATGTCGTGCGCTTCCACACCGGCATCGGCAAGCGCGTCTGTCGATGCGATACGCACCCAATCACGCCACGACGAGCCGTCGTCATAGCGACGCAAAGGTACGGCGCCCCCTCCTAGAAGCAGCGCTCGGGTTAGCCCGCTATCATCTTCTTGGGCAGCCACGTGGCTATCTCCGGATAGGTGATGAGCAACGCCAGTACGATCATATCGAACAGGATGAAAGGGATAACACCTTTCACGACATGACGGAAGTCCGTGTACTTGTCGACAGCGCTCATCACCGCAAACAAGTTAATACCGACGGGTGGTGTGATCACCGATATTTCGATTAACTTGACCAGCACGATACCGAACCAGATGGGGTCGATCTGCAATGCCACGACCACCGGGAACAAGAATGGCAGCGTCACGACCATCATGGAAGTGGTATCAAGGAAGCAGCCCAGCACGATATAGAGAATCGAGGCAAAAATCATGAACTTCAGCGGCGTGTCGGCCACATGCGTGATGGCCAGCACAAGCTCATCAATTACGCCGACCACCACAAGCATGCGTGACAGCAACAACCCGCCGATGAGAATGACGAAGATGATGCAGCTGATCGAGGCCGCATCTTGCAATGCTGGCGGCAGCCAACCTCTGAGTGTGCGCTTGTGTCCGAGCGCCAGGCAGAACGCCCCGAAGGCGCCGGCCGCACCGGCCGCCGACGGCGGGAACAGGCCCGAGTAGATCCCGCCCAGCACCAGCGTCATAAGCACCACCACCGGCCAAACGTAGACGGCCGCACGCCACTTTTCGCGCAGGCTGGCATCGATGGTGATCGGCGGGGCAAGCGCGGGTTTGAAACGCACCAGTAGGTACACACCCACGAGATAGATAAAAGCAGTGAGGATACCGGGGATGACACCGGCAATTAGCAGCTGACCGACCGATTGCTCGGTCATGATCGCGTAGATCACCATGGTGATGGATGGCGGGATCATCGCGGCGAAGCTGCCAGAACCGGCGATGGCGCCGATCGAGAGGCTGCGCGAGTAGCCGAACTTCATCATCTGCGGGAAGGCTATACGCGTGAACACCACAGCATTGACAATGGTCGAGCCGGAGATAGCAGCGAAGATTGCGGAACCGACGATGACTGCCTGATAGAGTCCGCCGCGGAAGCGGCGCAACCACAGATCCGCGGCGTAAAACACACGGTCGGTGATGCCCGAGGTCTCCGCCAGTACCCCCATCAACACGAACATGGGCAACACCGCGAAGGCATAGTTGTTCACTACCCAGAAGGGCAGGACCGTCAGCTGCCCGGCAGTCAGCGCCGGCCCCGCCGCCAGATACATGCCGGCGATACCGATGGTGCCCATGGCAACGCCCACCGGTATACCAGCTGCCAGGAACACAAATAACAGTATCGCGCCGCCGTAACCGATGTAGAGGGGGTCCATGCGCGCTCAGCTTCTCTTAGGAGTCCGTCGTTCCGGGGTAGCGCGAGTCAGTGCAGCGGTAGCGTTGAGCAAACAATCCGACAATGTCGAAGCAGCATTGGATGCTCAAAAGTGTGGCACCAAAGGCGAGAATGAACCGTGCAGGCCAGATCGGAAAGTTGATGAGCCCCGGCGCGTACTCGCCGACATTGAAACTGTGCACCGCAGCTGGCCAGGCGAACCAGGCGATCAGTCCAAAAAACGCTACAGCTAGAACATACTGTGCGACATCAGCCACTCGTTGCAGTATTCTCGGCAAGCGATTGACCAGCACTTCAACGCGTATGTGCTGGCGCCGCACCTGGCCAAGCGAGACCGCGAGAAATACGTTGACCACCATCATCGTCGCCATGAACTCAAACGCCGCTGGGATCGGCGAACTCGGTAGCTTGAGCAAATCGAGATTGGTGCCGATCACATCGGCCGCCCCAGCGAGCATCATCAGGAGCAGCGCTACGCCTGAGAGGAAGGCGCAAGCTAAGTTGATTCGTAGTAACCAGTGAGCGATGGCCGCGCGATCCGAATTCATGACCAGGCCTCCGGGGTGAGTGCTGGCACAGCAGAACTCCCGGCACGGCCGCAGGCCGTACCGGGAGTGGATCAACTAACGTCTAGCTACCGACGACCTCGCGCCAGATTGTGATGGTCTTGCGCGCGGCATCACCGCGGCCAAGCTTTTCCTGCTCGGCGATGAAGTCAGCAAAAAAGTCAGGGTTGGCGGTCTTCCATTGCTTCTTGTCGGCCTCCGGGAATTCATGGAACTGCACACCCTTGGCCTTGAGCGTTGCCACTGCCGTCTCACCGGCGGCGACCACTTGATCGCGGTCGCGCTTGGCGGCTTCGAACGACACCTGCTGCACTACTTTTTGATGATCCGGCCGCATGTCATTCCAGACAGTGCGCGAGATCCACACGGCATTGGTCGGACCCTCCCAGAGCGTGATGTCATGCACGTGCTTGGCGACCTCGTAGATCTTGTAGTTGACCATCAGATCAACTGAGAAGGGAATGCAATCGACGGTGCCGCGGGACAGTCCTTCATAGAGTTCCGGTAATCCCAGTGTCACCGGCACACCGCCCGCAGCCTGCACCATGCGCGGCATGTCTTTGCCCCAGGTGCGCACCTTTTTACCCTTCATGTCAGACAGTCCGCTTATTTGCTCTTTGCACACGAGCTTATAGGGATTGAGGTGATGGAAGAACAGGGATTTCATGCCGTTGCGTGCTGCCTCCTGGTCAAACTCGGGCACCTCGGTCAGCAATCGTTCCATGAGTGTGGTGGCTTGTGACACCTCCGACATGGCCATGGGGATCGAGTTCGGAGCCGCATGAAACGGCAGCTCCGCTGGGAAGTAACCGGGCGACATGGCGGCGAGATCGATCGCGCCTTTTTGTATCAACCCCAGATTCTCCTTGGCCTTGCCGAGCGCACCTTCCCAGAAGATCTTTATGTTCACTGTGCCGTCCGTGCGCTGGCGGATCTCCTCGGCCCACCATTTGTCTACCTGCGCGCCGGCGGTGGTTTCCGTCCACTGACTGCTCATGCGCAGCTTGACCAGGCTATCGAGCGCGCGCGCCGGCGATGCAGTGAATACCAGTGTTGCCGCTGCCAACAATGCGGCTACGATGCCGAATGAACGCGTATACATATTCCCCTCCTAGTTATTTGGTGTGTTAGACCAAAACGATATTGACAAATAGCCGGCTTCAATTCAATCTTCTAGAACTATGGAGGAGTCATCTGGCTGCGCGTTTTGGCGCAGTGCAGCGTGCGCACAACAACGAGGACCCCACCATGACTAGCGGCACGCCAGACCTCGGTTCACAGCTCGCCAAGATTAAAGGGGCCAAGGTTATCAAGAGCTTTTGCTATACCTGTCCCTGGCAATGTCCGACCGAGGTCTTTGTCAGAGACGGCAAGGTTGTTTATCACAAAGGTAATCCGGAATCGCCTAACAATATTGGCTCACGCTGCGCCAAGGGTATGGCGAGCTGGTACGTCACCCAGGACCCGGACCGGCTCAAATTTCCGCTGCTGCGCACCAACGCCAAAGGCGGGCCGGGCCAGTTCAAACGCGTCTCCTGGGACGAGGCATTCGCCTTCATCGCCGATAAGCTCAAGCACATAAAAGACAAGTGGGGTCCGGAGGCGGTCGCCTTTACGTGCCACCACGATCCCAACTCCCATTTCTACTGGCACCTGTTGCGCGATCTCTACGGCAGCCCGAACATGTACACGCACACCTCGGGCTGCGAGCAGGACCGACGCGCGGCTTGCCTGACGTTGTTCGGGCACGTGTTTCCCATGCATGACTTTGCCAACTCGCGCTATGTGATGCTGTGGGGCATGAACATGCTCGGCGCCAATCAGGGGCTGTGGGAAAGCCGGGCGCTGATGGAGGCCAAGAACAAGGGCTGCAAGCTCGTGGTGGTCGATCCCAACTTCACCGAGACGGCACAGAAGGCGGACGAGTGGGTACCGATTCAGCCCGGCACCGATGGCGCGATGGCGCTGGCGATGTGCCGCGTGATCATCGACGATAACCTGTACGACAGCGATTTCGTCAATAAGTACTGCGAGGGTTTCGCCGGATTCCGTGATCATGTGCGTGACAAGGGCTACACGCCGCAGTGGGCCGAACCTATTTGCGGCATTCCGGCGGCGACCATCACACGCCTGGCGCGCGAGTTCGCTAGCACCAAACCGGCGATGTCCGCCATCTTCAAGGGCTCCGGCTACTACACCAACGGCGCCGATGCCGGTCGCGCCTGCTATATCCTCGACGCCATTACCGGCGAGCTCGATAAGCCCGGCAACCTGCACTTGAAAGACTGGGCACCGCTCGCGCCCGCGGTAAACATCCCGGAGGACGCCAAGGGCAAGGCGACCAAGCCGCCACTGCACATTGCCATGGGCTATCCATTGGCGCCCGATCTGCCCAATGCGCGCCTGCCGAACGCTGTCATCAACGCCGACCCCTATCCGGTGAAGGCGCTGTTCGTGCAGTCCACCAACCCGGTGATGAGTGACCCGAATCGCGATGCCGTGCAAGAAATGTTCAAGCAACTGGAGCTGGCAGTGACCTGCGAAATCTACATGAGCGAGACGGCGCTCGAGTCCGACATCGTGTTGCCCGAGACTTCGTTTTATGAACATGCCGAGATTCGCCAGGGCATGTGGTTGGGGCCGGAGGTGGTGTTGTGCCAGCCCGCGGTAGCGCCCCCGGGAGAGGCTAAGCCAGCGTACGAGATCGTCAAGGGCATCGCCCAGAAGATGGGCTGGGGCCAGTACTTTCCCTACGAGAAGTGGGAGGACTGGGGTGAGCTCATGATGAAGGATATACCCATGTCGCTCGCCGAGCTCAAACAAAAGGGTTTCTGGGCTGGTCCGATCCGCTACCACCGCGTACCCGAAGGCTTGGCAACTCCTTCGACCAAGGTGGAGATCTATTCCAAGGCCTATGCCGATGCCGGTTTCGACCCGTATCCGGTATACCGCGAGCGCAGCGTCAAGCCCGATGCGCAGTACCCATTACAGGTCACGCATTCCAAGTTCAGCATGCACTGCAATATTGTCACGCAGAACAACCCTTATCTGATGGAGATCTGCGGCGAGAACTGGGTGGAGATCAATACGCTCGACGCGCAGAAGTACGGCATCCAGGACGACAGCTATGTCGTCGTCGAATCACCCAAGGACCAGATCAAGATCAAGGCCAAGGTGGTCGAGGGTTTGGTGCCCGGTTGCGTCAGTATCCGCCACGGTCACGGTTTCGGCCACTGGGCCATGGGAACGCATGCTAAAGGCAAGGGCGCGCACTCCAATAACCTCATGGACAGCTATACCAATCCGATCACCGGCGCCAACTGTTACAACGAGTGCAAGGTGCGAGTGCGTCCGGCTTAGGGGGGGCGACCATGCAATACGGTTTCTACTTCGATCATAAGCGCTGCGTGAAATGTCACGCGTGCGAGATTGCCTGCAAGACGTGGAACGAGGTCGAGATCGGCCCGCGTTGGCGCGAAGTCGTCAAGATTACCTCCGGCACCTTCCCAAACGTGACGGCAATGAATGTGTCGATGGCCTGTATGCATTGCGGCGATGCGCCATGCCGAAACGCCTGCCCGGTGAACGCGATCAGCAAGCGCACCGAGGATGGCATCGTCCTCGTCGATCAAAACAAATGCATCGGTTGCGGCTTCTGCACATGGGCGTGCCCATTTAATGCACCGCAGCTCTCGGCCATGGCCGGCAAGATGGAAAAATGTAACTTCTGCCAGACGCCCGGCAAGGAACGGCCACTCGGCATGCCGCGGGCGTGCGAGGAGATCTGTCCGACCGGTGCCATACGCTCAGGTTCGATGACGGAGCTGGCCAGCAGCGGCCGCGAACGTGCCGCCGAGCGCCTCGCCGCGCAGGGCCTGCCCGGGTTGATTCTGGATGCGCAGCAGCGCTTTGGCGTTGCCGGCGGTGACTAGGTGACAACGGCGTTTGAGATTTTGGGTGAAGAGGGGGGTCAGCATGAACAAGATGAGCAAACCAGAGGTCATCGACGCGCTGTGTGCACTCGCTCACGAAAGCCGTCTCGATATTTTTCGCTACCTTATTCAGAAAGGCTTCACCGGCGCAGCCGCCGGCCAGATCGCTGGGAAACTTCGTCTGCCGTCGGCGACGCTTTCGTTTCACTTGAGTGCGCTCAAGCAAGCCGGTCTGGTCGTCGCCCGACGCGAGAGTCGTTCCATCATTTACAGCGCCAGCTTCGACAGCATGAATGCATTAGTGGCTTATCTGCTGTCGAATTGCTGTGGCGGTGTGCCGGAGGCGTGTGCCGAGTTGATCTCATTAGACGCAGCGAAAGGCCGCTAGCGATGTAGCCACGCGTCACGCTCAGGATCGCCTCAACGCGACCCAATGATCATAAAAGAGGGTGGAGAGGAATGTTAGGCCAACAGATCATGAGTGGTTTAGCCACCGGCAGTCTCTATGCTTTGACTGCCGTGGCGGTGGTCGTGGTCTTCCGCAATACCCGCACTATTAACCTCGCGCAGGGTGATTTCTCGATGATGGGCGCGTTTATCGCCATCATTCTGCTGAAGACTTACGGACTCAACTACTATGCGACCATTGTCTTGTGCGTGCTCGCGATCATGGCATTGGGCGTGCTTACCGAGCGCCTGGTCATGCGTCCGATTGCCGACTCCGACTGGTTAACGCTGTTTACTGCCACGCTCGGTGTCTACTACATCTTGCACGGCGTTGCCGGTTGGATCTGGGGGCGCGACACCAAGGCATTTCCGGTTACGTTCGATCCGACGCCGGTGCATATCTTCGGCACAGTCGTCAGTCACGGACACCTAATCAACATGGGTTGGGCGGCGGCCATCGGCGTCGTGTTGTACGTATTTTTCAAGTACACCAAACAGGGCATCGCCATGCGCGCTGTTACTGACGACCCGGAAACCGCCAAGCTCATGGGCATCCCCGTCCGGTTCATTGTCACACTGACGTGGGCGATGGCGGGATTTCTCGCGGCGTTCATTGGCATCCTGATCGCGCCCATCATCTATGTGGCGCCGGAAATGATGGACGAGGTGTTGATCAAGGGTTACGTCGCCGCGGTTTTCGGTGGGCTCTATTCGATCCCAGGGGCGATCATCGGCGCGCTCATGATCGGCGTGGCGGAAAATCTGGCCGGTGGTTATCTGGGGTCACATTACAAGACGGCCACCGCGTTTGCCATGATTGTGGTCTTGCTTACGTTCAGGCCGCAGGGGCTGTTCGGTATTCAGAAGCGCCGTGAGATCTAAGCGCCACGGGAGTAGCGAGTGAACGAGATGGTTGCGGCGGCGCGAACGTCTGCGCCGATAGCAAATCGACAGGCTGTTGCCGCGCTGAAAGCGAGATTCGCGCAACAGAACTGGATCTTCGCCGGTGTCTTGTTTGCATTGCTGGCGCTAGTGCCACTGCTGCCGGTGGTCGAAGGCTGGATGGCGACACAGGCGGCGCTGGTGATCATCTATATCCTGGCAGCGCAAGGCGTAAGCGTGTTGACCGGCCACACGGGTTTGGTAACCGTAGGTCACGGCGGTTTCCTCGCCATTGGTGCCTATACTTCGGCGCTGATGAGCCACTATCTGGGTGCGGATCTGCTGAGCGGTATGATTTGCGGCGGCCTCATGGCCGCGCTTATCGGCTGCCTTTTGGGTCTGATCTTTCTCAGGCTTGCCGGCGCTTTCATGGCCATCGGTACCTTGGGTTTCGCCTTCTTCATCGGCACCATCGTCAACAACGTGCCGATCTTCAATGGACGCACGGGTTTCTCGTTACCGCCGAATAATCTCTTCGGTGTCATCGATATCGGCGATTTCGGGTTCTACTACGTGTGCCTCGTGACCTTGGCATTAATGACGTTATTCATGTACAGCCTAGTGCGGTCCGGCGTCGGTCGCGCGTTTAAAGCGCTGCGCGATGCCGAGAAGGCGGCACAAAGCAGCGGCGTAAACCGCCTCTTCTACCGGACTTTGGCCTTTACCATCAGCGCCTTTATCACCGGCGTTGCCGGCGCCTTGAATGGCCACATCGTGAGCTTCGTGTCTGCCGAGGTCTACGCCGACATCTGGTACTCGGTAGACATTCTGGTCGCAGCCATCGTCGGCGGTTCGGCCATGTTGTTCGGCCCGTTCATCGGTGGTGTCTTTATCGTCATGGTGCCGTTCTTCTTCGAGGAGCTGGCAGATTTCTCCTTTATCCTCAAGGGCATCGTCTTGATTGGTGTGCTCATGTTGGCACCAGCAGGCGTGGCCGACGTCGCGGCCAGACCGTTTCGTGCGATGCGGCAACGCGCGCTCGCTCAGGCGGGCGGCGCGACAGCTCGTGAGCACGGCAGAACAGGTGGATCGCCTGGGGGCGCGGAATGACTCAGCTGCGCTGCGAAAACATTACGGTGAGCTTTGGCGGTGTTGTTGCTTGCAACAACATCAGTCTGGAAGTGCCGACGGGCAAGATCGTCGGTCTGATCGGTCCTAATGGCGCCGGTAAGACAACGCTATTCAACGTGCTCAGCCGATTCCAGGATCATGATAGCGGCCATATCTATTATCGCGATCAAGACATCGACCGCAAAAAGCCGCACCAGATGGTCGAGCTCGGTATGGCGCGCACCTTTCAAAACATCAATCTTTTCGGTGAGCAATCCACGCTCGATAACATCCTTATTGGTGCGCACCATCTCATCGGCAATCCCTTCGCCGACATGTTCTCGCTGCCGGCGGCGCGCCGCACAGAGCGCTCGTTGGTGCAGCGGGCAAACGAGATCGCGGAGATGCTGCACATGCAAGACGAACTCGACACCCTCGTCAAGAATCTGCCCTATGGCTATCGCAAGCGCGTTGAGCTGGCGCGCGCGCTGGCATCGCAGCCCGAGTTGATCCTGCTCGACGAACCGGTGGCCGGTTGCAACGATGAAGAGACCGATGAGCTCAGGGGCATCGTGCAACGCTTAAATCGCGAGCTCGGCATCACGATTTTTCTGGTTGAGCACGATATGTCGATGGTAATGAATGTGTGCGACTACATTTACGTGATCAACTTCGGCTCCAATCTTGCCGATGGCACGCCGGCGGAAGTGCAGGCGAACGCGGATGTCATCAGCGCTTATTTAGGTGAGGAGCACGATGACGCTGCTTAGGCTGGAAAACGTGGTGGCGAGTTACGGTGCCGTACGCGCGCTGCAAGGTATCTCGATTGATGTGCAGAGTGGCGCAATCGTTGCCCTGCTCGGCGCCAACGGTGCCGGCAAGTCGACCACGCTAAAGACGATCTCGGGCATGGTGCGACCGGCCTCGGGTTTCGTCGAGTACGACGGGCAGCGCCTCGAGGGCAAGACCCCGAATCAGATCGTCCGTCTGGGTATCGCCCAGATACCTGAAGGCCGCAAGATCTTCAAGGACTTGACGGTGTCGGAAAATCTGCGCATGGGCGCCTATACGCGCAAGGACAAGGCGGGCATCGAACAAGACCAGGAGCTGGTGTTTGTGCTGTTCCCGATCCTCAAGGAACGGGCCAGGCAGCTCGGCGGCTCCTTAAGTGGCGGCGAGCAGCAGATGTTGGCGATCGGCAGGGGCCTGATGGCGCGACCGCGGTTGCTGCTGCTAGATGAGCCGTCGCTGGGATTGGCGCCGCTGCTGGTCGCGGACATCTTCCAGGCCCTGCGCAGAATCAATAAGGAGCGCGGTACCACATTGCTGATCGTCGAGCAGAACGCACATGTGGCGTTGAAGAACGCTAATTTCGGTTATGTGCTACAAGTCGGCAGAGTGGCCACTGAGGGTACGTCGGAGGAGCTACAACGTAACAGGGAGGTAGTCGAGTCGTATATGGGAACACAGCAGTAGTGCAAGAGTGCCATGGAACGGTGTGCTGTAAATGGGGTCAAGAAGTCTTAATTAGGAGGCTCAACTGGAGGTCGATATGAAACGTCTGATGAAGTTAGTGTTAACGCTTGTGAGCAGCGGTGTGCTCGCCTTGCTCTCGGTTCATGCGTCAGCCGCGAATGATCCGGGGGTTAGTGCCAAGGAGATACTTATCTGCTCTTACCAACCCATGACCGGCAAGATATCGAGTTACTTCCGCATGGGAAAGGGGGCAGATGCGTGGTTCAAGTATGTCAACGATCAGGGTGGAATCAACGGCCGCAAGATCGATTACAAAATGGTTGATGACAAGTACGAGCCGGCACGGACCATGACAGTAGTCAAGCGCTTTATTGAGAGAGACAAGTGTTTTGCCATTGTCTCACCGCTGGGTTCCGCGCCTACAGCCGCTGTTATCGATTACATCACATCCAAGGACGTGCCGTTGATCGGTGCCGGTACCGGTGCGGAAAAGAACCTGACCTATCCAAGTAAGTGGGTATTCCCGCTGTATCCGAGTTATTTCACCGAAGGGCAGCAGCTGGTGCGTTTTGCCAAGGAAGTATTTGGTGCCAAGACAGTGGCCTTGCTCTACCAGAATGACCCATCCGGCAAGACCCATATCAAGGGCATCGAGTCGGTGCTCGATAAATATGGCGTCAAGCTGGTGGCCCAGGAGGGTTACGAGCAGAAGGAAGTGGACGTCAGCGCGCAGGTGATTGCCATGAAGAACGCCAATCCAGACGCGGTTATTTGTTCTTGCGCGCCGGAGCCGGCGGCCAAGTTCTACACCGAGCGCAAGAAGCTCGGCTGGAACGTGCCGGTGGTCAACGTGTTCTTCGGCAAGAGCCCCAAGGTTCCCGAGCTGGCCGGCAAGGACGCGGTCGAGGGCGTGTACTTCTCTACCATCTTCCGTGACTTCAACTCGCCGGCACCGCAGATTCAACAGGCCAAGGAGTTGCTGAAGAAGTACTATCCGGAGGAGCAACCTGACGCGATCCATCTCTGGGGTTTCGCCGGTGCGCAGGTGTTCACCGAGGCCCTGCGCCGCATGGGGCCGGACAACATCACGCGCGCGCGATTGGTGGAAACCCTGGAAAGCATCCAGGACTGGAAGGGTAGCGTGGTGCCGTCGGTCTCCATCGGTCACGGCAACGCCCCCGAGCACTTCATCGTCAAAGACATGGCCTGGGTGGTTTATAAGAACGGCGAATTCCAGGACTTCAAGCCACCCTGGGGCGGGTAGTGTAGCGAGGCGGGGCAGGTCGCCGCTCGCTTGCTCGTCGGTCGGCGGGGAGCGCACCGTTGCAGTGAGGGGATATGCATGCTATGCATATCCCCTCTGTTTGCCAAGCAGGTCGACAGCCTCCCGGCACTGCGGTAGGGTCTTTTGGCTTGAGGAAGCCAGGGTTGCGCATGGAGCATGCCTCACGTCAAACAGGCATGGCGCAGCCAGGCGGTTCCGTCGAATTTGTCAGTAATCGCGGAGGAGCGCGATGGCAGAAATTATCGGTAAGGCGATTCCGCCTGAGCGGAAGCGGGTGATCGATACCCTGCACTTGCGGGAACCCGACAAGGTACCCGTGGGCCTGTGGGGCACGATCGAAGGCTATCAAAATCTGCGGCGTGGCCTGGGCATGGACTACAAGGCCGACGCGCGCGATTACCGTACGGGCTCGACCAGCTGGACCACGGATGTGGCCTTTGAACTCGATCTGGCGGAAAAACTGGGTTTGGACTTTGTGCGCATATCGATGGGTCCCCCCGGGGGCTCGCCGGGGTTTCGCGACATCAGGTTCGAGGAGGTGCCGTTCGACATGGGCATTCCGCCACCCGACGTCGACATCAACGTGGACGAGTGGGGCGTGGTGCGCAAGTGGACGCCGCATGAACAGGGCGGCTACTACGAGATGATCGGCTATCCGCTGTATCACGCGACCAGCGCGCCGTTGGAAGAGGGGCTCAAGATCCTCGAGGAGTTTCCATGGCCGGACCACACGGATGAGTCCTGTTGGAACGACGCGCCGATTCCCGGCATGACGCTGCGTCAATATTGCAAGTACATCCGGGAGGAGACCCCCTTTGCGGTCATGGGTCAGGGCGGGCGCGGCGGCTTGTTCGAACAGGCAAAGTACATGGTGGGCTACGCCAAGATCTTCTCCGATTTTATCGAGTCGCCCGAATTTCTCGACGCGATGCTGACCAAGTTGACCGATCTTGAAATCGAAGCCAACAAGGCCTTCCTCGATCAGGTCGGCGAGTACATCGATTGGTTACGCATGAGCCCAGAGGATCTGGCGAGCGAGAAGACTGCGTTTATCTCGCTGAAGATGTTCAATAAACAGCTGAAGCCGCATTACATGCGCGCGATCCAGGAAACTAAGGAGTACTACTTGAAGAAAAACCCGCTTGGCCGTATTCAGTTTCATAGCTGCGGCGCCATCCCCGAGGTGTTCATGCGCGGGCTCATCGACTGCGGCGTTGATGGTTATGATAGCCTGCCCCCAAAGGTGGCGCGTCACTCCAATCCGGCCGCAAAGAAACGCCAGCTTGGCAGGGAGATGTTCTTCTACGGTGGCATCGACGTGCAGGAGACTCTGCCTTGGGGCAAGCCGGAGGACGTGCGTGCCGAGGTGCGTGCCAGGATCTGGGAGATGGGTCACGGTGGTGGTTACCTATTGAGCTCGTCGCATCGTCTCGAGCATGACGTGCCGATTGAGAACACACTCGCCATGATCGAGGAGGCACGTGAGTATGGCGTTTATCCGTTGCCCAAGGATCCTCCACCCGGGGCCGATATCGGCGAGGAAACGGAAGAATGGGGTGGTCTGAAGAAGGATTGAATGCCCCAGCCAGTATTGTCGTCGATTGGCTGTCCGAGGGATAAGCATGCCGCTGCAAATCGAAACTGAGAAAGAGTTTGATATCGAAGATCTGAAGCACGATATCGACGCGACGCGCAAGACTGACCGTTGGAGCGAGGCGCCGGCGGACGTCAAAGACCTGTTTCATCAGATCGAGTGGAATATTATCGACGGGGAACACGCTGAAACGCCCAGCCTCATCAATCCCGCGCTGGAAAAGGATGTGTCGGCGCGTACGCTCATCGCCGGTCCGATGGCGACTGGCATCGCTGAGGTAGGCCGGCGTTTCAAGATGGATGAGTATTTCCTGCCTGAAGTGATGATGTCGGCCAAATGCATGCATGCGGCACTGGCGATATTGAAACCGTTGATCATCGCTGAGAAAACGGAAGAGATCGGTACCGTGGTCGTCGGTACGGTGCAGGGCGACTTGCACGACATCGGCAAGAAAATCGTCGCCATGATGTTGGAGGCAGCGGGTTTTACCGTGTTCGATCTCGGTGTGACCGTACCACCGGAAGATTTCATCGCCGCCATCAAGGAGCACAAACCGCAGATCGTCGGCTTCTCCGCTCTGCTAACCACCACCATGAACATGCAATGGGAGACTATCAAAGCAATCCAAGCGGAGGGTCTGCGTGAACAGGTTAAGGTATTCGTCGGCGGCGCGCCCATCAGCCAGGGGTGGTGCGACAAAATCGGTGCCGATGCCTATGCCGCCGATGCACTGATTGCCGTGGAAAAAGCCAAGGCCTGCGTGCAAGAATTCCGTGATCTTAAGGGAGGCGATCCGGCGCTGCATGCCGCCATGTTGGCGCTGGATGCCGAACGCATGGCGCAGAAGGCCGCCGTCGCGGGCTGATTCGCAAGCAAACGTGCCATAACCGTAACTAACGCCGCCATGCCTTTACCGGCGCTGACAAGACCGTCGCTCTGGGGCCCCGCAATAATCGGCGCCGTAGTGTTTCTTGCAGGTCTTTTCGGCACGCTCAACGCGGCCTGGGGTTACGGCCTGTTTCTCGTCGCCGGTGCGCTGCTGTTCGCAGGTCTGCTGGTATTTGGCGTGTTCGTGCTTTCGCGAAGTTTCGACAGCGACACACTGCGCTGGAGTTACACTTGGCTGTTCACGCTTGGTGCCTGGTGTTATGTCTATTGCGTGTGCGCTTTTGCCGGATATTTTACCTACGAGACCCTACAGGGACGCATGGAGCTGCGCTGGATACTGTTCGGACCAGCGGTGTTGGCAGCGCTCATCGTGCTCGACACGGGTATCTATCGCATGATCGTGCGCAAGAACGCGCCGACCTACGAGCGCTACCGGCGCTACATATCGCGCGAAGCCAGCGACCCGGCCGCCATGCGCCGCACGTTGGTGGATGACGTGCTGTTGCAGAAGGCGCTGTACTCCGTGAGTGGTGTGCGCTGGCTGCGGCATACGTTGATTTTCTGGGGATTCATATTGATGTTCCTGGTCGAGCTGGCGGCGATTGTGTTTCGTGAGGCGTTGCCGGCATTTGGTCTTGCCGACGTCTGGCGCGAACCAGGGAGTTTGCTGCGCCTGGCATTTGACTTCGCGTTCGACTTTTTCGGTTTGATGGTGCTGATCGGCGCGAGCATGGCGCTACTGTGGCGCCTCACGGTTAACGGCACTGAGCAACAAAAGTACGCCGATACGCCGACGGCGGTATTCCTGTTGTTTGTGGTCGTCAGCGGTTTTCTGGTGGAAGCGATACGTCTCGGCGCCGCGCCAGCAGCACCTTATGCCACAACAGAGTTCGTTGGTTATGCGATGGCGGCGTTGTTACCGCACAGCGACAGACTTGTGGGCGCGTACGAACCGCTCTGGTTGATCCACGTCCTCGGTGCTTGTCTGTTCATCGCCTACGTGCCGCTCATGCGCCTGGTGCATTCGTGTGCCACACCGGTGGGCCGACTGGCGAATTCGCAGAAACAATTGTTGGCGGCCAAGAAGCAGGCCATGTTGAGCGGTCTACTAACGCGTCGGCCATAAGTGCGACAGCGAGGAAATGGCATAGCGCCAACGGTATCGGGTCATGACTAAAGTTATCGCCATCTACGGTAAGACGTGCTCGCTCAAATCGGATGTCGCCCGTGGCATCTCGCGATTGACCGGCTACAAGGTGAAACATCCGGGCGAGGCCGCCACCACCTACGCCAAGGTCGCCAAGCTCGACTCTGCCCTCAAGTTGTCTGAGGAGCGACACCGGGCGATTGACGAAGATACGCTTGCCTGGATCAAAACGACTCGCGATCCCGTCATCATCATCGAGAGCACGCTATTGGACGCCGTGCTCAAGGATGTGGGCGATGTGTTCCGGGTGCATTTACATTCGCGCGATGAGGTTCGCCAGCAACGTTGGCACCGACGCAAAGAAGAGGGCGGCGGCCGCACACGCCAGATAGGCGATAGTGTCGAGCGCCGCGACCATGACGACGCTGAGTTGCGCGCAAAGCTTTACGGTGCGGACTCCGGGAGCCGCGCTCCGGATCTGGAGCTCGAGACTTCAGAACGCTCAGCCGAGGATTGCGCGCGCGCGATTTGGGCGGCGTTTCAGGGCGAGGACGCACTGGCGCGCGGGACTGCTTCGGTAGGCAAGCCGGCGATGGACAAGAGTCAGCGCAAGGGCATTCGCCCCGGAGCAAGCAGCGGAACCGTGAAAGTATACAGCGCCAACCGCAATCCCTTCGGCGGTTATATCACGGACGATCACAGCAAACGCGATGTCTTCGTGCATAAGTCGGCGGTGGATGAGGCCGGCTTGGAGAGGTTACAAAAGGGTCAACGCGTAAGCTTCGATATAGTCGAGGACGGTTTTGGCGGCTTCAAGGCCGTCAAGGTCAGGCCATCCGCCTAACATGACGGCGCTGGCGATCGAACATGCCCAAGTTGAAGCAGGTTCTTCCCGAGCAGTTTCTCGCAGGCGCTTACGACGATACGCCAGCGTACTCGTTGCGTGATACGGAAGTGATAGCGCGCAAGTTGACGACCGGCGCGCCCTGTGACAGCGCTAGCAAGAACGATCTTTTCCAGGCCTGGCCCGGCCCGCACGAGCATGTAGGCTATTGGTTCATTCTTGATAACGGCAAGGCCGTCGGTGTCAACGAGGACCCGAAAAAGGGCTTCTCCTTTCCTGTGGTTGATTATCAGGCGTGACGATGGATTGGGATCGTTTGCGCACCTTCCATGCGGTAGCCGAGGCGGGAAGTTTCACCCGAGCCGGTAAGGCGCTGGGTCTTAGCCAGTCGGCGGTGAGTCGGCAGATCGCCGTGCTTGAGCGCGCCTTAAAGGTCTCGCTGTTTCATCGCCATGCGCGGGGGCTGGTATTGACCGAGCAAGGCGAAGAGATCTACCGCACGGTGCAGGAGATGGCCGCCAAGCTTGCCTTGGCGCAAGCGCGTATCAACGAAAGTCGAGAGCAACCCGAAGGACCAGTGAAGATCACGACCTCGGTCGCCTTCGGGTCGGCGTGGTTGACGTCACGCATGAATACCTTCCATGCGCTCTATCCCGACATCCGCGTGACCCTGCTGTTGGTCGACAATTTGGAGCTTGATCTGTCGTTGCGCCAGGCCGACGTGGCGATTCGCTTCGCTCAGCAACGTCAGGCCAATCTGATTCAGCGCCATCTGATGACCATCCATTACCAGGTGTTTGCCACGCAGGAGTATCTGAAAAAAAACGGCACACCGCTCACGCCGCAGGACCTGGATGACCATGAAATCATCGTCTATGGTGAGGATGTGCCGGCACCTGTCGCGGACATGAACTGGCTGTTACAGGCGGGAGCAACGCCCGGTAAACCACGCGAGCCGGCGTTGCGGGTGAACAGCGTCTACGGTATCTATCGGGCCGTGCGCAGCGGGTTCGGCGTCGCCGCACTACCTTACTATATGAGCAGCGAATCCCCCGAGCTGGTACACATCTTACCGGCATTACATGGACCCAGCATCGACGCCTACTTTGTTTACCCCGAGGAGTTACGTCACTCGAAACGCATCGCCGTTGTGCGTGATTTCTTGCTGCGTCAGGTAGCGGAAGACGAGCTGGCGGATAGCCGGCCGAGTCAGCGCCGCGTCGGCGAATAACCATGTGCCTTGCCATCCCGCCTCACCCCGAAAAGACTCTGCGTTTGACCATCGCATCATGAGTAAACCGATCTCGCCGCAAATAGGTCCGTACGCGGTCAGGGTGGAGCAGGGCAAGCGTTATCGCTGGTGCAGGTGCGGACGCAGCATCACGCAACCGTGGTGTGACGGCTCGCACGAGGGTACCGGTCTCGAGCCCATCGAATTCGAGGCGCCGATCAGCGAGATTTTCTACATGTGCGGATGCAAGAGATCCGATAATCCTCCGTACTGTTTCGGTAACTGCACAGGTAATGCCCGTTCGCGCAACGGCTAGTGCGCTGCTAGCGAAGCTGCGATGGCGGTAGCACCAGGGAGAAGGCACTATGGCGCGTGGGCAATTATATAAGGTGGTCATCAAGCACAACATCGTTTGCGCTATTCAGCGCATCGATGAACCTTCGCTAGTGGACGTCCCGCAAAGCAAGTTAGAGGTGAGTGCGCAGCTGGCGACAAACAACCAGATCAATGGCTGTATCGACGGCGACTATTACTTCCAGGACGCGACGCTGGCCAAGAACTTCGCGGTGCTAGCGTTGGATTTTGTCAAACGTCTGACCGAGAAGACGCTGGAGCAGATCGAGAACCGCCATTTCGGCGGTGAGTTCGACTGGCGTAATCCGCACCAGGGCTCCAACTAATTGCCGAATGTCCCGCTAACCTGCACCGAAATGCTTCTTTAAATTGTCGAGACCGCTGATGAACACGCCGCTGATCATGCCGACGAACTGCGCTTCGTCGGCGGGCGCGACGTCGAATTCCGAGGTCCACTCGACGTAAGTGCGGTTGCCGTCGGTGATGGGTCGCAGGCGCAACGTGCCATTGTAATTTTTTACTGGCAGCGGCCCTTCTATGATGGTGTACTTGTACATATAGTCATCGTAGGAGAGCGTCACCAGCTTCTCGCGAATCTTGGCGCCATCGGGCATAGTTAGATTGCGAGTAGCGCCGACGGTATCGCAGGACACAAAGTTTTCGATACTGCACTCCTTGATATCAGGATGCCATTCGGGTACCGCATCGAACTCACCGATAACCTTCCACACCTCCTCGACCGGTGCGTTGAGTACCGAGCTCACAAATACTTTCGCCATAACACGAACCCCCTAGGAAGATGAACCCAGATGGACACGCCGTGTTTCTCCCGTCAGTGTTATGTTACCCCTCAAGGTAAGTGTAAAGAAGCGTTTCGGTATACAATGGCCCCACATGTACAACCATGCTTGGCGAGCAAGGCTCTAGGCAGCAAATGGGTAACAATCTGGACAGCAAACGCTAGTGTCTCGCTGACAAGAAACAGCAGTTGCTGTAGCCCATGGACGGCAAGGACTGCAAGAGCAGCCCGGTAATACGCTGGCGATGAACTGAATCGACTTACAGTGGGGGGCCCTAGGATACCTTACCGAGCGTAGGCTCGAGATAGAGTACGCTTGAAGCGGGTTCGATCTCATCAACAGCAAGATCCTGATACCACTGCGTGACTGGTCGCAAATTGTCTTCTGCTAGCGCCCGTAGCTGTTGGTCACGCGCACGGGTCTCAGCTGGGGATCTACCCCCGTCGATCAGGTTGATCTGTTGCACACGGATGGCAGTTTTCAGTGCATTGGTACCGGCTTGCAACTCTTGGTAGTAACAGATGACCGCATCGGCCAGCGGATTTTTTGGGCCACACAGTTCCGGCGTCGTGCAGGCGCGCTGCAAGAAGATCGGCACCTGCGAATACAGGCGCTGCTTTACTCTGCGGGCGGCACGCAGCACCATAGCCGCCCTCGTGGGAGCCTTGGTAAGATCGATGGCGATACCGTCCACACCTCCGGCGATCAGGCCTTCGACCTGGATAGCGAACGCACGTTCGACAATCGTGGAGGAAGCGAGCCAGCCCTCGTCATTGACGATGCCGAGTACGAATCGACGGCGGCCGTACCCGGGCACGCTATCGACCGCTTTGCAAGCATTTTGGGCAGCCGAGTAGTTGATATAAAAGGCCTCGTCCGCCATGCCAAAACGTTGCAGTGACAGGGGCGAAGCCTGCGCGGACTGTGTTCGAATCACATCGGCGCCAGCCTCGAGATAAGCAACGTGTGCATCACGCACTAGGCGAGGACGTGTAAGATTCAGCACGTCCAGGCAATCCGTCGCGCCATAGAGGTCACGATTCAAGTCGAGCCTGTGCCCTTGGAGGAGGGCGCTGGTCGAGCCGTCAGCTAGGAGGACACGTTGGTCTAGCGCTTCAGTCAATGTTCGCATGATTAAGCTGCCTCCGTACAATACGGCCGCACGTTTAGCTTGCGGCAAATGGCATAGGTGAGTGCGGCGCGGTTGAGTGTGTAGAAATGAAGAGCGGTAACACCTTCGGCAATAAGGTCTCGGGATAGGCGACACGCGGTCGATAGGGCGACTATGGCCCGCATTTCTGGTTCATGATCAAGACCGTGAAACCGTTCGGCGAGCCACGAGGGTACCGTAGCGCTGCAACGCTTGCTGAATTGCAGGACCTTCGCAAAATTTGTGATCGGGAGGATACCGGGAATAATCGGCACGTTGATACCCGCCTGCACAGCGCGGTCGCGAAAACGAAGAAAGGTTTCGACGTCAAAGAAATATTGCGTGATGAACCTACTCGCACCTGCATCGACCTTCCGCTTGAGATTGTCGAGATCTGCGCCCAGTGATTTCGAATCTGGGTGACCTTCCGGATACGCGGCGGCGGAAATGTCAAAGTCCGCAATGCGGCGCAATCCGGCAATCAAATCCGCGGCGTCGCGATAACCTTTGGGGTGTGGTACGAATGGCGCGCCCGGAACCGACATGTCGCCGCGCAGCGCCACTATACGACTAACGCCCGCACCCGCCCAGGCGCGGGCCAACTGATCGATTTCTGAGCGGGACGCGCCAACGCAGGTCAGATGGGTTGCCAGCGGGATATCTCGGCGGGCAAGCAAGGCACCTACTAAACGATGGCTACTGTCGCGTGTGCTACCACCAGCGCCATAGGTGAGCGACACGAACTGCGGCTCGAGCGGCACGAGACGGTTGATAGCATTCCAGAAAAACTGCTCGTTGACCGCGGGCGGAAAGAATTCGAACGAAACGGCAAGCGGCGCCGACGACGCCGGGTTTGGCAATGATCTGGGATGCTGGCGCATGGGTCGCTGATTTGCTTATATAACCATATAAAGATCTTTTTATATCATCACCTGCAAGCAAGTCAACCCCCGTTGCTTCCTCCCCAAGGTATCCGTCACTCTTTACACACATAAGGCACTGAAACGGTTAGGGTTTTCCGTCTACGTCGACTCCCTGCGCGTATTTTTGGGCGCCTGACTTGACCGTGACCGTACACTGGGCGTCGCTTTTGACACATCTACCAGGGTTTTACGCCTGCCCGGGACATGGAAGCAGGACCCGCGCGGTCGTGCTGGATAACAGTGAGGATCTCCTGGCTATCGCCGCAGCTCAGATGATGGCGCCACCCATCGACCATCAGCGGCGCGAGGGCCGCAGGACTGCGATCAGCCGCAGAGCTTATCAGCCAGCGCCGCTAAATCGGTTACGACCAGATCAGGTTGTGGACCGAGCTCATCGAGTGGCTCGCCGGTGCGATTGATCCAAAATGTGGGGTAACCGTAATATTTGCCGCCCATCACATCGAATGAGTTGCCGGACACGAAACCGATTTGTTCCTTTGTTAAGCCGAGGCGCTGGACCGCCAGATCGTAGGCGTCCCGACTGGGCTTGTAGACTTTGTACGGTTCGGCGCTGATGATCTCCTTGAAGTATTGTTGTACTCCGGCATGTTTTTGCGACGCTTCCACCATCCAACCCGACGCCATAGTCAATACGACAAGCGTATACTTGGCTGCCAACCGCTTCAGCGCCGCTGGCACCTCCGGAAACGGCGGCAGCACGAGGTCTGCCTTGATTAGCTGCTCGTGCAGCTCGGATGTGACCGCCAGCGAAAGAGATTTGCCGGCATAACCTAGAGCGCGCTTGGTGAGCTCATCCCAGGTGACATAACGTTCCATCATGCCGCTCAAGAAACAATATTGCTTGAGAGTACTGAACCAAAGCCTGGCCAGCTCCTGACCGCGGCCCGGAAAGTGTTGTTCCATCACCTCGCCGACAGCGTGCTTATCGAACAGTGTGCCGTAGTGGTCGAAGGCGAGCGCCTTGATGTTGTTGTATGTCGTCATTGCTATTACTCCTCCACCGTGGTCTACAGTCTACAGTGCACCTGTGCACGTCTCAAATAAGCCAATAACGTGTCTCGTTGACGTCGCATTTCGCCAATTCTGCGACGGCTCGTTGGATCATTTTTGAACATGGAGCTTATTGGAAATTTGAATTGGACTGACAAGACATTCTTTACGAATAATTCAGTCTGATGTCGTTCTCGCGGAGGACCTTGCAAATGAAATCAATCAACCTATGGGCCAACGCAAACCGAGTCGTTACCGGTATGTACCGTAAGTGGCGCCAGCAAAGAGAGCAGCAACAGTCGCGAGATAAACTCGTGGGTCGCCCCGAGACAGCGGCTGATCAGCTCGCGGCGCAGGCTGGCAGGGCACCGGGATTGAGCGAGGTCATGCTCAGGCTTGGGTCGAATACCCGGCGCATGTTGAACGTTGCCGGTGTTAAGGCGTCGTCGAACCCCCAAGCCGTTACCCTGCTCGCAGAGATAGGTCAGGCGTGTGCGCATTGCCCCGATTGGGAACGCTGCAAACGCTGGCTCGAAGCAGGTGCAAGGGGTAAGGGCTACCTCGAGTTTTGTCCGAATGCGGCAAGGTTCGCTCAGCTCAAGGCCGACGCGACGCGCAGCCAATCTACGGGCTGAGCTGGGTTTCGCGCAGGCCATCCTGTTGCCCCACCGCGGCACGCTAGCGAATGCTAAGAGCCGACACGCAGGCTAACACTCTCCTCTGCACCCTGTTGAAACGAGTCACCCCGGATGAAGCGCTCGCGGATCCGTTTCGAGAAGAAGTCGATAAAATAGACCACGATAATAATCATGATGATGATCAGACAGGCTCGGTCGAATTCGAACGCCCGTAAGGCATCGGACAGCTCAAAGCCGATGCCGCCGGCGCCGACGATGCCGAGGATGGTGGCGGCGCGGGTGTTAGACTCGAACATGTATAAAGCATTGCTTAACATCACCGGCAGCACCTGCGGCAGCACACCGAAACGCACGACCTGATACCAGTTGCCGCCTGAGGCCCTGATTCCCTCGATCTGCCTGCGGTCGATGTTCTCAATCGCCTCCGAGTAGAGTTTGGTTAGCGTACCGGTGTCGACGATGGCGATCGCCATGATGCCGGGCAGCGGACCGAGCCCAATGGCGCGCACGAAAATCAGCGCCCAGATCAGGTAATCGGCGCTGCGCAGCACGTCGGAAAAACGGCGAAAACCGAACTGTAGTACCCGCACCGGAAACATATTCTTTGACGCGAGAAATCCCAACGGTATCGCGAACGTGGCACCGATGAGCGTGCCGAGGAAGGCCATCGCGAGCGTTTCCGCCATCGAGTGCAGGAACTGCGGCATGTATTGCCATCCCGCCGGTGGAAACAGTTGCCCCGCCATCACGCTGAGCTTGGTGAAGCCGTGAATGAAGCGCTGCGAGAAAAAGCCGAAGTGATACAAACCGTACAGCAAGATCAATGCCGTGCTACCCCAGACCAGCCAACGCAGGGCCAGCTCGCGCGGCGTCGCCGAGAAAACGCGCGGGAAGCGTTCGCGCTCGACGCGCACGTCATCGGCAGTCAGATTTTCTAGTCTTACAGACATACTTTTTCCTGTTACGAAACCAAGGTCTCTTTGCCGATCATGTAATGCCGTAGCCGCTCGCTCGCCATATCGATCAAGACCACCGCGGCAATGACCATCAGCAGGATCGCGCCGACATCCTGGAAATACAGCAGCTTGACCGCATTGATCAGCTCGAAACCGATGCCACCGGCGCCAACGAAGCCGACCACGGTGGCGCTACGCACGTTCAGCTCGAGACGCCAGAAGGTGTAGGAGATGAAGTTCGGCATCACTTGCGGCACGACGCCGAAGCGCATCTCCTCGAACCAGTTACCGCCGGCGGCGCGCACGCCCTCCAGCGGCTTGTCATCGATATTTTCATTGACTTCCGCAAACAGCTTGCCTGTCGCTCCGAGCGTATGGATGGTGATGGCGAGCACGCCGGCTATCGGTCCCACGCCAAAGGGAAAGATGAAAAGCAACGCCCAAACGATGTCCGGCACCGTGCGCGCGATCTCAAGCACCCGGCGTGTAATAAAGTACACCCAATAGTTCTTCGCGAGATTCCGCGAGGCCATGAAGCTGAGCGCGCCGCCGATCACCGTGCCCATGAAGGTGGCGACGAAGGCCATCAGCACGCTGGTAAAAAGCTCCCGTAGCCACTTGCCGAATCCCCAATACCAGTCGGCGATATCGGCCCACAGGTTGGCCCAGGTGAGCGGCGGGAACATCTTGATGATGAAGCCCGAGGTTCGCGGAAAGCCACCGATCAGCACGGCGATATCGAAGCGGGTGGTGATGATCGACATGACGAGACAAGCAAGGAAGACTACCCAGAAGACAACGACATACAGGCGCTTGCCGCGCAGATAGCGCGCACGCACCGCCTCAAAGCGGGCGACGACATCCTGGTTCGGTGATGTAAGTGCTTGCTGCGGTGTGCTCAAGTGCGTTTGTTGCCCGTGAACTTCAACCTATGCCACCACTCGACGGTCTGCCGCATGGATCAAAATAATGAAGCGAAGGCGCTGTGTCAGCGCCTTCGCTTCCAGTGCCACGACCCTTTAGCCCCCTTTCTTGCGTTGTTGTTTAAGCCACTGCTTGGCCTTGATGATGGGGATGTAGTCTTCGTGATAGACACGCTGCAAGCCTAGTGTCTTGCCCTGGGCCACTGCGTCGGCCGCTGCCTCGTTGACTCGTACCAGGCGGATGAACATCTTCTCGAGATCGGCCTTCATCTGCGGCGGCAGATCCGAGCGGATCACCACCGGTGGCGTCGGGATCATCGGTGAGGTCCAGATGACGCGGATCTGATCCCGTTTCAGCAGACCCTTGTCGATCATCTTGCGGATGGCGCCGAAGCCGTCGCCTGGGGTGGTCCAGGTGAAACCACCGTCATAAGTACCGTTCAACACGCCGACGATGGTCTGCTGATGCCCGCCAGACAAAGGCGAATTGAAGTACTTGTCGACCGGCTTGCCCATCTCGGCGAATTCCACCGTGGGAACCGTGAAACCCGAGGTCGAGTGCGGGTCATTACGTGCCACCGTCTTTCCCTTCAAGTCCTCATAGCTCTTGTACGGGCTGTCGGCCTTGACAATCAGCACTGAGTTGTAACCCATGGCACCCTTGACATCCTGGGCGCCGACCAGCGGCTCCACGCACTTGCAATCGAGCCAGGTGGTGGCGTAGCTACTGGCACCCAACCAGCCGAGCTGTATCTGGCCGGTCGCGAGCGCGTTGACGATGCCGGCATACTCGGTCGCAGTGAATAGCTCCACCGGTACGCCGAGCTCCTTTTTGGCCTCTTTGAGGAAGACGTCCTGATTCTTCATCGTGTCGACCTGGGTCTCGACCGAGATGATGCCGTACTTGATCGTCGGAAACTTCTTGCGCCAGTCATCGGCTTTGGCCGTGAGTGCGCTTAAGGTCAGTACGGCGACCAGTGCAGCCAGCGGTACGGAAACAAACAAACGTCTAGTCAACATAACATCCTCCTTCTCCACGTGGGTTGAGACTTATTTTATTTTCGCAAGACCTTGGAACCTCGCGTTCGTGCGCGCTACTGTCGCATTCTGCGTACATTGGTTGCTGTGTTCTTCTGCCCCAGCGAGGTCGAAGTGACGGCGACGGAGAACTCCTCATCCTCGCCACCCTCGCCGACGCCATAGATGTCGCGTGCCAGCTCGTCCGTCAGTGCCATCGGATCGCCGTCGTAGACGACCTTACCCATCTTCATGCCCACGAGGCGATCGCAGTATTTCTTGGCTGTGTCGAGCGTATGCAGGTTGCAGATTACGGTGATGCCGTCCTCCCGATTGATCCGGCGCAGCGCATCCATGACGATGCCGGCATTGCGCGGGTCGAGCGAGGCGATCGGCTCATCGGCCAGCATGATTTTGGGTTCCTGCACCAACGCGCGGGCGATGGCGACCCGTTGCTGCTGACCGCCGGAGAGCGTGTCCGCACGTTGCAGCGCCTGTGCGCTGACGTCAAGACGGTCGAGAGCGCGAATCGCGAGTGCGCGTTCTTCAGGGGAGAACAAAGTGAATAGGGACTTCAGCGTAGAATTGTAATTGATGCGCCCCATGAGCACGTTGCTGATGACGTTCAAGCGCGGTATCAAATTGAACTGCTGAAAGATCATCGCGCAGTGGGTGCGCCAATTAAGTAGCGCCCTTCCCTTCAATGCGTTGACGTCGACCGCGTCACCGTTCTCCTCAAACAAAATGCTGCCGCTGGTCGCATCGCCAAGGCGGTTGATCATTCGCAACAAGGTGGATTTGCCGGCGCCGGAGCGGCCGATGATGCCCAGCATCTGCCCGGTCGGGACGTCGAGGGTGACATCGTCCACGGCGGTCAATACGCCGAACGTTTTGGTCAGGTTTTGCAGCCTTAGCATTCGTCTCCCCGGTGGCTCCGATGTTTCATTATTGTTATTGCTGCCATGGCTTCAATGCAGCCGTCATTGTAATTTAACTGTTCCACAGTTGTGGAAGAGTCACAACACTTTCACGACCTACGCTCAGGTGGTCAAGTGAAGCCTACTCATGCCTATTATGAGAAAAAGGTCATGTCCGACCAAGCCTTTGCGAGCATCGTGACATACGCTTGACCATATATAATAACTTACTTATATTCGATCGTCGTGGCCCTGCTCCCACAGCAACTGTTTCCGATCTTGTCCGATAACACGCGGTTGCGCGTCTTGCTTCTCTTGGTGCGCGAAGGTGAGCTAACCGTGGGCGAGCTGGCGCACGCTCTGCGACTGGTCCAACCGAAAATATCGCGTCACCTTGCCGTGCTCAGGGAAAGCGGCATCATCGACGATCGTCGCCACGGGCCGTGGGTGTTCTATCAGCTGTCGGCGAAACTGCCGCCCTGGGTGATGACCGTGCTCACCGCGGCGGCGGAGGCGACCACGGGTCACCAGCAGCTACGCACGGACCGGACCACGCTGGCTGCGATGCACAACCGTCCCGGGGCCCGTTACCGCGTGTCGCGTCTGCTATTCCTGTGCTTCGGCAACTCGTGTCGCTCACAAATGGCGGAAGGGTGGGCACGTCATCTCGGCAGCGAGCTGTTGGACGTACGGTCCGCCGGCATCGAGGCGCACGGCGTGAATCCGCGGACACTTGCGGTGATGCAGGAAGCCGGCATCGACATTTCGCGCCAGCAATGCACGCGCCTGACGCCACGGCAACTCACCTGGCCAGATATGGTGGTGACGGTGTGTGACCACGCCGATGAGCACTTACTGTGGCTGCCGGTGCGGGCGCGCAAGGAGCATTGGCGGATCCGAGACCCGGCGGCAGCAAGCGGTTCGGAAGAAGTGATTATGAAAGCGTTTCGCGCGGCCCGCGACGACATTGGCAAGCGCGTGCACCACCTGCTCGGACGCATACAAAGCGCCAGTTCTGTGACAGAGTTACATTGAGCATCGGCAGTCTTATGTGCACGCCAGCCCGTGACTCAATTGCGCATCAGGCGTTGCAAGAGCGCGCGGTAGTGCTCCCCAGGCGGGTTTTTCATTCCTGGCACCGTCGCTTGTTCGTCCCAGCGGCGTAGCGTTACCGCTTGCGCCGCGTAGGCTGTGGCCTCGAACGCCACTACCTCACTCGCCGTCATTGGCCCACCCTGCAGTGCCAGCGTATGCCGGGTGGTGGACGATAACTTGTCAAAATACTTCGGCTCGACCGCGCACAGGTAGCGCTTGGCGGCCACGTGCAAGCGTATCGGCTCGGTGATTTCCGGAGCAAAATAGGGCTGCAATAGCTGCGCGCCGGCCTGCTCGTGATGGCGATCGATGCGTCGTCTCAGCATTTGGCGGTGCTCGCTGGACGTGCGATGCCAGGGAAAGTCCGTGCCGAAGTGGCCGATATCATGCAGCAGCGCTGCCGCCACTAGCGTGTCCGCAGCTTGGGCATGCTCAGCCAGTGCCGCCGTTTGCAGCATATGCTCGACCATGGTGACGCCTGCGCTGCCATACGCTCGGCTACTAAGACGAGCAAACGCGTCAAACAGGAAATCGATAATCGCTACCATGCCGAACGTACAACCTACAGGTCCAGCACCAGCATACGACTCTTGGCGCGTGAGCAACAGATCGTTAAATACTGGCTGTGCTCCTCGTCGTCCAATACCAGGTCGCGATGATCAGGTTCACCCGTCAGGTAGCGCGTCTTACAGGTCGCACACAGCCCCGCTTCGCAGGAGGTTTCGACTTCTATGCCCTGTTCGCGCAATACCTCGACGATGCTCTTGTCATTGGGCACGTAATAGACCGCACCCGTGCTGGCAATCTTGATTTGAAACCCCAGGCCAACGGCATCGTCGCCGACGTCGGCGGCCTCGTCTTTGGTGAGCGTTGCCTTAGGTGAAGCCGCCGCCGTGAAGTACTCGCAATGCACGCTACCCTTCGGCCAATGTGCCGAGGCCGCTTCTGTCGCCCGCATGAAGCCGACGGGACCGCAATAGTAGAGATGCGTGCCCGGTTCGTACGATTTCAGCAGTGCGGCGATATCGAGGCCCCTGCGTGGATCACCGCCGTCGTGATGCAGCAGCACTCTGCCTTCACTTGCCAGCGCAGCAAGCTCGGGGCGAAATGCCGTATGTTCCGGGGATTTGGTGCAATAATGCATGGTAAAGTCGGCGCCGATGCTCTGCAAGCGATACAGCATGGCCATCATCGGCGTGACACCGATGCCACCGGCCAGTAACAGGTGGTGCGTTGCCTCTTCATGCAATGGAAAGTTGTTGCGCGGTTGCCGCCCCACGGACACCGTTCGTTGGGTATGAACACGCTCGAACAAGGCCTGCGAGCCACCGCGGCCGTATTCTTCGCGCAGCACTGCGATCAGGTACCGATGGCGTTCGCTCGGGTCATTGCACAGCGAGTACTGCCGTACGCTGCCATCGCGGAAGTGGAAATCGATGTGCGCACCTGCGGTAAATGTCGGCAGCGGCTTGCCTTCCGGGTGAACCAACTCATAGGAATTGATGTCGCGCGCCTGGTAGGTGACTTGGCGCACCTGCAGGCGCATGCCGGATTTCGGGTATCGCGTTTGTTCAGTCACTTTGTTGGATTGGTCAACGACAAGGGAGGGGGATTGTTTGGCAAGGCGGATTAAGCACCATCCGCAACGATGGTACACCAGGTCTAAAATGCGTCAAATTCATTTATCATATGAAAGTCATATGGATTCGGGATGTATTCGTACCCCTGTCTCTAAGCTGCCGGGACCAATGCGATGAACGAGAAGCAGCTGATCAACTTCAAGCAATTACGGTGCTTTCACGCCGTGGCACAAGAAGGTAGTTTCACCCAGGCAGCGCGCTCCCTGTCGGTGGGGCAGCCGAGCATCACGACGCACGTGAGGGCTTTGGAAAACCACTTCGGCGTCGAGTTGTTTTGTCGTCACGGCCACAGCGTCGAGCTCACGGACCTCGGACGTTGGTTACTGGAGATCACAAAACGCATCTTCACCCTGGAAAAAGAGGCGGCCGAGCTGTTGCTTGCTGCTAGCGGGCTCAAAATCGGTCATCTGAAGATCGGCGTGATCGGGCCGTTTCAGGTGACGCAAATGATCGTTGCCTTCAACCAGAGATACCCGGACGTGGAGTTGTCTGTCTCCATCGGTAATTCTCAGGAGATCCTCGAAAGCTTACTCGACTTCAGTGCCGATGTGGCAGTGTTGGCGCAGTTCGAGGATGACCCGCGATTTTTTTCCGTGCCATATAGTCGTAACCGCGTGATTGTGGTTGTGAGCTCAACCCATCCCTGGAGCTCGCGTGGCGATATACAGTTGCAGGAGCTCGATGGTCAACGCATGGTTTTTCGTGAGCAAGGCTCAGCAACCCGGCGCGCCTTCGAAAAGGCGCTGGCGCTCGCCAAGGTCAACGTGCGCAAGGTGCTGGAGATCGAGAGTCGCGAGGCCGTACGTGAGCTTGTGGCAAATGGTGTCGGCATCGGCATCGCTCTGGAGGATGAGTTTGTCCCGCACAAGCGCTTGCACCCTCTGCAAATTGCCGACGCCGAGGTTTACATACACCCTCACGTGGTATGCCTGCTGGAACGCCGTAATGCGCCGTTGATCCAGGCCTTTCTCACAGTGGTCAAAGATCTGTTGCAGGCACGCTGAGCTCGACACGAGGTAAGCGCGTAGCCGCCGCTCGCATTACCTAATCTAATGAGCTCAATACGATAAATGAATTGGACAAGGCTTTGCTTTTGAGAGATTTTGCTCAGACGTGCCCGCAGTGGGCGAACCTTGGTTCGGAACCTCACGGAGACAGTCGATGGATGTGAAGGCAAAAAAGCTCGATAGGAGCGGGGCACCGGCGACCCAGCGTAAGTTTGTGCCCTATGGTGGCTATTACAGCAACCAGGTACCGACCTACGACCCCGAGATCACGGAAACCGGGCCGGGCACACCGACCGGTGAGTACATGCGCCGCTTCTGGCACCCCGTGTGTCTGTCCGAGGAGCTGACCGACGTACCGCGCTACATCAAAATCATGGGTGAGGAGCTGGTCGCTTTTCGCGATAAGAGTGGTCGCGTGGGCGTGATGCACCTACACTGCCCACACCGCGGCGCGTCGCTCGAGTACGGCATGATCCAGGAAAGAGGCATCATGTGTTCGTACCACGGTTTTGTTTTTGACGTAGACGGTAGCTGCCTCGAGGTGCCGTTCCCCAAGGGCGAGGAGAAGGAAGGGGAAAAAGCCAAAGAGAAGATTTGTCAGGGAGCGTACAAGGCTTTTGAACGCCACGGTCTGGTGTTCGCCTATATGGGTCCGCCGGAAGAAGAGCCCCCGTTTCCCGATTGGGAGGGCGGTTTCACCGTTTATCCTGGTGACGAGCCGGTCGCATATAGCAACTTCCAGACTTGTAACTGGTTGCAAGTGCAGGACAACTCCGCCGACCAGTACCACCACATCCCGCTGCACACCACCGCCGTCATTCCAGGGCACGAGCAAGGGACGACCTTCGGCGAGGCCGGGGCCGCACCCTATCTGGTGCGACCGGATCTGCAGTTTTTCACCGTTCATGAGGGGCGAGGCGTGGCGTGGACTTCGTCGCGTCGCGTCGATGAAAGCAAGATCTTCATTCGCGTCAATCATCAGATCCTGCCGAACATTAGCTTCCACTCATATCTGTTCGAGGACGGTGCCAAAGCGAAGCACTTCAGCCGCATCCACATGATGCGTTGGACGGTGCCGGTGGATGATGAGAACAGCAAGATGATCGGCTGGCGCGTCTTCGGCCCGCACATCGACCCACGTAATGTGGGCAAGCGCGAATATGTCGGCTACGAGAAGATGGATTTTCTCGAAGGTCAGACCGGTATGCGCCGCCCCGAGCGCATGAAGTACGGCGCGGGCGAGTTGCCACCGGTGCCCAAGGACCACCGTGATCGTACCTGGTACAAGGAGGGACAGTACGCACCCGGGGATTACGAAGTGGTCTGCAGCCAGCGCCGGATTGCCGTGCACGCGCTGGAGAACCCGATGAAGTTCGATGGGGGGGTCTATCTATTTCGCAAGCTGCTGCGTGACGCCATACGCGGTAAGAATCCGGCCGCTTCGCCCGAGGCCTGGCGCCGCTGGCTACAGCAAGGCATGCCCAACAGCTACTGCTCGGGCAACGTGCTGGCGATTGCGCAGGCGCCGACGCCGGAGGAAGAGGTGCAGAAACGGCGTCGCGTCGCGCAACAGGTGATCGAAGCCACCACCGCGAGCGACAAGCTCAAGGGTGACGAGCGAGACCGTTTTATGAAGCAAAAGCTTGCCGAGCTCGAGCACAGCATGGGCTAACGCCCACGCCTCTCGGCGAATTGTGGTATTCTGCAATACGCCGCGCGGCTGGGCCCTGCCAAGGGAAGCCCGGACAAACTAGCGGAACCGCGGGCAAAGAAACACAAGCAACCCAGGTTCCATCTGCACGACAACAATGTCCCGCGAGCGGCCCAACGAACGGCTTAGCAAGGTCGCTGCGCGATGATCGTGCGTGCCCCCTGATGTTAGCGGTCCCATGGATCTGATTGTTGCCGTACTCGTTCTAAGCTCGGCGGCGCTGCATCCACTGCGTGAGTTTTGGATCAAGGACGATATTTACCCCGAAGGCCTTACGTTCGCGGTCATCATTCAATTCGGGCTGTACGCGGCGCTCCATAGCCTAGTCCTCGGTGTCGATCCGACGACCGCGCTGGCGGTGTGGCCGCTGGTGCTGCTGTCCGCGTTCGGGCTGTTCCTGTACTTTTTTAGCGTAGTGGCGACGCTGCGGCACGGCGATTTCTCGATCTACTACCCAATCATGCGTTCCTCCCCGCTGTACGTGGTCGTAGTCAGCGCGCTGCTCTTGGGCGAAAGCTATTCTGTCAGCATGCTCGCGGGTATCGCGTTGGTGCTGCTAGCCGCATTCTTCCTCCAGTACCGACGCGGCGCCCGGTTGCTCGCCGATCCGCGTACCTTGGCGATGGCGGTGCTCGCCATGGTTGGTCATGGCACGCTCACCGTAGCCGACGCACAGGCCATGCGCAGCGTCGAGCCCATGGCCTTCCTGCTGTTGCTGTATCTCTTGTTTACCCCCTGCAGCGCAGTGTTTTTTACGGTGATGCGCCCGCGAGGACGCCCACCACTACAGCACCTTTTTGCCGGTTGGCGCATCACCCCAGTGCGCTATTTTCTCGCCGGGATTACGTCCTACGTGTCGTACTACCTAATCCTCACAGCCTTTCAGTTGGGAGGGAATGTCGCGGCCGTCAGCGCCGTGCGCCAGGTATCGATCCCGCTGTCGGTAGTGCTCGGCGGCATGTACCTGAAGGAAGCGAGCATGATGGTGCGGCTGGCATGGTCGATGGTGCTAGCCTTGGGTGTTGTCATTATCTTCTTCTCGCGCTAGCCCGCGGCCGCAACGTTGAACCTAGCCTCCTGCTGGAAAGGCCGCTGTCGGCCGTATGAGTTCGCGCTCATATGGCGCATGAGTAGGTTTCGTTTGACCGTTCATCCCGATCCGAGTTATCTGTCTTGGCTAAGAAGGTTAGCTTGCCTTTTATGTCCGCGACGGTGCGCGCGGGCACGTACATGAACCAACTCCTGAATCAGACACGAGGATAGGGCGATGCCAGCGCTAAAAGTTTCGATCGTTACCAACGCCAAAGAGGACACGGCCCGTTATACCGACGGCATATTTCCCGCTGGTTGCGAGGTATTGTTACAAACGGAGCAAGAGCTCTACGAACAGATCGGCGATATCGATATCCTGATTCCCGGCCACATCAGCGTGGGTAAGGATCTGATCGAACGCGCGGCCAAGCTCAAGCTCATCCATTGCGGCACCGGTTATAACAACGTGGATCTGGACGCGGCCAGTCAGCGCGGTGCCTACGTGGCGGTCACCCCGAACGTGGCGGCGCAGTCCGTCGCCGAGCTCGTGTTTGCCTCCATTCTGACGTTGGCCAAGAAGATCCACACATTTGACGCCACCATGAAGAGCGGCGGCTGGAAGAGCACCGATTTTATCGATGTGCCCGAGCTCAAGGGCAAGACCATGGGGATCATTGGTTACGGCAACATCGGCAAGGCCGCCGCGCGCATTGCCCGCGGCTTTCAGATGAAGTTGCTGGCGCACGATCCCAACATCAAAGTGGACGAGTCGGACGTCAAGCAGGTTGGACTCGATCAGCTGTTGCGGGACTCCGATTTCATTACCTTGCACGTGTTATTGAATGCCGACACAAAGCACATGATGAGCGAGAAGCAACTTGGCATGATGAAGCCCAAGGCGATCCTCGTTAATGCCTCGCGCGGCCCGGTGGTCGATGAAACGGCCTTGATCGCGGCGTTGAAGCAACGCAAGATCGGCGGCGCCTGCCTCGACGTATTCGAAAAGGAGCCGCTCGCTAAGGACAGCGAGTTGCGCAAGCTCGACAATATCCTGCTGACGCCGCACATCGCCTATTGCGCCAACGAGGCGCTGGCCGGTCGCTATCAATTCTTCGCCGACAACTGCAAGCTTGTAGCCAACGGTAGCGCGCCGAAGATGGCGGTAAACGCAGATAAGGTGAAGCGCTGATCGACGATCCGGTCGGTTCAGAGTACTACAGATAGATAAAGAAGGAGGGCATATGCATGCCGTAACCAAACCCGAAGTCGAACACATGCAGTGCTTCGTGGCGGGCGAATGGATCGACTCGAAAGAACGCCTGGAAGTTTATAACCCGTACACCAAGCAGCTGGTCGGTACCGTACCGATCCTAACTGCGCAACAGGTGCAACAGGCGGTCGATGCGCTAGCCGCCTACCAGCCGAAACTGTCGGCGCATCAAAGATCGGAAATACTGGCCAAGGCCGCCGCAGAGATCAAGGCGCATAAGGATAAGCTGGCCATGGGGATTTCCATGGAGTCGGGCATGTCGCTCGCAAACGCCCAGACCGAGGTGTCGCGCAGCGTCGGTCTCATGCTAACGGCGTCGGAGGAGGCCAAGCGTATCATGGGTGAGCAGCTCCCGAGTGACACCGATTCTGCTGGGCGTGACAAGATTATCCTGGGCATGCGTTTCCCGGTCGGTGTGGTGACCGCCATCGTGCCGTTTAATCGGCCGCTGAATCAGGTGGTGGTCAAGGTCGCGCCCTCATTCGCCGCCGGCAATAAGACCATCATCAAGCCAACGGAAAAAGCGCCGCTATCGGCATTCCGATACGTCAAGATCCTGTTGAACAGCGGCATGCCACCGGAGATGATTAGCATCGTCAGCGGGCGACCAAGCGAGATCGGTGAGGTGCTCGTCGGCAGCAAGAACGTCGATATGGTGACGTTTACCGGTAGCACCGCCACCGGCCGCCGACTCGCCAACATGGCTGGCATCAAAAAGCTTACCATCGAGGCTGGGGGCAACGATCCGCTTATCCTCTGCGAGGATGGCGACATCGATAAAGCAGTCAGTCTGGCGGTCGCTGGGGCTTTCGGCAATGCCGGCCAGTCGTGTCGCGGCATCAAGCGCATCCTGGCGATGGAATCGGTGGCTGATGAGTTCGCGAGCAAGTTCACCAAGAAAGTGAAGGCGATGAAATGCGGCGATCCGTTCGATCCTGAGACCGAGATCGGCACGCTGATCGACGAGGAAGCGGCGATGCGCGTGGAGGCCGCGGTCAACGCAGCGGTCAAGCAAGGCGCCAAGGTGTTATGTGGCCACAAGCGCGAGGGCGCGCTTTATCCGCCGACGGTAGTCGATTTTGTTCCGCCGGATGCGGACATGGTGGTCAATGAGTGCTTCGGTCCGACGGCGCCGATCGTGCGGGTCAAGAACCTGCAGCAAGCGGTGGAGATCGCTAACTCGACGGACTACGGACTGCAGTCGGGTGTGATGACCAAGAATCTCGATAACATTCGTTACTGCATCAATCATCTGAAAGTCGGCGCGGTCAACATCAACGAGGGCCCCCAGTTTGATATGCCGAACATCCCATTCGGTGGCGTCAAGCAGAGCGGTATCGGGCGCGAGGGCATCCGCTACGCCATCCAGGAGATGACTTACGTCAAGACCGTCGTGATGTAGCAGATTACAAGCCTCCGTGGTTGGGTGCCGGGTCAGACGACCCGGCGCGTTTTTTCGTGTTGGCATATGGCAAGCAGCAACGATCGCAGCAATCGAGGAAAGTGCCCAGTATGAGCAAGAAGCGCAAGATCCTGATCGTCATGATGGATGGCTTTGACCCGGCCTACCTGCAGGCCAGTGATATGCCCAACACCAAGCAAATGATCGCCCGGGGTTTCTACAAGACCGTAAAAGGTGTGATGCCGAGCGTCACCAACGTCAATAACACCGGCATCTGCTGCGGCGGTCCACCGAAGCTACATGGTATTACCGCCAACTCCTATTTCGATCTGCAAACCCGCAAGGAAGAGTACATGGACAAGGCGGCGATGGTGCTGGCGCCGACGGTATTCGAGCGTGCGGACAAGGTCGGTCTCAAATCGGCGTTGATGACCGCCAAGAAGAAGACTCAGTCACTATTACGTACCGGCGCCAGCATACGTCTGGCAGCAGAAGCGCCGCAGGAAGCGGAGGGCGGTCAGATCGATTGGGTCGCTCGCCTGGGTCCGGCGCCGGATATCTACTCGCCCGAGATCAATCACTGGTTATTCCGTGCCACCCAGATTGTGCTCAACGAGACCGACACCGATCTCGCCTACTTTCACACCACCGACTACCCGATGCATATGGAGCCGCCGTGGGGCGAAATGTCGCAGTTCCATTTGAGCGAATGGGATCGTTTGCTCGGCGAGACCTTGAACGAGCATACCGATCTCGAGGTCTATATGTCGGCCGATCACGGCATGAACTTCAAGTCGCTGTGCTACGACCTAAATAAGGTGTTACCGAAACGCGGTGTCGAGATCTTCTTCGCCATGTCGGCAGAGCGCGATCCCTACGTCAAGCATCACCGTACCTACGGCGGCACGGCCTTCGTCTGGCTCAAGGAACCGGGTGACTTCGAACGGGTCGCAGACGCTTGTCGTCGGCTCGAGGGTGTGGAGGCTGTATACGACCGCTATACGGCTGCCGCAAGATTCGAGTTGCATCCCGATCGCATCGGCGACATGCTCGTTACCGGCGACATCAACACGGTGTTTGGGCCGGTGGATAAAGACGAAGGAATCGAGCAGTTGCCGCAGGGCTTCCGCACCCATGGCGGTAGCGACGAGGCCAACGTGCCGCTCATCGTCTATAACCGCGAAGTCGACCCGCGCAACTGGCACGGTTACCGTATGAACTACGACCTCATCAAGTCCATCGGTTTCTAACGTATTACGCGGGGCGCTCGCTCGCTTGACGCCCCGTAGCTTATCTGCGACGCTTACTCGCGGTTGTTGAGATTCGGTTCAGACACAACCGCGACGTTAGCCAAAACGCAGTGGGCTCTTCCAAGACGGCGCCACCGTTCCAGCCCTTCGTGCAAACCAGCCGGTTTTGCCACAATCGGAGACTGTATCGGAGGCCGTTACACGTCCCCCTAACCTTGGTCATGACAGGCCACAGATGAGGCCTGCACGCAGTGCAATGGAAGCGCAATTGTTACAAATCGGCAGCTTTACTCCGCGACGCATCAGCGTGCGCGTTGATCCCATGTTGCGTATACACGGCTATAGCGAACCGCGGCGGGTGAAGCCGGCCATTCGCAATGCGGCTGAGACGGTAGCCGCAACGGCGGAACGCGTATTTACGCCCGAGGTGTACTATCGGCGTGTGCCGATCAAGAGCTGCACGCATGGGTTACTGTTGCTCGAAACCGGTACCATGTTTCATAGCCTGGCATTCTCACAATTCCTTGGCGGCTGCCACCAGGTGATCGTTTTCGTGCTCACGCTCGGCAGCAGGTTCGACCAGGTGGCGCAAAATCTGACGGACAGCGGCCAGACGTTGGAGGCACTATTTCTCGAGACCGCCGGCTGGCTCGGTGTGGAGGCGGCAACCAAGTCCTTTACCGAGCATCTGCGCGCCGTGCTGCGCAAGCAGGGCTGCGCTCTTACGCGCCGCTTCGGTCCCGGTTATACCTACCGCTCGCGTGCCGATGATAGCGAGTGGCCGCTGGAGGAACAGAAGTCGCTATTCGCACTGTTCGAAGGCCAGGCGATTTCGGTCCAATTGTTAGACAGCTGTGCCATGATCCCCAAGATGTCGCGTTCCGGTCTCTACGGTGTGCGGCGCAAGACAGCCGGGCAATGAGTAAAACCGTCAAGGTAAGTTTCGTCAGGCCGGGGACCGAGTCCAGGTTTCGCACCATCGAAGTCGCGCCCGGAGAATCGATGCTACGCGTGGCCCAAGGGGCGGGTGTGGATATCGTCGCAACCTGCGGCGCCCGCGGCCGCTGTCGCAGTTGTCGCGTGAAGGTGCTAAAGGGCGACATCCCGCCACCGACTGTGCAAGACACGGTGCAACTCGGGCACGAGGAGGTGCAGGAGCGTTTTCGCCTGTCGTGTCAGACTAGGGTCATCGCCGACTGCACCATCATGCCCGTGCCGCCGAAGACCGAAACCGGGCATCAGATCCTCGGTACGGGTGCCGGCGTCGCCAGTGATCGCGTGAGTCTCGACAGTGGGGTGAAAAAGCACGTCGTCAGCGCTAAAGCGCCGGCGGAGGAACATCACCAGACCTCGGATGTCGAGGAAATCGTCTCGGCCGTCGGCGCAGCGGTCGACCCGGTAGTGCCGCTGGCGGTATTGCGCCGGGTGCCGCAAGTACTGCGGGCAAGAAAGGGACGCCTCACGGTAACGACCTTCAACCAGCGCATCATCGATATCGAGCCCGACGATACCTCGTCCCACTGCTACGGTATGGCCTTCGATATCGGCACCACCAGCATTGTCGGATCGTTGATGGATCTAGCCACCGGTGAGCAGCTGGCGGCGGTGGGCGGCGTCAATCCGCAGGCGGTGTACGGCGGTGACCTGATGTCGCGTATCGCCTATGCCCAGTTCGATAGCAAGAAGCTGACGACGTTGCGCGCACGCGTGCTCAACCAGATCAACGATTTCATCAAGCAGGCGTGCGACAGCGCTGGTGTGTCTGCCGGACACATCTACAAAATCGTGATCGTCGGCAACACTTGCATGCACCACATCTTTCTCGGTATCGATACCAGCTACGTCGGCCTGGCACCGTATGCGCCGGTAGAGCGCGAAGCCATCGTGATCCCGGCCAGCGAGTTGCCGTTGAAGAGTGCGGTGAACGCACAAGTCTGTTTTCTGCCGATTGTCGCCGGCTTCGTCGGTGCCGATACAATCGCCGCGATCTTGGCCACACGCATCTACGACAGTGATGGTATTCGCGTGTTGGTCGACATCGGTACCAACGGCGAGGTGGTCATGGGCTCGAAGCAAAAGCTCATGGCTTGCTCGGCCCCCGCCGGGCCGGCGCTCGAAGGCGGGCAGATCAAGCACGGCATGCGTGGCGCCGTCGGCGCTATCCAGGCGCTAAGTATCACCGACGACGTGGTGTGCGACGTGATCGGTGACGTACCGGCGATAGGGCTGTGCGGTTCCGGCCTGATCGACGCAGCCGCGAAGATGCTCGATGCCGGAGTGCTCGATGCGGCCGGGCGCTTACGTCGCAGCGACATGGAACAGCTGCCGCCGGCCGTACGGGCGCGTCTCGTCGGCGCCCAGGGCGAACGCGCCTTCGTGCTGGCACGGGCGCAAGAGGCCGGCAAAGACGAGGACATCACGCTGACACAGCTCGATATCCGCCAGCTGCAGTTTGCCAAAGGCGCGATCTACGCCGGTATCTGCATGCTGCAGAAACTGATGCACGTGGTGGATGAGCAGATCGAGGAGCTGCTGCTGTGCGGCGGCTTCGGCAATTACATTAATATAGATAGCGCCGTACGCATTCGACTGCTGCCGCCGTTGCCGCGAGAGCGGCTCAGCTACGTCGGCAACGCGGCCCATTTGGGTGCACAGATCGCGCTGCTGTCCGAGAGCGAACGAACCCGCGCCGCGCGCCTCGCGCGGGACGTCGAGCACGTCGCGCTCGCTACCGCCCCCGAGTTCCAGGAAATCTTCGTCGACGCCTGCAATTTCTCAACGGACGCGATCCAGATCGGGCGCGCGCGCAGCCGCTAGCGCCGGTAGCGTGACGGGCTTCCGGATTTGTTGATACGACCTTCCGCATAAGCACGCGCCAACCACGCGCGAGCCTGGCCAGGCTCAAGGGCGAAGTGCTTCATCACGTCGGTTTCGCTGCGTGCTTCGCTTGCGACGAAGCGCAAGAGCTCGGGGAGGAACACGCCGTAAAGATCTATACCACGCGACTCTGACGGCACCGTCGTCGCTGCCGCCGCTACATTCTCCTTCATGCTACGGTCAAGCAACTGAGCGATGAGATTATGGCTGTTGCGCACGTCCTCTTCGGAGATGGGCAGCAATCCCAGATGCAGTAACGCCGTGTTTCCCGGGGCCATCTGCGCTCCGGTACGCACAAACGCTGGTACCCAGCCTTCGTTGCGGTTCTCGTCCGCCCCCGACCACACGCCGCCATGGCGCCGGGTCTCGACGATCACGGCCACATCCGAGAGCGTGTACTGGTACTTGTTGGCGCGCATGGCATTGGACACGCTGAAACGCGTGTCCGGCGCGAAAGGTGTTACCAGCACCAGCGTGCCGGCGACCAGCGCGTTGCGGTTACGTCTTGCCGACACGGCTTTCTCGAGACTGTCGGACACGACGCTTACTACCTTGCCGGATTGCGCCAATGCGGCAGTGATGGCCTCACGATCAACGCCGCGCATGTCACTGGAGATAACCGTTAAGCCTTCGTCGGCAGCGCGGCCCCCCAGGTGACGGGCAAAAGCAAGGCCGGCATCGGTGCTGTCGCGCGAGCCGACAATACACACGCCGCCTTCATTCAACAGCTCTCTGGGTCCGGCCCCGAACAGCAGCGGCGCGCCCGCTGCTTTCAGACGGTGTCGCAGGCGTACGGGGTAGTCTGAATCCTTTTCACTCATGACCCAGATGCCGACACGTGTCCATCTGTCCAGTGCTTGTGCGAGCCAAGCCTCGCGCCCGAGCAGCTCCAGAAGGCGCTGCCCACTCACCTCTTTATCACGGTAGCTGCGCACGCTGTCGCGTGGGTCGCCGTCGAGTAGTTCAGCGAGCGAACCGCGTCTTCCTTCGAGCCAACGCACGAAGCGGTGATATTCAGTCGGTGTCAGGGGTTTGCTGCCGCCGCGCTTGAGGCCAAAGTGTCCGCACAGCAGCATGATTGCCCGGGTTTCGCTACTGAGTAAGACGGTACTGTCCATACTTGCGTCAAGCCCCTATGACTAGGGCCCGCAGTAGCGTCACAGCCGTATCCGGCTTTGCACGAAGGTGGAGAGCTCAGCCAGGCGTCGGCTCGCATCTTCATGAGTGGATGGCAATAATCGCGATTTGGCCTCGTGCAACGCCTGCCACACCGCGCGCGGCACACTGAAGCTTGTCTCGAGTTTGCGCATCAGCAGGGTGCCCACGCCGGGTGGTGTCTGTAGCAAGCCTTTAGCCACCAGCGTGTTGAAAAGCTCGTCTTCATAAAGGGCTATTACCGAGCGCCTACCGCTCAGCAACAAGTATTCCATGAGCGATCGTTCATCTGGTCCCAATGACGTCCATATCGTATCGAGCGCCTGGACGGTGTGCGCACCCTCTTTGCGCGCGGTAGCGCGTTCGGCCGCCGCCTGCGTTGATTCCCAGTACTGTCGTTGACGGTTGTTGTCCCATAATCTGGTACGCCGATCGGCCATGGTCGCGTCAGAGCTATCTTGTTTGCGGCCATCATCTCACCACAGAGTGGTACCCAGCGACAACACGGTCACAGCGCGATTACCCGCGCTTGACGGTGTCCGGGTTATTTGCCAATCTGTTGGGCGCGCCAGTATTGCAGGCGCCGTGGTTTTTGTTTGGACACTGGCCGCCACGAAAATCCAGGCACGCAGTGGGCTCTTCTACGACGGCGCGACCGTCCTAGCCCTTCGTCCACATGGACCGCTTCACTAGCAAGCGCTAAGGGTAAGGTATGTCACGCGCCGACCGCTATTCCCGTCGGACGCATCCCGCACCAGCACGTACGCGTAGTGCGCGTCTGTGCTGGTGCTGAACGATATTTTCAGGAGTTGACCATGTCCGCATACGAGTACGACTTCAGTCAAGGCATCAAGCAGTACAAGGCGATTATCGACGGGGGCGAGGCCGAGTGGGTGCCAGTAACGGCGCAGATGGCCGAGTTTTGTATGAAGTACGGCGGTTACAACGGCAAAAAATTCTTCAGCGATCCGGAGTTGTTTGTACGCGGCAATCTGGACGCCCAGCGCGAGCTGGGATTCGATATTCCGGATCTGGTGTGGGATGTCTACTCGGTAGAGGCAGAAGCGCTCGGCGGCGATATGGCCTGGTTCGACGAGCTCTACCCGGCGCTGGACAATACCCGGGCGATCATCGAGAACGAGAAGGATTTGGCGCGCATCAAGGCTCCCGATCCGTTCAAGTCAGGGCGCATGCCGTGGGTACTGGAGGCGTTGCAGATCTGCAAGGAACTTACCGGCTACACGCATTACATCCATTACTGTGCCCCGATCAATCTGGCGGCGCAGGTGATGCAGTTCGAAAAGCTCATCATGGCCATGGGCGAGCGGCCGAAGTTCGTACACAAGCTCATGGATTTCCTGGTGGAAGAAGTGCTCGCGCCTTACATCCAGGCCTACTTCAAGGTGCTGCCCGATGCCACTGTTGCCAATGGCAAGGATGCGGTGGGGTCGTTGCCGTTTATCACCGAGGAGATCCTCGAGGAATTTTCCGTACCCTACATCCTCAAGCTGCGCGAGCTCTGCGGCGGCGGTCCCGGTATCCGCTGCGATAACTGGTGGGGCGATTCGTTTGCCAAAGATCCCGATAAGTTCTGGGACACGAAGCTGGTTGTCACGCCGCAATATCTCAAGGTGCAGGATCCGGATTGTTTCCGCGTCGGCACCAAGCGCATCAAAGAGTATGTCGACAAGCGCGGCTGCGCGCTCAGCTTCGGTGTCGGCAATCATTTGTTGACGCAAGGACCACCTGAGGAAATCGTCAAGCGCATCCACGAATACATGGAGGTTGGCAGTTCCGGTCCCTACGGCAAGAAGTTTTATCTTTACCTCTGTAGTCTCAGTGCCCAGACACCGACCGAGCATGTAAAGACGGCGATCGATGCCGTCAAGCGCTTCCGCGCCGGCGACCGCCCGTATGCCGGCCAGGTGTTCAGTGGCCCCGAAGGCATCGATGCCGCGACCACCGGGGGAAAAGGTTTCATGGGCATCTACGCCAAGGGCATTAACCGCGAGAAGTACGATGCCGAGGCGGCCGCGAGGAAGAAGATCTTCCAGGAGATCTACGAGTCGGTCATGGTGTTTGACAACGAAAATTGCCCGAAACTGGTGCGCCAGGCGCTCGATGATGGCGAGGACGCGATGGATATTCTCGACCAGGGATTGATTCCGCCGATGGGCGAGGTCGGCGATCTGTTTGCCGCCGGTGAGATGTTCGTGCCCGAGATGTTGCTGGCGGCGCGCGCGATGAAGGCCGGTCTCGAAGTGTTGCGACCGATCCTGACGAAGACGCATTCCAAGCCCAAGGGTGTGATCGTTACCGCGACGGTGTTCGGCGATTTGCACGACATCGGCAAGAACCTGGTGGGCATGATGTTGGAGGGCGCCGGCTTCAAGGTCGTGGACCTCGGTGTCAACACCAAGGCGGAAGAGATCATTCAGACTGCCAAGGAGGTTAATGCCGACGTCATCGGGTTGTCGGCGCTGCTGACGACGACGATGCCGTTCATGAAGCTGATCATTGAACAGATCAAGCAAGAAGGGATGACCGTGCCGGTGATTGTGGGCGGCGCGCCGGTGTCGCGCGAGTTCGCCGACAACATCGGCGCCGATGGGTATGGCGATAACGCCCCCGAGGCGGTAGCGCTCTGCAAGAAACTGGTGGCACAAAAAGACGTAGCTTGAAGCGTCCGCATGCCAGCGACGAGCATGGCAGTAATAACCGCTTGTGCGAGCCCAAACGGGCCTGCACAGGCCGTCCGTACTGACGATCGACTGCTCCGCACTACGTTATAATCCAAGCGCTGGCGGTCGTCTGGGCCGCAGCCCAGACGAGCCACCTAGTGTCATGAGTTTGCTAGACGACAACGCCACCGCCACCGCTGTTTCCGTGATCACCGGTTTTCTCGGCAGTGGCAAGACCACACTGCTCAATCACCTGTTATCACACCCCGACATGGATCAGACGGCGGTACTGATCAATGAGTTCGGTGAGGTCGGTTTGGATCATCTGCTCGTGAGGGAACTGGATGACAATGTGGTGCTGCTCAAGTCGGGTTGCATTTGCTGTACCGTTCAGGGCGAGTTGGTCGACGGCCTGAAGGACCTTTACATGAAGCGCCTAGCCGGCGCGATTCCCGCATTCCGGCGCATAGCCATCGAAACCACTGGTCTCGCTGACCCGCTTGCCATTATCAGTTGTCTTATGCGCGACCCCCTGTTCAAACATGTCTATCAATTGGACGGCCTGATCACCACGGTGGACGCAGTATACGGAGACGCTCAGCTCGACGAACATGAAGAGGCAGTCAATCAAGCAGCCGTGGCCGATCGTCTGCTGATCACCAAGACCGATCTGGTGGACGCTTTAAAGACCGCTCACCTGCGTGAGCGCTTGCAGGTACTTAATCCCGGTGCCGCTCTTATCCCCGTGCTTTTCGGCAAGGTCGAGCCGGGTATGTTGTTTGACACCGGTCTGTTCGATGCCGCGACTAAATCGTTACATGTACAGCGTTGGCTTAACGACGCAGCCTATGGTGCAGACCAACGACAACATCAGGCGCACGCGCACGATCATGGTTATGCAGACGTTAACCGCCATGATGAGCATATTTCGACTTTCTCCCTGACCATCGATGAGCCGATTGCATGGGATGCGTTCAGGCAATGGTACGAAGATCTCGCAGACAAGCGCGGGGACCATGTGTTACGCGTGAAGGGCATCGTCAATATCCAGGGCGAAGACCAGCCGCTTGTCATTCATTGTGTGCGCTCTACGCAGCATGTTCCGGAGAGGTTGCCGGCATGGCCGGACAACGATCGGTGTTCGAAGATTGTTTTTATTACTCGGGATCTTGCGCGCGAGGAGATCGAACGCAGTCTGCGTGAGTGCGTACAAACATCAGCCGGTGGCCGCGCCCCAGCAAGTGTAGCGGCAAGCGACCGGCGACCGGGCGAACGTTGGCTGAACGATGCCGAGCTAAGCCGATTGTTCGTCGCCTTGGTGGACGAAACTGATACCGTAGCGGCGAACGCGTTACGCTTGATGTTGTTGACGGGCACGGGCGTAAAGGACGTTCTCAGTGCCCAGTGGGGACAGTTTGATTTGGCACGTGGTACGTGGACCAAGCCAGGGATGGTCCTCGGCAAGCCCATGTCGAAAAAGGTTCAGCTCGGCGAAGCCACGCTGGCGCTGCTCGAAGCCATGCGAGTGCAATCATCGCAGGATAGCGACTATCTGTTTACCAGCGCATTCGCCGGTGCCTCGAGCAAGGTCGAAGCCTCTTGGAAGCGCGTAACGACGGCGGCGGGTATTGATGATGCCGACTTGTACGCCCTGCGTCCGGTTTTTGCCAAGCGCTTGTTCGAGGGGCTGGCCGCGTCTATCACCCACCGATTGCTTGGCCTCGCAGATCCCGTTGGCCAAACGAGAGCGGACAGCATTTCTCGGAGTTAGCAACGAAGACTCACTGAGGGAGGATGAGTGATGCCTGAAACCGCCTGGAATCACCGTTTCATCGACGCTAACGGTATTCGCGTGCACTATGTGCGTCACGGTGCGGGCACGCCTATTGTGTTGCTGCACGGCTGGCCGGAGTTCTGGTACACGTGGCACAAGAATATTCTGCCCCTGGCCGAGCATTTCGATGTCATCGTGCCGGACCTGCGCGGCTTCGGCGACAGCGACAAGCCTGAGTTACCCGTTGAACAAGGGTACGGTCTCGCGATCATGGTGGAGGATCTTAAAGCGCTGGCCGACGGTCTTGGATTAGAAAGGTTTGGTATAATCAGTCACGATTGCGGTTCCTTTATTACGCGCCACTTTGCGCTGAAGTACCCGCAACGTGTCACCGGTCTGTTCTTCTTCGACTGTCCATACCCAGGTATCGGCAAGCGTTTCCTGGATCCGCACTACCAGGCGCAGTGCTGGTATCGTGCCTTCAATCAGCTACCTTGGGCGGCGCAAATGGTAGGCCATAGCCGCGAGACTTGCCGTCTTTATTTCGAGCACTTTCTGCGGCACTGGGCGGGTACTCCGGATGCGTTCGATAAGCAGGATATCGAGATGTGGGTCGATAACTTCATGAAGCCGGGCAATCTGCAAGGCGGGTTCAACTGGTACATTGCCTACAATGCCATCCGTCTGCGCGAGATGGAGCAAGGGCCGCCTGCGTCGCCCGAGCGGATACGCGCACCGACGCGCATGTTGTGGGGCGAGAATGACGCGATATTCAAGGTCGAGTGGGCCGACGGCATCGACGACTATTTCGCCGACATACGCCTCGACACCGTAGCCGGCGCCGGCCATTTCATGCATTACGAAATGCCGGATTTCGCCAACGGCGAGATAATGAAATTCTTTCAGGGACTGTAGGACCGAAACGAGCGCATGAGTCGCCGCAAGCAAATCGATAAGCGCGTCGAGGTGATAGAAAAGTCCACGCCTTACCGCGGCTACTTTCGCATTGATCGGTACTTGTTGCGCCATCGCATGCACGACGGTGGCTGGACCACGCCACTCATGCGCGAGGTGTTCGAGCGCGGTCAGACGGTAGCCGTCCTGCCTTACGATCCGCTGGCCGATGCAGTCGTGCTAATCGAGCAATTTCGCATCGGTGCCTATGCAGCTGGGCTCGACCCGTGGCTCACGGAAGTGGTGGCCGGAACCATCGAGACCGGGGAAGACGCCGAAGACGTGGCTCGCCGCGAGGTCCTGGAAGAAGCCGGCTGCCAGGTAACCGAGCTAGAGCGTATCGGCACCTTCCTGCTGAGCTCTGGGGCGAGTTCGGAGACGACTACCATGTACTGTGGGCGTGTGGACTCACTTGGTGTCGGTGGCATACACGGACTACCGCATGAGGGCGAAGACATCTTGGTGAGTGTGGCGCCAGCGGAGGAAGCGATCGCTCGCGTGGCAAACGGTGGCATTACCAACGCCTATGCGGTCATACCTCTGCAGTGGTTGGCACTCAATCGCGTGCGTTTGCGCACACTCTGGCGTTAGTGAGGCGTTGCACTGTCAACGGCTAGGCTTTTCTATCGTTTCGCCGATGGCGGCAAGCTTTTGCTTGAGCGCAGCCGACTCTAGCGCTTCCAAACGCAGGCTGACGAACAGCGACAGCGCGTTGTTGATCATACCGTAGACCTTGGTGAAGAAAGCGCGCTTTTGCTCGTCGCTACCTTCGAATTTCGCCGGATCCGGGAAACTCCAATGGGCGACCGCCGGTTTCCCTGGCCATACCGGGCACACCTCGCCGGCCGCCTGATCACATACGGTAATAATAAAGTCCATTTTCGGGGCACCCGCGCCGGCGAATTCGTCCCAGCTCTTGGAGCGCAAGTGCTCGGTGGGATGATCGAAGCGTTGTAATACCTCGGTGGTGTACGGGTTCACCGCGCCCGTGGGGTGGCTGCCGGCGCTGTAGCCGCGATAACGGTCCTCACCGATACGATTCAGGATGGACTCGGCAAAAACGCTGCGGCACGAGTTGCCAGTACACAGAAAGAGTACGTTAAAGATTTTTTTCGCCATGGGCTGACTGTCGAATCTTTGTTAGTTACTGTAAGCTGAAAACAACTCGAGCCGTTGCAGGGCAAGCTCGAGTTGTTCCGGATTTTCGAACGCGATCACGCTCATGCCCAAGGCGCGCGCCGGCTCCAGTAGCTCGGCCTTGTTGTCTATGTAAACACACTGGGTGGCCGGACGTGAAGCTTTGGCAAGGACGAGCTCGTATAGCACCGGATCGGGTTTTACGCGTCCGACCACATGGGAGAAGACACCGTCCTTGAACTGGTCCAAAAAGCCGTAGCGCTCGTTCAGGTAGCGGACGCGTTCCGGCGTGTTATCGGATAGAAACAGTAGCTCGTGTCCTAGCCCGCGTAATTTCTTCACCAGCTCAACGGTGCCCGTAATCGGCTGGTAGCTCGAGCACCAGATAGTCGCCAGCTCGGTAGCCGACGCCTCTATGTTCCACTCTGCCCGAGCCTGCCGCCAAAACTCCGCCCCCGACAAGCGCCCGAGCCTGTAGTCGCAGCCGAGCGTACCGGTCAGGCAATGCTCAACCTGCTTCGCTGTGAGGTGATAGCGCGACGCCAGGCTGGCGATGGCGATGCGCGTGCCGTCGGTGAAGTACACGCCGCCCAGGTCAAAAATGATCGACCGAAGTGAGGGCGCGCTTCGATGAGTTGCGCGTGTCGTCACGTCGCTACCCGCGGTGGTGTTGTGATGTAGGTTTATGGGTCACCGCTTTGTTGGTACCCGCAGTTTGACTTGAAAGAGAGTACGCCCATAGACTGTATGAGCAATCATTCATGTGTATCCCGGAGCATACATGCCCCAGCGTTTGCCGCCAATTGCCGCCTTGCGCGCGCTCGAAGCCGCTGCCCGCCATCTCAATTTCACTAAGGCAGCGGACGAGCTGAACGTCACGCAGAGCGCTATCAGCCATCAGGTACGTCATCTGGAGGAGCTGTGGGGTCTCAAATTGTTCGACCGCCGCGCTGGACGCTTGGCGTTGACACGCAACGGCCAGGCGTTAGCACCGCTGGTACGTGCCTTCATTGAAAAGATGACGGTCACGCTCGAGACGCTGCAATCCGAGGCATTGCGCGACCCGCTGCGCGTCGACATGCTGGAGTCATTCGCCGTCAGGTGGTTGGTTCCGCGCCTGGGACATTTCCATGAGCAGCATCCCAACATCGACGTATGGATCTCTACCAGTGATAACCCGATCGATTTCAAAGTCGAAGATGTAGACGCTGCTATCCGCCTGGGGCACGGTAATTACCCGGGTTTACGCACCACATTGTTGTTGCGGGAGCACCTGTTTCCAGTGTGCAGCCCACAGCTGTTGGCACGCATCGGTAGACCTTCGGCGCCCAAAGACCTGCTGCGCTATCCGTTGCTATTGCGACGTCAAGATCCACGCCACCCGAGCTGGGAGTACTGGTTCCAGAAGGTCGGGGTCGGTGACGTCACCTTGACCGAAGGCACGCGTTTCCCCGATACCAACATGGCGCTGCAAGCAGCGGTCGACGGGCAAGGCGTGGCGATGGTGCGCAGCGCGCACGTGGCCGATGACATCGCTGCCGGCCGTCTAGTCAAGCTGTTCAATATTCCCTGCCCCTCGACCATGGCTTACTATCTGGTGTGTCCTGAAGGGCGGGAGAATCTACCGAAAATTGCTGCCTTCAGGGAATGGCTGAGCCGGGAGGCGGCAGCGGCGCAGCAGCAGTATGACCGTCTGATGGAAGGCGCCGCCAAATAGCTGCACGCAGCCACGCACACCGAAAGAGAGCGCACGCAGGCTCTCCCACTTCGGGTTGAGTTACATAAGAATGACAAGACTTAGCCGCTAGTCTGCAATGGACCCGTTTGTCATCGTCATCGTGCTGGCTTCCGCCGTCATGCATGCTACCTGGAATGCATTGGTGAAAGTCGGAGAAGACCGCTTGATGAGTATGGCAGCGGTTATCTTCGTCACTGCGCTATTAGCTCCGGTGATGATTCTGCTCGCTCCCACACCCGCGCCGGCGAGCTGGAAATTCATCATCCTGTCAGCGCTGCTGAACAATCTCTATTTCTTTTTCCTGGTTGCCGCCTATCGTCATGGCGATTTGTCTCACGCCTACCCGCTGGCGCGAGGTTCCGCGCCATTACTGGTAGCCATAGGGTCGGTATGGTTCGCGGGTGAGCACCTTACGCCTGCCGCGCTCACTGGTGTTGGTCTGATCTGCGGTGGCGTCGCGAGTCTGTTGTTGACCAGTGGGTTCGGGCTACGCGGTTGGCGCCCGATCGTCTATCCGTTGGCCACCGGCGTCATGATCGCGAGCTACACGGTTGTCGATGGCATAGGTGTGCGTTTGTCGGGCAGTCCAGCCGGCTTTATCGGCTGGTTATTTGTGCTATTTGCCGTACCTATCACGCTCATTGCGCTCGTGATGCGTGGCACGCAGGCAAAGCGATTTCTCACGCAGCGCTGGAAGTCGACGGTCATCGCCGGCCTGTTTAACTTCGGGTCCTACGGTCTAGCAATTTGGGCACTCAGTCTGGGGGCGATGGCGCCAGTGTCGGCGCTGCGGGAGACCAGCGTAATCATCGGCGCCTGGATCGGTACGCGCCTGCTGGGTGAGGCCTTCGGCGTGCAACGTATCGCCGCCGCGGTAATCGTTGTAGCCGGGGTGGTACTTATCAATCTTGGCGCTTGATAGTTGTGCGATGTTTGCGTTCACCAGCCGACGGCGTATCCAGCGCGGCGATGATCAGCACCCGCGTGCAGGATGCCACTGTCAGCATCGCGCCGTATCACGCACACGCCGCCAGCCTCACCGGTGCGCGGCGGCCACCATTTCACTCGGTGCCCGAGGGCGGCGAGGGCATCACCGATCTCGCGGGCGATACGACTCTCAAGCATCAGCAAGCCCGGATGATAGCTATGGGGTTCGCGCGAGTTGGGAAAGCTCCAGGAGATGAAGCGCGGTGATTCGACCGCGCTTTGCGGGTCCATGCCGAACACGACCATATTGAGCAGGGCTTGCAGCATCGACTGCGGCTGTGTGTCGCCACCCGGTGTGCCGAAGGCGAGGTGCGGGCGCCCGTCGCGCAGGGCCAGCGCCGGATTTGGCGTCAGCCGTGGACGCTTACCGGGGGCGATGCTGGCGGCTACATTCGGGTCCGCCCAAGATTGTGTACCCCTGGCCGACGGGCAGAGACCGGTGCCGGGGATGACCACAGTCTCAGAGCTCGTATCGCTGGGCGAAACCGCAAATACGTTGCCGGCACTGTCCCAGACGCAGACATAAGTTGTGTCGCGCGACATTGGTGGACTGTTGGTCGCTGTGCTCGCCGGGTTGGTTGTCGCCGCTGTTGCTTTACCAAGACGGGGATCTCCGGCTGGTGGCATCTCCGGCCACGCCCGATCCATTTGGATCAGCAGGCGGCGCTGTGCCGCGTAGTCCTTCGACAACAATCCCTCCATCGGCACATCAACGAAGCGCGGATCACCGTAGTAATGATGGCGATCGGCAAACGCCAGCTTCAACGCTTCCGCGAGCACGTGAATATAAGCATGCGTATTATGTTCGAACTGCTGCAGGTCGAAGCCCGCCAGCATATTTAGAGCCTGCAGCAGTACTGGTCCCTGACACCAAAAGCCACAGGTATAGATGTCGAGCCCCTGAAAATGCGTGCGCGCCGGCGGTTCGATGTCGACGCTGAATTGGGCCAAGTCTTGTTCGCGCAGCAGCCCGCCGTTGTCGCGATGGTAGCGCACGATCGTTTGGGCGATGTCGCCGCGATAGAACGCGTCATGTACCGCTTGCAATCCAGCTGACCGCCCATGCGCGGATGCCGCTGCTGTTTCCTCATCCACCATGTACTGCAAGGTGCGCGCGAGATCGCTTTGCACGAACAACTGCCCGGGCTGCGGCGGCTCTCCATCCGGCAGGTAAATCTCCGCATTCGATGGCCATCGCCGGTAGTCATCGGCATGCAGGCGGATCTGCGCGGCCGTATAGGTGTCGATGGCAAAGCCGTCACGTGCCAGACGAATGGCCGCGCTCGCCACCTCGCCGAAGCTCATGGAACCGAAACGCTCGAGTGCCAGTACCCACGCCGCCGGCGCGGCCGGCACCACCGTGCGCAACAGCCCCTTCGGAATAGTACCCCCGTGCTGAGACTGAAAGAGTTCGCAAGTCGCCGCCCGCGGCCATGTGCCAACGCCGCTGATCGTGACTACCTCACGGCGATCGGCGAGATACAAGATGATCGGTGCGACGCCGGCAATGTTTACCTGATCCGATTCGACCACGCCCTCCACTAGCCCGGCAGCAACACCAGCGTCGATCGCATTGCCGCCAGCCTCAAGCACGGCAAAGCCGGCGTGTGCGGCGAGATAGTGACCGGCAACGACCATGTGACGCGTGCCACGAATCACCGGCCTATGCGCATCTGTTGGTGTGAGAGCTGACATTAATTACTTCTGTATTGTTTGCTGATGCTACGCGGTCATATCGCGGAGTGTAACATGGAGCCTGCCGGCGCCGGCGGCTCACGCCACTTTCGAGCGATGGCGCACCCGGTCGGGTGCAACAAGGAAGAGAATCGCCTAGCGCTGTTCCTCGATTTGCGCGGCGGCCGCAATGTCACGCAACGAGCTCAACGCCGGGCCAAACAAGTCGGCATCGCGCTCAGCTGGGTAGACCATGTATACCGGTTGCGTGAAGCTCGGGGCATCGCGAACTTCATGCAGTCGATCGCTTTCGATGTATCGGCGCACCAACCGCATCGGGAAGTAGCCCGAGCCCCCATATTGCAGAATGTGTTGCAGACCCAACCAGGCGATGCCAACGACCAGTGTGGGCGTACCGAAATCGGGGAAGTTCATGCTGTGTTTGGCCAAGAACTCTGGTCCCCAGTCGATGAATACATAGCCCTCTCCGGGGTGACCGGTTGCCGCAGGATCACTGGTCGCGAGCACAAGATGCTCGTCAAACAGGTACTCGACGGTGAGGCTCGGTCGACTCTGGGGCGTATACATGACGCCGATGTCCAGAGTTCCATCCACGAGTCGGTGCATGAGTCCGTCATCAACATCCATCTCGGCGCGCAGCGATACGTCGGGGGCTAGTTGCCGCATGAGTGGCAGCCACTTCACGAGCAACTCCACCCACAGCGCAAAGCGCCCGCCAACCGTCAGCACCGCGCGGTACCCGTGAGCGATGCTGGCATCCTGACGCGCCTGTTCGCATGTTCGGACCAGGGTCGCCGCGTGTTTTTGAAATTGTCGCCCGGCCGGTGTCAGCGTGGCCCCGGCCTTGTTGCGTACAAAAAGGATGCAGCCCAGCTGTTGTTCTAGCGCTCGGATGCGGGCGCTGACGGTGGATTGGGTTACATGCAGGCGATCCGCGGCCCGCATAAAGTTACCTGTTGCGACGACGGTCAGAAAAGTGCGCGCCCACTCGGTATCCATAGGCCCATTTTAATATCGGAAATTCCGATATTAAGACGTGTATATTTTTGTTTGTCAAATATAAAGAGGATGACTTAACATAAACTTCCCGTAAGTATCTATTTAGTCGGAGAAGCCAAATGCAGTTCATCAAGAAGAATCCTTGGGTTGTACTCGTAGGCGCCTTTGCGATCCTCATTATTGTCGGCATCGCTGTAAGCTAAGTCGTCAGCTCAAGGCGACGGTCCATCCTCACCGCTCGGGGTAGCGGAAAGCTGCTCGCTGTACTGGCCCGATGTGCGGCAGCTCGTCGCACGGGTGTGCGCTCGCGCGTTCACGGCGCCGGTTCGATCTCAGCGTATATGCTCGACAACGGCGCGTCTGCAATCGGCCAGTGCAGTATTGCCGCCACTACACCGAGCACGATCGAAGCCAGCCACACTAGGTCGTAGGAGCCCGTGACGTCGAACACGTAGCCGCCGAGCCATCCTCCCAAGAAGCTGCCTAGCTGGTGACTGAGAAAGACAATCCCCACTAACGTGGCCAGATAGCGCAGACCGAAGATCTGTGCCACCAGCCCGCTGGTAAGCGGCACGGTGCCCAGCCAAAGTAACCCGACCGCTGACCCGAACAGCAGCGCCGAAGTACTCGAGATCGGCAACAACGCGAACAAGGCGATGACCAAGGCACGCGCGAGGTATAACGTGCTCAGTAGATATTTCTTGCGGTACTTGTCACCGTACCAGCCCCATAGGTAGGTGCCGATGATATTGAAGAACCCAATCAGGGCCAGCGCTGAGGCAGCGATCAGCGGTGAGATCGACTGATCGGCAAGAAATGCTGGCAGGTGCGTGGCGATGAACACGGTTTGAAACCCGCAGACAAAGAAACCAGCATTTAGCAGCCAATAACCTGAATGCTTTCTCGCTTGCACGAGCGCTTGCGATAAGGAAAGCGTGGTGGATGCAACCGCGCGGCGTTCGTTACCGATGAACCCCAAGGCCAGCAACGGCATCAGCGCGGCCGTACCAGCCAATATCAGCAACGCCAGTATCCACCCAAAGTGGGACAGCAACAGCTGACTGCCCGGGACGATGGCGAACATGCCGAAGGATCCGCCGGCAGTGGCGATCCCGAGCGCAACGCTGCGCTTCTCCGATGAAACCGCACGACCCACGGCACCGAGCACCACGGCATAGCTGGTGCCACTCAAGCCGAGGCCGATCAGCAACCCAACGCTGACATAGAGATCGGTCGCGTTACTGCTGGTGGCTGCGAGCAACAGACCCGCGATGTATGTCAGGCCGCCGACAACGAGCACGGGAGCGGCTCCGAATCGGTCGGCGAACATGCCGGTGAACGGTTGGACGATTCCCCACAGTAGATTTTGTAAGGCGACAGCGAATCCGAAGGCCTCGCGAGTCAATGACAGATCTATACTGACGGGACGCAGAAAAACCCCGAAGGCGTGGCGGATCCCAAGGCTGAGCGTAATAACGAGAGTACCGCACACCAGCATAATCGATGTGCGGCGCGCTGTTTTGGTCATGGTAGGCAAATCCGCGCGCTACTGGGACCAGGGAAAAGGCACGAGTTTCGCTAGCGGCTCGGAGATCTCGGTGACGCTGCTGACGGCGAGTTCGCGGTCGTAGCGGCAGCGCTCGCGCTCGGCACGTTGGCGCAGGCGCTGCTCATGGAATTCGAGCACGTCTTTCGGAATAGGCAGGGCGGCAGCATCGAAGATGCGCAGATAGCCGTCGGCATCACGTGCTGGCAATACCCGGCTCTTGACGAAGCGGTTGGGCGACCACGGGATATCCAGCACGCCGGCCTCGCATGCGCGCACGGTGCCGAGTGCCACGTCACCGTCCCCCATTTCCAGTATCTTATCGACGACGGGGCACACCTCG